>NZ_CDBR01000012.1 GCF_000819685.1 Aeromonas allosaccharophila | reverse complement strand
CGTAATTGGGACAGCGCCATAAGAAACGGGAGGCCAAGCCTCCCGTTTTTACATTTATTGCTCCCGTCGCTCTGCTTATTGGACAGGCTGGGAAACCCCTTCCAGATGGATTTCCACCCGGCGATCCGGTGCCAGACAGGCGATCAGCTCCTGCTTGGAGCGACTGGCACAGCTGCTGCCAGTGACCGGATTGGCCTTGCCACGTCCCTCGACCCGTACCTTGTCGGCATACAAGCCTTTGGATACCAGATAGCTGGCCACGCTCTGGGCCCGCTTCTCGGAGAGGGCCAGGTTGTAGTTGTCGGAACCGATGCGGTCGGTATAACCGATGACAGTTGCGACACCATCTTTCGGATTGGCCGCCACAATCTGGCTGAACAGGGCATCGAGCGCCTGATTGGCAGCCGGTTTCAGGGTCGCCTTGTTGAACTCGAACAGCACATCGGAACTCAGGCTGAAGGTCTTGGGCGCCACCACGACCGCAGGGGCCGGTTCAGCAGCCGGAGCTGGCGCAGGTGCGGCAACCTCGCCCCCTTGCTGGCCGAAGCGATAGAGCATGCCGAACGAGATCAGACCGTTATCCAGCTCGATGCCGGAGCGATCGAGCGAGGTATCGCCCAGCGGCGTGGTGTACTGGTACTCCAGACGGGCAGCCCAGTCACGATCGATGGTGTACTCGGCACCCAGCGCCCCGACGAAGGCGGCACCATGCTTCTTGCCAGTCTCGCTGACATTGGCGAAGCTGATTTCATTTTCAGTCCAGGCATAAGCACCGCCCAGCCGACCATAAAGATCGAGCACATTGGTGGCCGGGAAGCTGATCTTCATGGTGGCCTGAATCATCTGGCCTTTGGCTTCGGTATTGAGGGTATTGCTACCAGTCCCCGCCTTGCCCTCATATTTACCAAGCCAGTCATAACCCAGCTCGAAGCCCAGATTGGGGTTGAGCTGGTAACCGGCGAACAGGCCCAGTCCCAGATCATCCGTGTTCTCGCTGGTATTGCCCAGGGATTGGGAAATCGCCTCGGCATACTCGTTGTGATCAACACCGTAATAGTTCGACCAACCAGCCTTGCCACCGACATACCAGGTATTGTCCTGAGCGGCGGCCTGCACGGCCCCGGCCGCCAGCAAACCACTGACCAATACCGCAAGCATGGATTTATTCATATGTTCGCCTCTGCAATAAGTCGTTATGGGCGCCTGAGTGCGCACTATCCCTGTGTGAAGCCGTCAGGCGGCCTCTCCGTCAATCAGGGTATCCCATCCGAACGCAGCCTCAAATGACCAGCAGCTCAGGAGTGTGAAGCGGCCTGCATTATCGCGGCATCGTCGGCCAAAATGGTCTTTGCCAGCATTCTGGCCTGCTCCAGAGCCAGCGGCTGCTGATAGCAGTGGGCCATCACGATCGCCCCCTCCAACAGCAGGCAAAGCCCGGTGGCCTGAGCCAGAGAGCACTCGAGCTGGTTTATCACCCAGCCCAACAACGCCTGCTTGTGTGACATCACCAGTTTGCGCACCGGATGTCGCGGGTCGGCAAACTCGGCACTGGCGTTGATAAAGTTGCAGCCATAGAAATCAGTGCGGCCAAACCACTCTGCGAAGCCATCGAACAGCGCCTGCAGGCGAGCTTCACGTCCGCTCACACCGGCCAGCCGCTGGTCGAGCAGGGCGAAGAACTCCCGGTCACGAGCGAGCAGCACCTCCTCAATCAAGGCATCCTTGGTCGGGAAGTGGCGATAGAGGGTGCGTTTGGTACTCCCCGCCTCGGCCCAGATGCGATCTATGCCGGTGGCATGAAAGCCATGACGGTTGAACAGACGGTAGGCCGTCGCTACCAGTTGTTGACGCTTCTCGCTCATCATTTGCCTCTTGAAGTACACCGATCTGTCTACCTAATGTGCCTAATCAGTTCTGGCAAACCAAGAGGAAAAGATGATGACGAAATGGTATGGCCCGTTATGGGCAGGTGTGGGCGCCGCACTCACCATCGGCATGTTGGGATGGCTCAATCTGAGCTGGCATGTCGCGCTAGTCATGGCACCTTTCGGGGCCAGCTGTGTGTTGTTGTTTTCCCTGCCAGATAGTCTGCTGGCGCGCCCCAAAAACGTGCTGGGTGGTCACCTGCTGACGGCCTGCGTCGGACTGGTTATCGGCCTGCTTCCGCTCCCCGCTGAAGTGCAGATGGCTCTGGCAACCGGGCTGGCCATCGCCCTGATGCAGGGACTGAATATCCTCCATCCTCCGGCGGGCGCCAATCCCTTGCTGATCCTGATGACAGGACAAGAGCCAGCCTTCCTGTGGCAAACGGTGCTACCCGGCACCCTGCTGTTGATGGCGCTGGCCTACGGATTTCAATGGCTCAGACAAAAGTGGCCAATTGCAGCCTAAAAACAGAGGGAGGCCAACGCCTCCCTCCTTCTTCATCGCGCCATCAACTGGCCAGAAAAAGCCGGTAGGCAGGGTCGTCGCTCACCTCTTTCCAGCCGTAGCCAATTTCGTGCAGGTAGTCGTGGAAGGCCGCAACGTCCTCATCCGGCAGCTCGAAGGCGCAGAGCACGCGGCCGTAGTCGGCACCGTGGTTGCGGTAGTGGAACAGGCTGATGTTCCAGCGACAGCCGAGAGTCTCGAGGAAGCGCATCAAAGCGCCCGGCTGCTCCGGAAACTTGAAGCTGTAGAGGCGTTCGCCGAGGGGCCGGGCCGGGCGGCCGCCAATCATGTAGCGCACGTGGTTCTTGGCCAGCTCGCTCTCGGTCATGTTGACCACCGGATAGCTGTTGCCGCCGAGCTGATCGATGATCTGGCCGAGCTCCTCGTCACCGCCGGTGAGGCGCACCGAGACAAACAGCGAGGCCTGCTCGGCATCGGCGTAGCGGTAGTTGAACTCGGTCACCATGCGGGGCCCGAGCTGACGGCAGAAATCGAGGAAGGCCCCTTTGCGCTCGGGGATGGTCACCGCCAGCATGCCCTCGCGCTTCTCGCCGATCTCGCAGCGCTCCGACACATAGCGCAGGCTGTGGAAGTTGACGTTGGCACCGGACAGAATGGCCGCCATCCGGCCACCCTTGACCTGCTCCCGCTCGCTATAGGCTTTCAGACCCGCCAGCGACAGGGCCCCCGACGGCTCGGCGATGGCGCGGCAGTCGTCGAAGATATCTTTCAGCGCGGCGCAGATCTGGTCGTTGGAGACGGTCACCACCTCGTCCAGATACTGGTTGCACAGGCGGAAGGTCTCCTCGCCGATGCGTCTGACCGCCACCCCGTCGGCAAACAGCGAAACCCGCTCCAGATTGACCGGCTCGCCCGCCGCCATGGCCGCCTTGAGGCAAGCAGACCCTTCAGCCTCCACCCCGATCACCTTCACATCAGGCAGCAGTTGCTTGATATAGACCGCCACCCCGGCGGCCAGACCGCCGCCGCCCACCGGCACGAAGACGTGGGTGAGGTGAATGTCCTGATCCAGCAGCTCCTTGCCGATGGTGCCCTGCCCGGCGATCACCTCGACGTCGTCAAACGGCGGGATCAGGGTGTAACCCTCCAGCTCGGCGAGGCGGCGGCTCTCGGCATAGGCCTCGTCGAAGCTGTTGCCAAACAGCATGACGTTACCGCCCTGACGGCGCACCGCATCGATCTTGATGTCCGGCGTAGTCTTGGGCATCACGATGATCGCCTTGATGCCGAGCTTGGCGGCAGACAGGGCGACGCCTTGCGCGTGGTTGCCCGCAGAGGCGGCGATGACGCCGTGATCCTTCTGCTCCTGAGTCAGGGTGGCAATCTTGTGATAGGCGCCGCGCAGCTTGAAGGAGTGGACCGGTTGCAGATCCTCCCGCTTCAGGCTGACATGGTTGCCGAGCCGCTCGGACAATTTTTTAAGGGTCTGCAAAGGGGTAACTCGCGCCGCCTCGTAGACGGGGGAGAGCAGCACCTTGCGTAGATAATCCGCCGCAGAGACCATGATTTATTCCCCCAACATCGAGCGATCGCGCACCGCACCTTTATCGGCGCTGGTGGCGAACATGGCATAGGCGCGCAGGGCAAAGGAGACCTGACGCTGACGATCGAGCGGCTTCCAGCCACGAGCCTCGACGGCAACGCGGCGGGCGGCCAGCACGCTGTCGGCCACCTCCAGCACCATGCTGCGGGCCGGGATATTGATGCTGATGATGTCGCCATCCTCCACCAGACCGATAGTGCCGCCAGAGGCTGCTTCCGGCGAGACGTGACCGATGGAGAGGCCCGAGGTACCGCCGGAGAAACGGCCGTCGGTAATCAGGGCGCACGCCTTGCCCAATCCCATGGATTTCAGATAGGTAGTGGGGTAGAGCATCTCCTGCATACCCGGGCCCCCTTTCGGCCCTTCGTAGCGGATCACTACTACCTCGCCCGCTTTCACGGTGCCGTCGAGGATACCGTTCACCGCACTCTCCTGACTCTCGAACACCCGGGCCGGGCCACGGAAGGTGAGGTTCTCCTCATCCACCCCGGCGGTCTTGACGATGGCGCCGTTGAGCGCGAGGTTGCCGGAGAGCACGGCGAGGCCGCCCTCTTGGCTGTAGGCATTTTCCAGCGAGCGGATGCAGCCTTCGGCGCGGTCCAGATCCAGCTCCGGCCAGCGGCAATCCTGACTGAAGGCCTTGGTGGTGCGGATCCCGGCCGGGCCAGCGCGGTAGAAGTCCACCACATTCTGACTCGGCTGGCGGCTGACATCATATTCATTGAGCTGTTCGACGAGGGAGCAACCCAGCACGGTACGGGTATCGCCGTGTACCAGACCCGCCTTTTCCAGCTGACCCAGAATCGCTACCACGCCACCGGCACGGTGCACATCTTCCATATGGTACTTCTGGGTGGAGGGCGCCACCTTGCAGAGCTGGGGCACCTTGCGCGACATGCGGTCGATGTCGGCCATGGTGAAGTCGACGCCTGCCTCCTGCGCCGCTGCCAGCAGGTGCAGCACGGTATTGGTGGAGCCACCCATGGCGATGTCGAGCGCCATGGCATTCTCGAACGCCGCCTTGGTGGCGATATTGCGCGGCAGGGCGCTCTCGTCATCCTGCTCATACCAACGCTTGGCCAGGGTGACGATGCGCTGACCCGCCAGCTTGAACAGCTGCTCGCGGTCGCTGTGGGTCGCCAGCATGGAGCCGTTACCCGGTTGGGAGAGACCGAGCGCCTCGGTCAGACAGTTCATGGAGTTGGCGGTAAACATGCCGGAGCAGGAGCCGCAGGTGGGGCAAGCGCTGCGCTCCACCTGCTCGCTCTGGGCGTCGGAGACCTTGGGATCGGCGCCCTGGATCATGGCGTCCACCAGATCCAGCTTGATGATCTGATCGGAGAGCTTGGTCTTGCCCGCTTCCATCGGGCCGCCAGAGACGAAAATGACCGGGATGTTGATGCGCAGGGCGGCCATCAGCATCCCCGGGGTGATCTTGTCACAGTTGGAGATGCAGACCATGGCATCGGCGCAGTGGGCGTTGACCATGTACTCCACCGAGTCGGCAATCAGCTCCCGCGATGGCAGGGAGTAGAGCATGCCGCCGTGGCCCATGGCGATGCCGTCATCCACGGCTATAGTGTTGAACTCTTTGGCGACCCCGCCGGCGGCTTCGATCTCGCGCGCCACCAGCTGGCCCAGATCCTTGAGATGGACGTGGCCCGGCACAAACTGGGTGAAGGAGTTGACCACGGCGATGATGGGTTTGCCGAAATCCTGATCGGTCATTCCGGTGGCACGCCACAGGGCGCGCGCCCCGGCCATGTTACGTCCGTGGGTGGTGGTGGCGGATCTCAACTTCGGCATTGTCTCTACTCCCTGATTGCCCATATGGGCTCGCTGCATTATTCGATGATGATAAAAGTGGATCGGAATCGATCCTGGTGAAGGCACCTCGGGGAGCCTTCACCGGAAGCGACTCGGGGAGACGTGATGCCTCCCCGCTCTCATCAGTCGTTGACTGGGGTCAACCAGCCCCACTTGTCTTCGGTCTGGCCGTTGAACAGGCCGAAGAAGGCGTTCTGCAGCTGCTCGGTCACCGGGCCACGGCTGCCAGCGCCCACCTTCATCCGATCGACGGAGCGCACCGGGGTCACCTCGGCGGCGGTGCCGGTCATGAAGATTTCGTCCGCCACATAGAGCGCCTCGCGGGGCAGCGCCTGCTCGCGCACCTCATAGCCCAGATCGCGGGCCAGGGTCATGATGGTGTCACGGGTGATGCCGGGCAGGATGGCGGCAGTGGCTGGCGGGGTGAACAGCACACCGTTCTTCACCAGGAACAGGTTCTCCCCCGCCCCTTCGCTCAGATAGCCGTTCACGTCCAGCGCCAGTCCCTCGGCAAAACCGTTGCGCTTGGCCTCACGGCTGATCAGCTGGGAGGAGAGATAGTTACCACCCGCCTTGGCACCGGTGGGAATGGTGTTGGGTGCGAGCCGGTTCCAGGAGGTGACGCACACATCCACCCCATTTTTTAGCCCTTCTTCTCCCAGATAGGCGCCCCATGGCAGGGCTGCGACAATCAGATCAGCCTTGGCATCCAGCGGCGGATGCAGCCCCAGCCCCACGTTGCCGACAAAGGCCAGCGGGCGCAAATAGCCGCTCTTCAAGCCGTTCTCGCGCACCACGGTGCGGCAGGCTTCGTTCACTTCGGCCTCGCTGTAGGGGACGTCCATCCAGTAAATCTTGGCGGAGTCGAACAGGCGGCGGGTGTGCTCCTGCAGACGGAAGATGCAGGTGCCCTTGGGGGTGTCGTAGGCACGCACACCCTCGAACACCGAGGAGCCGTAGTGCAGGGCGTGGCTCATGACGTGCACCTGGGCATCTTGCCAGGGCACCAGTGTGCCGTTGAACCAGATGTACTTGGGTTGAGAGGCGGATTGGGAAGGCTGTGACATTGGCTTTGCTCCTTAAGCTCTGATCCGGGGTTGCTGTTCCAGTGCATCGACCCGGGAGACGTCCACCAGCTTCACCAGCTGGCTCCACAACTGCTGGATGGGACGCACCGACTCGACAGTAACCGTGATCCGCAGCTGTTGGCAATCCTGCTCCATGTTGAGGGCGCAGAGATTGAAGCCGCGGTGGCGCACCACCCGCAGCACCCGCTCCATCACTTCTGGTCTGGGCTGGGCGTGGATATGCAAGGTGTGCAGTGCAAATACTGGCTGGGCAAGGGTGTGCGGGTTCATGGGCGTTGCTCCATCATCTTGTGGTTGGCGACTCCCGGCGGAACCAGGGGCCAGACGTTTTCTTCCTCTGAAATAGCCACATGCAGCAGATAGGCGCCTTCGCACTCAAGCAGGCGATCGAGGGCACCGGCTATCTGCTCCTTGCATGTGATGGTCTCGCCCGGAATGCCAAAGGCGGCGGCCAGGGCGACGAAATCGGGGTTGTCGGAGAGGATGGTCTCGCTGTAGCGGCCGTCGAAGAACAGCTCCTGCCACTGGCGCACCATGCCGAGGCGCTGGTTGTCCAACAGCACCATCTTCACCTTGAGCTGGGCGCGGCGGATGGTGCCAAGCTCCTGCACGTTCATCATGAAAGAGCCATCGCCGCTCACCAGCACCACTTCATCCTCTGGGCGCGACATCTTGGCGCCGATGGCGGCAGGCAGACCGAACCCCATGGTACCGAGACCGGCGCTGGAGAGGTGGTTGCGCGGGCTGGTGAAGCGCATGTGCTGGGCCACCCACATCTGGTGCTGACCCACGTCGCAGGCGACCACGCTGGTCTCCGGCAACCTGGCGGAGAGCTGCTTGAGCAGGGCCGGAGCGTAGATGGCCTGACCCGGATGGTCGTAGCGAAAGGCATATTCGCGGGCCATGGCGGCGCAGTGTTCACGCCAGGGGTCGATGTCGAGAGTCATGGCGAGGGCGGGCAACACCCGCTTGAGATCCGTGGTGATCCCTACCTCGGCAGCGCGGCGCTTGCCGAACTCGGCGGCGTCCACATCCAGATGGATTACCCTGGCCTCGGGAGCGAACTCCTCCAGCTTGCCGGTCACCCGATCATCGAAACGGGCGCCCACCACCAGCAACAGATCGCACTGCTGTACCGCGTAGTTGGCAGCCTTGGTGCCGTGCATGCCGAGCATGCCCAGATAAACGGGGCTGTCGGGGTCGAGCGCGCCGATCCCCTTGAGGGTGGTGACCGCAGGCATGCCGGTAACGGCGGCAAGGTCGCGCAACTGCTGCTCGGCATTGGCCATGCCCACTCCGCCACCGACGTAGAGCACCGGACGCTCGGCGGTGGCAATCAGGGTGCGGGCTGCGGCCAGCTCGGAGGGGGTGAGCGCCTCCGGCTCTTCCACCGCAAACAGCGGGCTCTGGGGCGGCACTGCAGCAAGTTGCACATCCTTGGGAAAATCGATCAGCACAGGGCCCGGACGCCCTTCGGTGGCGATGGCGAAAGCCTCTGCCAGCACGCGCCCCAGATCGGCGGCATCGGTCACCATGAAAGAGTGCTTAGTGCAGGAGAGGGACATGCCGAGCACGTCGACCTCCTGAAACGCATCAGTGCCGATGGCGGAACAGGGCACCTGACCGCTGATGGCCACTAGCGGCACCGAATCGAGCAGCGCCTCCGCCAGACCGGTCACCAGATTGGTGGCGCCGGGGCCAGAGGTGGCGATACAGACCCCCACCTGACCGGAGGCGCGGGCATAACCGACCGCCGCCATGGCAGCACCCTGCTCGTGGCGGCAGAGCTGATGGGCCAGACCACCGTCATACAGGGCATCGTAGACCGGCATGATGGCCCCGCCCGGGTAACCAAACACCTGGGTCACACCCTGTTTCTTGAGAGCCTGTACCAAAAACTGCGCGCCGTTCATGTGGAAAATCCTGTCCTTTGGTCGAAAAAAAACCCCCGAGCTGTGAGGCTCGGGGGTCGCTTGTTTCGTTCTGTCCGGTGGTGGGTCTATCCCTTGTTCCGTGCAGCTAAACGAGCCCCGAGCGGTGAGATAATAATCACCACTAGGACCACAATAATGCTGACGAAACGGGAGGCCATGTTCATAGTTACAACCGGAAATCCTGTGAAATTGGGGCGATTTGCACCGCGAATGGCTATTAGAACTAGCACGGTGATTTTTATTGGGCAAGCCTTTTTTCTGTGACAACCCACTGATTTTGGCTATTCCCCAGCCGGAACTCTGGAATAAAAAACCAACAACAAGCAGTTAGCCAGAACATATATCAACTCAAGGACGGGATTTATGTCATTAGCTGTGGTTTATAGCCGTGCCAGCCTCGGGATCGCGGCTCCGCAAGTTACGGTGGAAGTTCACCTCTCCAACGGCCTGCCCGCCTTCAACATAGTCGGCCTGCCGGAAACCTCGGTGAAAGAGTCGCGGGATCGGGTGCGCAGCGCCCTCCTCAACGGCAATTTCGAGTTCCCGAGCAAACACATCACAGTTAACTGATTTTAGTGGGAAACATGAAGTTAAAGTATGGTCATACTATTTTGACGGAGAAGTCAATAATTTGTTTACTATCCCAAAATCTGTGGTATTATAGATACTATCTGGTGTCAACAGATTACTCGAAAGAACGGCTGCTAAATCTTAGCGGCCTTCTTTTTGTCTGCGATACATACAACCAGTATTCTATAAACCCTCAAGGAATAATCATGACAAACTATGAACATGCTCTGAGAACAAAACTGATCGAGCAATACGGGACAACACTCGCCGCACTGGCGCTAAACTCGCACAAACAGACATTAAACTCATTTCGTTCGCGCAATGGTATCCGCACGCCATCGAATGACGCAATTAATACACGGCTTGCAATGCTCATCAAAGCATCCATCAAGTAATCCATCAACCCAGTGAAACATTTATTATGGAGAATCGAGTATGATTAATGACACCAACAACTATCAATTTGGGAGCATTACCCAGACTGCCTGACGGCAGAGAACCAAGGCTGCATGACATTGCAGACCAGCTCCCCCTAGAAGCAGGCATACACTTCATTCAAGCCGCTACAGGCGTAGGCAAGACGTTCCACATGACCACCAGTGCGAACGACAACAACGGCGCAGTGGTATTCCCAGTTAAGGCCATCCTACAGCAAGAGAAAATGAGCGCACGGCGTGATGGTCGATGCAACCTTACATTCGCGCAGATTGAAAAACTCAAGAGTTTAGACCTCAGTAGTATCCGAGAGCTCCACATAGACGAATGTCAGATTATGTATTCTGGCGGATTTCGGGAATCGGTTGAGGGATTGATTGATACAGTTAAAGAAGCATCCAATCACATCCCCGTCTACTTGTATTCAGCAACCTGTAATCTCAACCTTGTACCTATTAAACCCGATACGATTACAAATGTTGAGGGGTCATTCTGTCGCACATTAAACGTTGTTCAAATCCAAACAAACAGTAAGATTCTTCAGAATACAAAATACATAGTTGGAACTATTGTTGGTGCAATCGCACTTGAACATAAACCAGTATTGGTATTTGTTCAATCTACCAGCAAATCGAATGCAATAAGCCGCCACCTTGAAACCAAAGGTATTACGTCAATCGTAATGACCAGCGAGACGATTTCAAAATATGGATCACCTGCAATGGCGGCATACGAGAAGATGATCAAACACTCATCTGTTGCTGCTGGTGGGTATCAGGTAGTCATTGCAACCAACTGCTTGGCTGAAGGTATCAACTTCAATGACGACTTCCATGTTGTCTCCACTCAATGCGAGGCGGGTCTGGTCTTCCAGCAACAAGGGAGAGCAAGGAAGCAAGCTACCCACTGGATGATTGCAGGTGAAGGCACAGACCAACTGGTAATTGAAGGCAACCGTCTGATACACGTCCATGAGGGTAGTAGAAGAGTCCTGCAATACAGTGAGAGCGTGTTGACTGACAAGTCTCAGTGGCAGGATCCAGCGTATCGAGACAGGGCGAACCTATACAGCCTACTAGCAGAGCACAGCCCCCGTGGATGCTTTGGTGTGCAGATAATCCAACAGCTGAACGATTACGGGTATCAGTCCGAGACCCTGACACTACCCGAAGTCGAAGAACTCAAGGCACTAAAGAACATTTCTCGGAAGGCGCTCCTGAAGGCCATAGCAGAGCATGGATTGCCCCGTAGCATCGACCAGACCGACCACCCATTAATCGAGCATCTGACCGCTACACGTGACCCTGTAGAGTTTGAGGGGCCGTTAGAGTCAGCCATCGAGTGGCATAGTGAATGGGACGTAATCCAGAGCATGGGGATCCGTGGTGACTGCTGGCAGGTCTACTCGAAGATTAATGCCATTGGTCGGAAATGGCTGGTGGTTATGCTCCGAGACATCAAGCACAGGGACACCGTATCGACTGTGGTTGCAGAGTATAAGAAGCTGCTAACCAACACTCGGGTTAATAAGGAACAGATGAAGCAGCTCGCAGATGCATTCTGGGGACAATTGATGGATCCAACGATTGAATGGAAATGGCATGCCGAGGGGCAGGGGCGAATGAGGTTGAACCTGTTTCGGTTTCTGATGGGATTCGTGGTTGACGATCATTGCACTTGGACACTACCCGATCCATACGTTGGATGGGATGTGCCGTTGTCGAATAAAGACAACATGGCATTCAAGCGGCGAGAAACCATCATCACAGGTGCAGGACACACAGCAGAAGCCTTCTGCAATGCGACTGGACACACCAAGAAGACCATTGCCGATACGAAGACCAAGACCATCAAGCAACTGGTCAATGGCCTATCAATGTTGGGTATCTAACCACTTATCAAAGCACTACCAAAAACGTGTATTTCTTGAGGGAAAACCATTTGCTAAAGACCTTAAGCAAATAAAACTCCCTCAAGTTTTACACGGTTTTTATAAATCCAAATAAAACAACAATGACTCACCAGAAAGAGACACCATGAAAATCACACTGAAGAAACATAAGCAAGCAACTGGCCTATCCATTCATTCACTTGAAACCGTCATCAACTGCATTCGTGCTGGTGGCCTTGAACTTGATGCCCGTATCAACTCAATCCGCCTTCTCAAATCAGAAGGCCGTAAAGCGGAAGCAGACGTAATCAAGGGCGAGCTACCCGCAATCCTGATGGGCGAATATGAAGACCTGGCTGGCGGGTCAGCCCAAGACAAGGCTATGGCTCATAATGGGATTATGGTCATGGACGTAGACAACATTGGACAGGCTGTGGCTGAAGAGTTGCGCCAGCTTATACTGGCTAGTCCAGTAGGCAAATACATTGCATTCACCTTTATCAGTCCGTCTGGTGGCTTGAAGGCTGGATTGATGACTGATTACCGGAAGCATGAACCTGAATGGTATAAATTTGCATACAATAAAATGATTGAACTGTTCGTAAAACTGGGAGCACCAGAATCGAACCTTGATAAGTCCACTTGCAACTTCAATCGACTGACATACCTATCACACGACCCGTATGCCACGTTCAATCCTAAGCCGTCTGTATTCCCTCTGGGGCGATGGAGAGCCGAGTTTGATGCCATGGCAGCGAATGAACAGCGATTGATGGAACAGCGCCGTATAGCTTCTCAGACTGGCACATACAACGAACGCAGAGCGCGGGCGTATTGTGATAAGGCAGTTGATGCAATCATTACGAGTATGGGCGCTGGTAATCGGCACAATGGCGCATTCAAAATTTGCATGACCACCTTCAAGTGTGGTCTGACTGTTGATGATGCAGCCGACTATCTGAGGTTGGCAAAGGCTCGGGGGCAATATACCGAGAGCATGACCCCACAAGCCAAGGCACTGGATAGTTGGAAATCCTTCGATGGGATTGTTGATAGTCGTTTCAATGACGTCACCCTTGAAGACGTGAAGCGCCGTTCATCGCAGTCTGTTGCCTCCATCATGGGGATTCGTTGAGGGGGGTATCATCAAGGGCATGATCAGATAATAAGATGACCGCCAGTAGGTAATCGTGCGCACACCTACCCTCAAAGTGATTTTTTTCACTGGGGTATTTTTGTATAAGCTCGGGGGTTTGATGGATCGGCCTGAGAGACGCATTCTACTGCTAAAAAAAAGATCTGAGAGATAGATTCGCGCACACAGAACTGTTGATTGGTTGTCTACTCAACAAAGACTATGGGGGAGATCATCACCCCCCCTGTCCTACCGCCAGTGAAAAAATAAATCGGCTGGCAAAAAAATCCGTCGCCCCCACCAGCCCTATCATTTAACTATCCCCAAACGAGAGCCACCAGCTATGTGATAGGAATCTATCATTAGACTATTGATAAAACACATACGATAGGATTATCATTTACCTCATAAGATAAAACCTATGTGAGAGACTATGAAAATCCATGCCTACCTGAGAGCATCCACCGACCAGCAAGACGCATCCCGCGCACTGGAAACCATCAACCAGTTTGCCGCCAGCCTAGGCCATACCATCGCAGCACACTTCATCGAGAACGTATCTGGTGCAACCCTCAACCGACCAGAGCTAACCCGTCTACTCGAACAAGCTGAAGCTGGTGACGTCCTACTTGTAGAGCAGATTGACCGCCTGACCCGCCTCACCGCTGACGACTGGCGAACCCTCAAGCGCACCATTGAAGACAAGAAAATCCATCTGGTATCAATCGACCTGCCGACAAGCCATCTGGTATTGACCAGCAACACCGGATTGGTGTCTGACATCCTGCACCACGTTAACAACATGCTGTTGGAGATACTGGCTACCACCGCACGGAAGGACTACGAGGATCGGCGTAGACGCGCAGCAGAGGGCATACAGAAGGCTAAGGCGGCGGGCAAATTCACTGGGCGTAAGCAGTCGCCGGAGACCGTGGCGAAGTGTGAGAAGGCGCTGGGGCTGATTGAGAAGGGCGTAAGCAAGGAAGATGCAGCGAAGGCAGCAGGCGTGGGAGTTGCTACCCTGTATCGGTTTATCAAGGTGAATGGTAAGGCGTAAGAGGCTCGGAACTATTGAAAGAACTTTACCAAGAACTCATCAAAAGTTCCGAACCCCACACATCTAAGATGCCTCATAACATGGGGCTAGCAGATTACTGAAAGTAGATGTCTGCTTCACGATCAAACTTCCGAACAATAGAACCAGCCTCTGAGGGATGTTGCATTGGGGTAAGGAGTTTTTTCCAGAATTTATCGTTCCAGCTATGTCCTTGCAGGTAGCAGTAGCGACAAACGTCTACGAGGTCTGACCGACTCCATTTGGAGCTTGCATGACGAACCTTAAAATGATCCTCTAGCTCATAAAATGTGGGAACTTCATCGTTCAAAAAACAGTCATCAAGATACTTAGTCAGCTCATCTACTTTTTGTTCACTAATACTAAAATACTCTGCGTAGTGCTCATGCGGCCTTCTCTGAACAGACCCATCAGTATCCTCAAAAAATGGATAGACACCTTCATACCAAGCGAAGAGGTAAGCATCACTGAACTCGTTATGATGAACACCAAGGCTCAACACTTGCAGCCGTTGCTGGGTAAACATTGCATCCATAATCCGCTGACTAATCTCACTCATCCCTTTCCCCTTGTATCTACATTCCGGTTTTAAATTACCGTGTCGGTGAATCCGACTAATACACATGTATGGGCAAAAAGGACTCCAATCAACCATGTTGATAGACTTATTTTTATTCGTGCAGCATACGATAAACCTATGATCAGTCTTCGCAGACTTCTGTGTGCTCATACTCCGGATTAGTGATACCTGTCTCCCAGTCTTCAGGGTTCGCGCTTACTTCGTCAGCCTCCCAAGAATCCAACTCCGTATTCGCGGAAATCGCCACTATCTCCGCAGTGTTGCCGAACATGTATTCCCAAGGGCTCCGCTGGTTCTTGCGGAATGCCGCAACCGAAATCAGGTGTCCATTCCGCTGGTGGATTGCTACATGCCAAGTAGAGTCACCCTTATGAAATACCTTTATCCGGTCAACCACACGCCGCAATGCAATGTTGAATCGCTCTGCATCATCTCGTAGTCCATAGAGTGTCTGTATCTCACTATGGGACGTCCGGACAGACTCCTTACGCTGGGCCATCAATTCCTTCAGCTGTTTCTCTATGGTGCTTGCAGCAACATTCAATAAGTTAACCGAACTACTACCAGACACCAGCTCTTGTGTAATCTCGTTCAGTCGAGCCTTCTTGGTATCTATCTCCCGATCCAGCTGGTTAGCTTCACGGCTGGCCTTCTTGGAGTCTGAGACCTTGAGGCGTTTTACTGCCTTAATGACAAGATCATCCAAATCCATCATTGGTGTTTTTTGGGCACATGCACCGCTGAGTGTCTTCGTGCAAATCCATCCCTTGTAATACTTCATCGCCCCCGCAACCTTGCGCTTGCTTACCTTCTTGCTCATAGCCGCGCCACAAGCTCCACAGCGCACCAGACCGAAAAGGTGATTGTGGTGTTCCTGTCCACCAGCAGACGCCGTATATGTGCTCTGGAATGCCTTAAACTCCGCATAGGAAACCAGTGCCGGATAGTAGTCATCGACCCCATCACCATTCCTGAACTGATACCGACCATAGAGAGCCGGACTGCTAAGGATGTTTCGAATCGTGGTATCCGACCAATGCACTGCCCAACGTGGCTTGTGCTCACTGGCATTGAGTCGAGCAGCAATTTTATGAAACCCAAGGCCATCTGTCCGAAGCTGGATCATCAACTTGACCGCATCAACCCCATCATTGAACTGGTAGCCATCACCATCCTTTTCGAGCCAGTAGGGCAGGCGCTTATTGATTGCCTTACCCTGTTTCGCCTGCTCCCGCTGAGATGCCTTTGCAGCCGATACACGCTCGGACTTCTTGAGACTCTCTTTGTGCGCGAGGTCTGCACTGAGGGCGATTCTGATAACGGATACCAAGTCATTCAGGCTTGAGCGATCAAGTTCTAAATCATCTTGGAGAGATACTATCTTGACGCCTTCACGCAGGATGGACTTGATGATTTCTTGAGTTGCATCGATACCCTGACGACTGAGACGGTCAAGGTTTTCAAGGATGATATGGTCACCTTCCCTGATGCTCCCCAACTCGATTGCCTCAAGCATGTCTGCAAGGCTGGCCCTAGTTTTCTCTCGAAAGGCACTGATACCCAAATCAGCATAGTTTTTCTCTGAAAGCTCTATGCCCCGTTGCTTGCACCAGTCGCGACTAGCCTCCATCTGACGAGCGAAACTGTCGCCGGATGCCTGCTCCTTGCTACTGAATCGGATGTATGAAAATGCTGTCATGACGCCCCGCCTTGAGTTCTCTACCAATAGCAGTATACCACCGTCAATCTGGCCCCCGCCGATCTGCCCAAGGAGGGCGGCCGTTTCGATCTGGCCATCGCCATCGGCATTCTCGCCGCTTCCAAGCAAATACCGGCAAAATACCTGCTCAATCACGAATTTTTAGGGGAGTTGGCCCTGACTGGCGAGATCCGTCCCGTACTCGGGGTGCTGCCTGCCGTACTGGCCTGCCGCGATGCAGGACGCACCCTGCTGGTGCCGCGAGAGAACGGCCCCGAGGCCTCCCTCATTCAGGATGCCGAGGTGCGCACCGCCCACCAGTTGCTGGCCGTCACCGCCTGGCTGGCGGGTCAATACGAGCTGCCACTGCCGGAGCCCCAGACCACTGATACCCTGCCCGATGTGCCGGATCTGCAGGATGTGATCGGCCAGTCCCAGGCCAAGCGGGCATTGGAGATCGCCGCCGCCGGCAGCCACAACCTGCTGTTCATCGGCCCGCCTGGCACCGGCAAGAGCATGCTGGCCAGCCGCCTGCCCGGCATCTTGCCACCACTGAGTGAGCAGGAGGCGCAGCAGACCGCTGCCATCCACTCCATCGGTGGCCTCACCCCGCGGGCCGGTCACTGGCACCACAGGCCCTATCGCACGCCGCACCACAGTGCCTCTGCGGTGGCGCTGGTGGGAGGTGGCAGCCATCCGCGGCCCGGCGAAATTTCGCTAGCCCACAACGGCGTGCTGTTTCTCGATGAATTGCCGGAGTTCGAGCGCAAGGTGCTCGACTCCCTGCGTGAGCCGCTGGAGACGGGCCACATCACCATCAGCCGGGCCGCCCGTCAGGTGGATTTCCCCGCTCGCTTCCAGCTGGTCGGCGCCATGAATCCCAGCCCCTGCGGCCACTATGGCGACGGCCAGACCCGCTCCAGCCCGGATCAGATCCTGCGCTACCTCGGCAAGCTCTCCGGCCCCTTTCTCGACCGGTTCGACCTGACGGTGGAGGTGCCGCTGCTGCCCAAGGGGAGCCTGACCGGCAAGGCGGAGCGGGGGGAGTCGAGCCAGCAGATCCGCGATCGGGTGCTGGCGGCGCGGGAGCACATGCTGAGCCGTAACGGCAAGCTCAACAACCTGCTGGATAGTCGTGAAATCGAAGATATTTGCCGACTATCACCGCAAGATGCCGAATTTTTGGAGAACGCCATCCAGAAGCTGGGGCTCAGCATCCGGGCCTGGCACCGCATTTTGCGGGTGTCGCGCACCATCGCCGATCTGGCGGGACAACCGGCCATCGGCAAGGAGCATCTGATCGAGGCGCTCGGTTATCGCGCCATGGATCGGCTGCTGTCGCGGCTGCGCAGCAGCTGATAGAGGGGAAAGGGTGAGTCCGGCCCTGTGACGGCTCTTAATGGTCTCACGGGCCAGCGGCTGATATTATGGCCACAGATCTGACCACTTGATGGCCCTTTATCGACAGCAAGACGGACCCGAACTCATGCCCAACAAGATGACAGAGCGACTGCGCGGCAGCCTCTCCACCCTGCTCTATTTTATCAACACTCTCTTCTGGTTTATCCCCATCTTCTTGCTGGGTCTGCTCAAGCTGCCGTTACCGCTCAAAGGGTGGCGAACCCTCTGCAATGCCCTGCTGGATGGCTGTGCCAGCTGCTGGATCGGATTCAACAATCTGATCCAGAAAACCATCATCAAAACCCCTTTCGAGGTGGTCGGAGTGGACAAAGGGCGCCGGAATGAGTGGTATATGGTGATTGCCAACCATCAATCCTGGGTCGACATACTGGTATTGCAGCGGGTTTTTAACCAAAAAATCCCCTTCCTGAAGTTTTTTCTGAAGAAAGAGCTGATTTGGGTGCCTTTTCTCGGTCTGGCCTGGTGGGCACTCGACTTCCCCTTCATGCGGCGATATTCCAGAAAATTTCTGGAAAAACACCCGCATCTGAAGGGAAAAGACATTGAAACGACCCGTAAGGCCTGCGCCAGGTTCCGCCACATTCCGGTGAGTGTGATGAACTTCGTCGAAGGCACCCGCTTCACCAAGGGCAAACATCAGAAGCAGGGTTCGCCCTATCGTCACCTGCTCCAACCGAAAGCAGGCGGCATCGCTTTTACCCTGGCCGCCATGGGTGACCAGTTGCATCAACTGGTGGATGTCACCATCGCCTATCCGGACGGTATTCCCAGTTACTGGGATTTCATGTGCGGCCGGGTCGGGCAAATCAAGGTTCAGGTCCGCTATTTGCCGATCGACCGCAAGCTGGTGGGGGATTACTTCAATGACCCCGAGTTCCAACAAGAGTTTCAACAGTGGTTGAACGGGATCTGGCACGAGAAGGACCAGACCCTGAGCCAACTGCTGGCAACCAAGGCGCAGTAAACATCCATGCTATCCCTGCTTCCCGGCCCGCTGGTGCTGATCATCAGCGCGGGCCTGACCATCCTGTTCACCGCCTTGTGCGCCAGCCTGATCCTGCTGGTATCGCTGGCCAAACTGCTGCTGCCTGTTCCGGCTTTTGGTCGCGCCTGCAGCCGCCTCAACAACCGCTTCATGCGTCTGTGGCTGGCCTGCAATGCGCTGGTGATCCGTCTCACGATGCGCATCGACTGGCAGATCGAAGATAAGACCCGGCTGCGCAAGGATGGTTGGTATCTCATCATCAGCAACCACATGAGCTGGACCGATATCGTGGTGCTGGGTCATCTGTTCCGGGATCGGCTGCCGGTGCCCAAGTTCTTCATGAAGCACGAGCTTATCTACATCCCGCTGCTGGGGCTCGCCTGCTGGGGGCTCGACATGCCCTTTATGCGCCGTTATTCGAGAGAGTTTCTGTTAAGAAATCCGCACCTGCGCGGCAAGGATATCGAAACCACCCGCAACGCCTGCGAGAAGTTTCGCCATATCCCCACCACTGTCATCAACTTCGTGGAAGGAACCCGCTTCACCGAACAGAAACGGGATGCTGCCCGCTCCCGTTACCGCCATCTGATGCCACCCAAGGCGGCGGGTCTGGCCTTTACGCTGGCCGCCATGGGGGAGCAGTTTGACAGCCTGATCAACGTCACCATCCGCTATCCGGACAACGCCGAGACCCCGTTCAAGGACTTCCTGATGGGGCGGGTAAAACGCATTCAGGTGCGGATTGAGGAGCTGCCGGTGGATGAGGCGCTGGTTGGCGACTACTTCAATGACAAGCAGTTCAAGCGCGGTTTTCAGGCGTGGCTAAACCAGCGCTGGCAGGAGAAGGACAAGGTGCTGGAGGGGTGGCAGCGCGGTCAGGCGCCGCTGCCAGTTGCCGCCAAAGCCAAGGAAGAATCCAAAGAGAGCGCTGAGGCCAACTCGGCCAACTGATCTTCGGAAAAAACAGCCATCCCGTGGCGGCGCAGCAGGGCGGTGGTCTTGCCCTCGCCCGCCACAGAGACCCCTTCGAAGTGGCCGTTATAGATACGGCCGCTGCCACATGAGGGGCTCCCCTCTTTCAGCAGCGCGAAGCGAATGCCCTGCGCCTGACAGAGCGCGAGGGCCAGCTCGGCGCCGCGATCAAACTCTTCAGTCACATCCACTCCGCTCGCCGTCACCACCCGCTCACCCTGTCGTTCTGCAGGAGGGCGCGGGGTCGGCAGACCGCCTGCCACTTCGGGGCAGAAGGCCAGCGCCCGTCCTTCGGCACCCAGCTCGCTCAGCCAGTCGCTGACAATCCCCTTGCTCTGGCCGTCGTAACGCACCGGCTGGCCCAGCAAGCACGCGCTGACCAGCACACGAACGGGATTGGAACTCACGCTTCCGCTCCATGCATCACCTGATCAAACATCACGCAGCAGGGGCTCTCCAGCCGGTAGAGGATGGCGGGGCGCTGTTTGCCGGTACGCTTGCGGCCGGTATCCACCAGAATGTCGGCGCGATGGATCCGCTTGCGAAATGCCGCCGTATTCATCGGGGTTTGCAGGATGATTTCGAAGGCGCGCTGCACCTCGGAAAGGGTGAACTCGGGCCCAAGCAGATGCAACGGCAGGGTGCTGTAGCGACTCTTGATGCGCAGCCGCTCCAGCCCCTTGGCGATGAGCTGGACATGATCGAAGGCGAGGCTCAGCCCCGGCAGATTGGAGAGCGGATGCCAGCAGCCGTGGGTCACTTCCACTTCCGGATCGACCAGACAGAGATAAACCAGAGTGGTGGACCAGCCGCGGGGATCCCGCTCCAGATTGCCGAGGGTGCAGACCTGCTCGCTGTAGCAGTGGCCGAGCCCCCACTCCGCCAGCAGGCGGCGCTGGGCGGCGTCCAGATCCCGATCCAGTGCCTCGTCGATACGCAAACCGGGTAGCTGCCAACAGTGGGCAAAGGGGGGGCGATCGCGGGTCTCGAGCAGCAGCTCGAGCCGCTCGTCATGCAACCGCAGCACCACCATATCCAGACTCATTCTCAGCATGCCGATCGCCCTGCTCGCCTTCCATTAATGTTTGGTAGATAATATCACACGAATAGTATGTGCAGGAGCCAATCATGGGAACCGTCGCCAGCCTGGATATTGATGCGCAGAAGGGCTTTACCCCCCTCTGCCCGAACGAACTGCCCGTCGCGGGCGGTGATGATATTGTGGCTGCGCTCAACGCTCAGGCCACCCTCGCCACGCTGCGGATCGGCAGCAAGGACGCTCACCCCGCCAATGCCAACTGGGCCGTCTCTGACCCCGCCGGCATGCTGCTGCCGCTGGATCTGCCGAACGCCGACCTCACCTGGCCGGTGCACTGCGTGCCGGGCAGCAAGGGCTTCGAGCTGCTCGACGGCCTGCCCGCCCCCATCGACTATGACTTCTTCGTCTGGAAGGGGGTCGAACCGGATCTGCACCCTTACGGCGCCTGTTATCACGATCTGGCCGAACGGCGCAGCACCGGACTCATCGAATTCCTGCAAGCCCGCAAGGTCGACACCGTACTGGTCGGCGGCCTCGCCACCGACTACTGTGTCAAAACCAGCGTGCTGCAACTGCGCCGCGCCGGTTTCCGGGTGATCGTCCATCTCGATGCCTGCCGTGGCATCGCGCCCGAGACGGTTGCCAGCGCCCACACCCAGATGATCGAGGCTGGCGCCGAACTGGCCCAGACCCTGATCGATGTACAACGCCTGCTGGACGCCTGATATGCCCCCAATCCTCACCAGCCTGCTCGACACCGATGCCTACAAGCTGCATATGCAGCAGGCGGTGTTCCATCGCTATCCGGATGCCGAGGTGGTGGCCGAGTTTCACAGCCGCAATGAAGAAGATCTGCTGCCCATGATGGGGCAGATCGAGGAACAATTGCGCCTCGCCGGTTCCCTGCGACTGACCAAGCCAGAGCTCGATTTTCTGGCCGAGCGCCCCTTCTTCACCCCTGACTACCTCGACCACCTGCGCCGCAAGCCGCTCGATGCCTCTCTGCTCAAGGTGTTCGAGCAGGATGGCCGCATCAATGTGCGGGTCGAGGGCCCCTGGCAGGATGTGATCCTGTGGGAGATCCCGGTGCTCGCCATCATCAGCGAGATGCGCAACCGCTTCCGCTACCCCCAGTTCGGTGTCAGCCACGCGCTGGAGCGGCTCGATCAAAAGATCGACAAGCTGGAGCTGGAGCTGAGCCCGGAGGAGATGAGCGAGTTCAACCTCATCGACTTCGGCACCCGCCGTCGCTTCTCCCACGCGGTGCAGGATGCGGTAGTGGGTCGCCTCAAGGAGCGGCTGCCGGCGTTTCGCGGCACCAGCAACTACATGCTGGCCCAGAAGTACAAGCTGCCCGCGGTGGGCACCCAGGCCCACGAGTGGTTCCAGGCGCACCAGCAGCTCGGCTTCCCGCTGGAGCACAGCCAGCGCGCCGCCCTCACCAGCTGGCTGGACGAGTTCACCGACCATCTCGGCATCGCCCTGACCGACTGCATCACCATGGATGCCTTCCTGCGGGACTTCGACTTCGAGCTGGCCAGCCGCTATCAGGGCTTGCGCCACGACTCCGGCGATCCCGTGGTGTGGGGCGAGAAGGCGATCAGCCACTATCAGCGCCTCGGCATCGACCCCACCGACAAGACCCTGGTCTTCTCCGACGGGCTCAACCTCGACAAGGCAGTGCAGCTGTTCCGTCACTTCCGTGGCCGCATCAACACCAGCTTCGGTATCGGCACCAAGCTCACCTGCGATCTGCCCGGTGTCAGCCCGATGAACATCGTCTTCAAGCTGATGGAGTGCAATGGCGGCCCGGTCGCCAAGATCTCCGACAGCCCGGGCAAGACCCTGTGTCGGGATGCGGAGTTTATCCGCAACCTCAAGCAGGCGTTCCACGTCGGGGTCTGATCTTCGAGATCGCCAGAAAACAAAAAGCCCGCCGGTTCGCACCGGCGGGCTTTTATCGACTCAAGGGTATCAGTCTTTCTTGGCCAACAGGAACTGCACCAGCTGGTTGAACTGCTCTTGAGAGGTGATGGATTCAATCTTCACCATGTACTTGCCGTTCACTAGGAAGGCCGGCACACCGCGAATGTTGTAGCTCTCAGTGTTGCGATCGAACTGGGAGACCATGCCGGAGACGGCGAAGCTGTCGACGGCACCGTCGAACTCTTCAGCCGGTACGCCGTTGTCCACGAAGATCTGCTTCACCTCGTCACGGCTCATCGGCGGCTGACGCTGGGTGTGGATCTTGGTGAAGATGGCCGGGGTCAGCTTGGCTTCGGCGTTGAGCAGGCTGGCAACGGCATAGGCACGCTGCATCTCGGGGCCCATTTCGCGGCCGAGGAAGGCAACCGGGTTCTTCTTCAGGGTGACGCCTTTCGGCAGACCGGCTTGCAGTTGCTCAACGATCGGTTCGAAGGTGGCGCAGTGCGGGCAGTAGTAGGAGAAGAACTCCATCACTTCCGGCTGGGCACTGCCAGTCTGTTTGACCACATCGTAGTTGACGCCTTCCTTGAACTCGGGGGCGGCGTGAACCATGGGGATCATCAGCATGGCAGCAAGGAAAAATAGAACTTTTTTCATGATGTTTCCTGTTAAGGGATCACTGTGAGGCACGCCCGGCGAACCGAAGCAGTGCCAAGCCTATTGTTTCGCCATGCTGACGTCAATGGTCAGGGCCGGAGATCGAGCCCCGCTTGCCACGCAAGATCCCTTCTATTTCACCAGTTTGGCATCAGGCTCAACGGTGGCGCCTTGAGCGCTTCCAGCTGATCGTGCAGGGTCGCAATCTGCTGGCGCCAGTAGTGATCGGTATTGAACCAGGGGAAGTGACGGGGGAAGGCGGGATCTTCCCAGCGCCGCGCCAGCCAGGCCATGTAGTGGACGATGCGCATCGCCCGCAGCGGCTCGATCAGCGCCAGCTCCCGCGAGTCGAACTCCATAAACTCCTCGTAGCCCGCCAGCAGGGTGTCGAGCTGGATCTGCTGCTCATGGCGCTCGCCGCTGAGCATCATCCAGAGATCCTGAATCGCGGGGCCGGTACGGCAATCATCGAGGTCGACAAACATGGGGCCATCGCGCCAGAGGATGTTGCCCGGGTGGCAGTCGCCATGCAGGGAGATCTGCGCCACATCCAGGGTCATGGCGTCGCTGACATGTTTAATCAGCTCGTCCAGCACCCCGAAGAATTGCTTCGCCAGCCCGCTTGGCAGCCACTCGCCAGACGCCAGCAGCTGACGCGGTTCGTGCAGCATGCTCTCCACATCGAGCCGCACCCGATGGTGAAACGGCTTGCTGGCGCCGATCTGATGAATGCGACCGAGGAAACGCCCCACCCACTCCAGCTGGTCGAGATTATCCACCTCGAACTGGCGGCCACCGACGCTCTGCCAGATGGCAAAGGGGTAGCCCTCGTGCTCCAGCAGAGTCTCGCCCGCGAAGGCGAGCGGTGCGGCGACCGGGATCTCCGCCTCGGCGAGACGGGTGGCAAACTCGTGCTCCTCGAGGATCTGGGCCCGGCTCCAGCGGCCGGGACGGTAGAACTTCACCACATAGCGGCGACGATCCTCATCCTGAAACTGATAGACCCGGTTTTCGTAGCTGTTGAGCTCGATAAGACCGGAGTCGAGCCGCAGGCCGCTGAGATCGAGCGCATCCATGATGAGGTCGGGATTGAGGTCGGAATAGTTGAAACGCATGTCATCCACCATAAGAAAGGGGCGCCGTTGCGCCCCATTCTATCACCACTGCCCGGCATTGCCGTGTTCGCTGGTGACCTGACGTGTGTCACGTCCGGCACACCACCACACGCGGTTACAACCGGCTGATAAACTTGCTGCCCTGGCGCAGGTTGCCCTTGCTGTCATCGGGCGCAGCCCCCTCCCGCTTCAGCACGAACTGGATATCCAGCGTCGGCCGTTTCAGGTTATAGGGGTCGACCGCCAGACTGACCGGCAGGGTATAGATCTCGCCCGCTTTCAGGGTCACTTCACGGGGACCGAACCACTGATACTCGGGCAAGCCCTCTACATCCAGCTGGTAGGTCTGGGGCTGCAGGGTCTTGTTGAGGATCTTGAGGGTGTAGGTGTTCTCGATAAGCCCCTCGCTGTTTTCGCGGAACAGCTGGTTGCGATCCCGCAGGATATCGAGCCCCATCGGCATGATGGACATGGCGTTGTAGACAAATACCCCCAGCATCACCGCCATCACCAGCCCGTAGCCAATCAGCTTGGGCCGCGCCACATGAGTGGAGTCGTTGGCCAGCTTGTGCTCGGTGGTGTAGCTGATGAGCCCTTTCGGATAGCCCATCCGCTCCATGGTCTGGTCGCAGGCATCGACGCAGGCGCCGCAGTTGATGCACTCGTACTGCAGGCCATCGCGGATATCGATGCCGGTCGGGCAGACCTGCACGCAAAGATCGCAGTCGATACAGTCACCCAGCCCCAGCGCCTTGGGATCCGCCTTGCGGGAACGGGCACCACGGGTTTCGCCGCGCTTGGTGTCATAACCGACGATGAAGGTGTCCTTGTCGAACATGGCGGACTGGAAGCGGGCATAGGGGCACATGTGGATACACATGATGGCGCGCATCCAGCCTGCGTTGCCATAGGTGATGATGGTGAAGAAGCTCACCCAGAACAGCACCCAGCCCCCCGCCTGCAGGGTGAAGAAGTCCGGCACCAGCTCAGTCACATCCTGGAAGTAGGCGACGAAGGTCAGGCCGGTCACCAGCGAAATCGCCAGCCAGGCCAGATGCTTGGCCCCCTTGCGGGCCAGCTTCTCGCCGCTCCAGGGTGCCTCGTCCAGCTTGCGCCGCTTGTTGGCGGGCCCTTCCAGCTTCTCTTCAAACCAGATGAACATGAAGGTCCAGACCGTCTGCGGGCAGAGATAGCCGCACCAGACCCGGCCGAGGAAGGTGGTCACGAAGAAGAGGGCGAAGGCGGCAATCATGAAGAGCCAGGCGAGCAGGGTCAGATCCTGCGGCCAGATGGTGGCGCCAAAGATATGGAATTGCTGATGACCGAGGTCGAACAGCACCGCCTGTCGCCCCTCGTAACGCAGCCAGGGCAGCAGCACGAAGAGGGCGACGAAGAACCAGCCCATCCCCTTGCGCACCCGCTGCCAATACCCTTTCTGGGCCCGCACATAGATGCGGTTGCCCGGGTTGAATCTGTCGTCGCTGGCTTTGAACGTATGGGGGTTGAAGGTCCCGGTTACGTCCTTGTCGGTGACGTCCTTGATATCGATTTTATCGTGGTCGGCCATTGCAAGACATCGCTCCCTTATTTGTTATGGAGCGGATTATATCTTAAACAGCATGCTAATTGTGTGGATTAGATGTATCTAATATTGGGGTTGGATCGCAATTTTCGGCAACAAAAAAGCGCATCACCCCAAGGTGATGCGCTTCCGCTAAAGATTCACTTGATTCCGCGAGCCTTGAGCAGTGCCTCTTTGAAATCGGGCACATGATCCTTGGCCAGACCGGGGATCATCGCCTGCTTGTCGGATTCCCGCATTTTGAGGTGATAGATCAGCATGTCGTCGGTCAACTCGGACAGAGAACCTTCAAATCCCGCTTCGTTGGCCAGTTTGGCAACAAACTGCACCAGGCTGAGATCCTGTTCCTTGATCCAGGCAGGCTGCAACAACTCCAGCAGCTCTTCGATACGATGACATTGCATAGACAACCTCTTTAATCTGTCACGTTAAATTCAGGCAACCTTACCCATCAAGGCTACTTCGATTCGATCCCGCCCATTATGCTTGGCCTGATAGAGTGCCGCATCCGCTTTCTGGATCAAATCGGCGATTTTCATGCTGTTATCCGGTATCAGTGTCGCAACACCAAAACTACATGTGACCCGACCGGAGACCAGTGACTTCTGGTGCGGGATGGCCAGCTCCTTGAGCGCCTGCCGCACATTGTCCGCCACCTGCAACGCCCCCTGCATGCCGGTGCAGGGCAGCAGCAGGGCAAACTCTTCGCCCCCGTAACGGGCCGCCAGATCGTCCTCGCGCCGCTCCACCTCGGCCAGCAACCCAGCCACCTGTTGCAAACAGTCATCCCCCAGCTGATGGCCGTAGAGATCGTTGAACTGCTTGAAGTAATCCACATCCACCAGCACCAGCGACAACGGTGCGCGGGCGCGGTGACAGCGACGCCAGGCCCGCTCCAGCGAGTCGTCGAGGTGGGCGCGGTTGGCGATGCCGGTCAGGCCGTCGAGGCGGGAGGTGAGGCGCAAATGCTCGGAAACCACCTTCAGCTCGGCCACCAGTTCGGCGTTGGAGAAACGGTGGTGGAGCGAGGCGATCTGATCCCGCCGCATCCGCCGCAGCAGGGTCGGCAGAAAGACAAACAGATAGCCCGCCAGCATGCAGGAGACGATCCGCTCCTGCTCGTTGCCATTGCCCAGCTCGAACAGCATCGCCATACCCAGCGGCAGGGCAGAACCATAGAGGGTACGACGGCTGCCAAACAGCATGATGGCGCTGCCGGTGAGAATGAGGCTGGAGAGCATCATCATGGCGGCCCGATAGGTATCGGGCAGCTTGTCCATGTAAAGCAGCACACCCAGCGCCCAGATGATGGAGGTGATAGTCACGCCGATGAAAAGTTCGCGCTCCAGCACCGGCAGCGGTGTCTGGTGCAGGCGGGCTCGGCGCCAGCGCAGGTGCCAGCCCCGGCCAAGCAGCCACAGGAAAGTCCCTGCCAGCCAGCCAAGCGCTTCGGTGGCGGGCAGATAGTCGTGAAACAGCAGACTCCAGCCAAATGCCAACACGCCCAAACAGGGGAGACTGAACGATGCGTGGGTATAGAGCTGGGCCATGATGGCCTGCTTAACCTGGCGTGTCACACTCTGGGTCAACTGAGTACTCCTGTACAAGAGCCGAGCAGTCTACCACTACCCCCTGACCAGCAACAATAAAGCACCGTTTATTAAGAAGTTAGTCAATCATCTGTGGCTTACCCTGCGCTGGACGGTGAGCTCTTGCTCACCCCTTCTCCAGCTCGTCGAGGATCGGGCACTCGGGATTCTCATCCCCGTGGCAGCAGCAGACCAGCCCTTCCAGCGAGCTGAGCATGGCCTGCAGCCCGGCGATGCGCGTGCGCAGATCGACGATCTTCTCCTGCGCCAGCTTCTTCACCTGGGCGCTGGTTCTGTGCTCGTTGCGATAGAGCGCCAGCAGCTCCTGACACTCCTCCAGATTGAAACCGGTCTCCCGCGCCCGCTTGACGAAACGCAGCTCGCGCAGCGCGCCTTCCGTGTAGCTGCGGTAGCCGTTGTCACTGCGTACCGGGGCGGTGATGAGGCCGATGCTCTCGTAGTAACGGATGGTCTTGGCGGTCAGCCCCGTGGCCTTGGCAACCTTGCTGATGTTCATTTATGCCTCCTTACTGATCGGGTTGGATGCTGGCCCGTGCGCCGCCCTGGGCTGCCAGCGTTTCAATAACAGGGAATTGCTCAAAACGGTAATGCTGCTCAGGGCCATGGCCGCCCCCGCCAGCTCGGGGCTGAGGTAGCCCAGCGCCGCCAGCGGAATGCCGATGATGTTGAACACGAAGGCCCAGAACAGATTCTGCTGGATGGTGCGCCAGGTTGCCGCCGAGATGTCGATGGCATCGGCCACCAGCCGCGGGTCTGATCGCATCAGGGTGATGGAGGCGGTCTCCATCGCCACATCGGAGCCGGAGCCCATGGCGATGCCGACATCCGCCGCCGCCAGCGCCGGGGCGTCGTTCACCCCGTCCCCCACCATGGCCACCAGCCCGCGGGTTTGCGCCCGCAGCGCCTCGACCTTCGCCACCTTGCCCGCTGGCAGCACGGAGTCAAACGCCCCGTCCAGCCCCAGCTTGGCAGCGATATGGGCCACCGGCGCCGGTGCATCCCCGCTCACCAGCCAGCTGGCGATACCGCGCTGACGCAGGGTGGCGATGGCTTCCGCACTCTCGGGGCGCAGGGTATCGGCCAGTGCGGCGATACCTGCCACCATGCCGTCGATGGCGACCCAGACCCGGGTCGCCCCATCGGCGGCTTGTTCATCCTGTTGTGGCGGTTCAATGCCGAGCTGGGCCAGCAAAGAGCCATTGCCGATGGCGACCGAGTGGCCCGCCACCTGACCGACAATACCGGCGCCAACCCGCACCTCGACCGCTTCCGGCTGAGGCAATGTCGCACCGTTGCCGACCGCCTCGCGCATCGCCAGCGCCAGCGGATGTTCGCTCGCCTGCTGCAGAGCGGCGGCGAGACGCAGCTGCTCGACCGTGCCACTCCAGCTGGCCAGCACCGGCTTGCCCTGAGTGAGGGTGCCGGTCTTGTCGAAGATGAGCGCCTTGATGGCATGGGCCTTCTGCAGGGTATCCACATCCTTGATCAGAATGCCGTGACGCGCCGCCACCCCGGTGCCGGTGACGATGGCTGCAGGTGTCGCCAGCCCCAGCGCGCAGGGACAAGCGATCACCAGCACCGCCACCGCCGCCAGCAGCGCCTGCGCGAAGTCATTGCTGATGGCGTACCACACCAGCAGGGTGAACAGGGCGATGGCCATCACCACCGGCACGAACACGGCAGAGACCTTGTCCACCAGCTGTTGCAGCGGGGCCTTACCCATCTGGGCACTCTCCACCAACGCGATGATCTTGCTGAGACTGGAATCCTCCCCTACGGTAGTGGCGTCGATCTCCAGCACGCCGGAGCGGTTGATGGCACCGCCCAGCACCTTGTCGCCCGCACCGCGTGGCACCGGCAGGCTCTCGCCGGTAAGGATCGACTCATCCAGTTCGCTCTCGCCGCTCACGATTCTGCCATCCACCGGCACCCGCTCGCCCACCAGCACCCGCAGTCGATCACCGCGCAGCACTTCGTCGATGGCGACGCTCTGCCAGCTCTCGCCACGCCAGACGGTGGCGGTTTCCGGCCGCAGCGCCATCAGTTCGCGAATGGCGGACTGGGTGCTGCGTCTGGCGCGCGCTTCCAGCAACTTGCCGAGGGAAATCAGGGTAATGATGATGGCGCTCGCTTCGAAATAGAGCTGGCCGCTGGCAGCCATGCCCAGGTTAAGCAGCAGATAGAGGCTGTAGAAGTAGGCGGCGCTGGTGCCGGTCGCCACCAGCACATCCATATTGGCTGCGCGGTTCTTGAGGGCGAGCCAGGCGCCGCGATAGAAACGGGCCCCGATCCAGAACTGCACCGGAGTGGCGAGCAGCAGCTCCAGCCAGGCGGGCAGATGCCAAGGGAACAGTCCGGCCATGGCCAGCATCCCCACCAGCAGCGGCAAGGTGAGCAGAGCCGAGACGATGACCCGGGTCTGCGCCTGACGGGCAGTGGCGGCCTCCTGCGCTTCCCGCTCCAGCAACTGCTGGCGACGGCCGCTGGCCGAGCCCTGCGCCAGTTTGGCGCCAAAGCCGAGCGCCTCTATATGTTCACGCAGGGCGGCGGGGCTCTGTGCGCTAGGCACCAGCACGATACGGGCCTGTTCGAGGGAGAAGTTGACCTCGGCGGAGATGACGCCGGGCAGCGCGGCCAGCATTTTGTTCAGCCGAGCCGAACAACCTGCGCAACTCATACCGGTAATTTGAAACAAAAAAGTCTCGCTGCCGTAATTGTAACCCTGACTCTTGATGCTTTCGAGCACAGCGGGCAGGCTGTCAGGGCTGGCCAGCTCGATGGCCGCCTGCTCCAGCGCGAAGTTGACGGTGGCCGTGACCCCGTCGAGTTTGTTGAGGCTGGCCGCGATGCGGCTGGCGCAGTTGGCGCAGCTCATGCCACTGAGCGGCAATTGCAGATGAATGAGGTTTTGCTGTTGAGTCGTCATGCTGTTCCTCCCGGGAACCCGTCGGCACCACGAAACGCCGACTGGCAAACCCTAACCTTTACTGTAAGGGCAAGCTCAAGCAGTTCACACCCGCTTTTTAAAACAGTGTTGGAAAACGCGGATAAAAAATGGCGCCACCCTCGACGAGGGTGGCGCCATGATTCAGCTCATTCAGATGCCGTATTGGGCGCGATAAGCCTTCATGGCCGCCAGTTGTGCTGCCAGCTCCGGCTGTTCGGCCTGCTTCTCTTCCAGATAGGCGATGAGATCGCTCATCTGGATGATGGCGATGATGTGGGCGCCGTAGTCGCGCTCTACCTCCTGAATGGCGGAGAGCTCGCCCTTGCCCTTCTCCTGACGGTCCAGCGCGATCAGCACGCCTGCCAGCGAGGCGCCGTTGGCCTGGATCAGGTCCATGGATTCGCGGATTGCGGTGCCGGCGGTGATGACGTCGTCCACCAGCATGATGCGCCCCTTGAGCGGGCTGCCCACCAGATTGCCGCCTTCACCGTGATCCTTGGCCTCCTTGCGGTTGAAGCACCAGGGTACATCCACATCATGTTGCTCCACCAGCTGCACTGCAGTGGCAGAAGCGATGGGGATCCCCTTGTAGGCCGGGCCAAACAGCACATCGAACTGGATGCCGGTATCCATCAGGGCGGCGGCATAGAAGCGGCCGAGGCGGGCCAGATCGCGGCCGCTGTTGAACAGACCGGCGTTGAAGAAGTAGGGGCTTTTACGACCGGATTTCAGGGTAAATTCACCGAATTTGAGGACCTGCTTCTCCAGGGCGAACTCGATAAATTGACGCTGGTAGGCTTTCATTCTGGCTCCTTGCTTGGCTTGTCGTTGTCTTGTGTGGGGGTATAAAAAAACGCGGCCAATGCCGCGTTTTTAAAATCAGGAGAGTGACTGCTTCTGCAGCGCAATGATCTCTTCAATGCCGCCCTTGGCGAGCCCCAGCATCGCCAGCAGCTCCTCATGGGTGAAGGGCTCGGCCTCCGCGGTGCCCTGCACCTCGATGATGCGGCCATCTTCGGTCATCACCACGTTCATGTCGGTCTCGGCGGCGGAGTCTTCGATGTACTCCAGATCGCAGATGGCTTCGCCCTGATACATGCCGACGGAGACGGCGGCGATCATCTGCTTGAGCGGGCTCTGCTTGATCATGCCCTTCTCGACCATCCAGTTCAGCGCATCCACCAGCGCCACGCAGGCACCGGTAATGGAAGCGGTGCGAGTGCCGCCATCGGCTTGCAGCACATCACAGTCAACGGTGATGGAGTGCTCGCCCAGCGCAGTCAGGTCTACCGCCGCGCGCAGGGAGCGGGCGATCAGACGGGAGATTTCCAGAGTACGGCCACTCTGCTTGCCGGAGGCCGCTTCGCGGTTCATGCGGGAGTGGGTGGAACGCGGCAGCATGCCGTATTCGGCAGTGACCCAACCCTGGCCCTTCCCTTTCAGGAAGCGCGGAACGCTGGTGTCGACGCTGGCGGTGCAGAGCACGCGAGTGTTACCGAACTCCACCAGCACTGAGCCTTCTGCATGTTTGGTGAAATTGCGGGTAATGGTAACCGGGCGAAGTTGCGCGGCACTGCGATCGCTGGGACGTGACATGGAACGGACCTCTGGGCTGGCTCAAATTGGCGGGGGATTATAAGTGATCCCGCCCCAAATATCAGCCGCTAAAACCACGGCATCGGCTGACGAGCAGGGCCGGGCTGAGTATACTGGCCGCACACTTCATCAAGCCCGGAACAATCAATGATTCACAGCATGACCGCCTACGCCCGCAAGGAATTCAAGGGCGACTGGGGCACAGCCGTTTGGGAAATTCGTTCGGTAAACCAGCGCTATCTGGAAACCTACATTCGCCTGCCGGAGCAACTGCGCAGCCTGGAGCCGGTACTGCGTGAGCGTTTCCGTGCCAAGCTGCAGCGCGGCAAGGTGGAGTGCAACCTGCGTTTTGAAGCCGCTCAAGCCGATGCAAAACAGCTGCATATCAATGAAGAGCTGGCCAAGCTGATCATCGACAGCGCCAACTGGGTAATGAAAGAGGCGGGCCAGGGCCAGCTCAACCCGGTCGATGTGCTGCGCTGGCCGGGTGTCATGGCTGCCGCCGAGCAGGACATGGACGCGGTCGCCACCGAGCTGCTCGGTGGCTTTGACCAGACCATGGAAGATTTCCTCGCCTCCCGCGCCAGCGAAGGGGCCAACCTCAAGGCGCTGATCGAACAGCGTCTGGCCGGTATTCAGGTGGAAGTGAAGAAGGTGCGCGTCCACCTGCCGCAGATCATCGAGTGGCAGCGCCAGAAGCTCACCGACCGGCTGGCCGAAGCCAAGGTCGAGCTGGATCCGGCCCGCATCGAGCAGGAGATCGTGCTGCTGGCCCAGAAGATCGACGTGGCCGAAGAGCTGGATCGTCTGGAGATGCACATCAGCGAAACCAACAAGATCATGAAAAAAGGTGGCGCCTGTGGCCGTCGCCTCGACTTTATGATGCAGGAGTTCAACCGTGAGTCGAACACGCTGGGCTCCAAGTCCATCAACGCCGAGGTGACCCAGTCCGCCGTCGAGCTGAAGGTCCTCATCGAGCAGATGCGGGAACAAATTCAAAACATCGAATAGTTTTTTCACCCGCCAAAGCAGCTCTTAAAAGCCCCGTATTACCTTGTAAATAGCAGGGTAGATACTTAATGTCGATCAGTTAAGGATCCATTGACCGATTCTGCTGATGTGTAAAAATCCGAAACCTGTTGATTGGTTTCGGATTTTTTATGCGTATCGTACAGGCTCTCGATTTCCTCCACGCTAGCAATGCCGCCCAGTTTGAGTCACTCTCTGACCTCATTCCCCCCGAACTCATCATGACGCTGCTCGGCGAAGAGGGCGTCGCTACCCTGCGCCGTCGCCGCATGCCCATGGAGCGCCTAGTCTGGGCCATCATCGGCATGGCCATCTTCCGCCACGTCCCCATGACCCAGCTGGTCAATC
>NZ_CDBR01000011.1 GCF_000819685.1 Aeromonas allosaccharophila | reverse complement strand
CTACACACCGACGGAGTCAGACTCGGCTGACGGGGAGGAAGTCTAATAGCATGGCCAAACGGGTGCAACTCCTTTTTTATCATAGAGATGCCGATTGCTTCTTTATTGCTCAGTCGGGATGCGGCTTGGGTCTGACGCGCAGATTTGGCATAATCGCCGCCCTGTCACTGCGAGCTATCATGCCAGCTATCTATGGAGTCATCTGACAGGTGTGGATAGCGGGAATGCAAACAGCACAATTGAACAATATAACAATATAAAGAGGGGATGGGAGTGAAACCATCAGAGGTTCCAGAGACACAGAGTCAGGCACCGAGTCAGGCACCGAGTCAAACCAAGCAGGACGAACAGTGGATGCGCCATGCCATGGCATTGGCTGACCGCGCCGAAGGGATTGGCGAGATCCCGGTCGGTGCCGTGCTGGTGCTGGATGGTCAGGTGGTGGGCGAGGGGTGGAATCGCTCCATCAGCGAACACGATGCCTGTGCCCATGCCGAGGTGATGGCGATCCGGGCAGCGGGCAAGCAGCTGGCGAACTACCGCCTGCTCGATACCACCCTGTATGTGACGCTGGAGCCCTGCTGCATGTGTGCCGGTGCGCTGATCCATAGCCGGGTCAAGCGGGTGGTTTACGGCGCCCGGGATCTCAAGACCGGTGCCGCGGGGTCGGTGTTCGAGATCTTGCAGGACCCACGGCACAACCACAGGGTCGAGCTGACCGACGGCGTGCTGGCCGATGCCTGCTCGGCCCAGTTGTCGGCCTTCTTCAAGCGTCGCCGTGCAGAGAAAAAGGCAGCCAAACAGGCGCTGCAACAATCAAACGATACCCTTTCCTGAATCAATCGGGGGCAGCGCAGGCTGCCCTTGCTGATTGCCTTTATAAATATCACTTTATAAACAATGTGTTGTGATCGCCTTCCTTCGACATAATCCCCGCGTTTTTTTCCGCTAACAACCGCTGTTAAAGCGGTTCCGATGTAACAAAACTGTCATGCAACCGCCATATAATGCCGCCAAGCCTAGCTTACATTGAGGTCTTGCATGTCATCGGAATCGTTAAACCTAGTCATGGCGGGCAGTAGAAAACGCCGGATCAAGGATAAATTGGCCAAATATGGCGTCACCACAGGCGGAGCCCTGGTACTGGTGGCGCTGCTGCTTATCTTCTTTTATCTGCTCTATGTGGTGAAACCCATCTTCAATGGCGCCTCCATGGAGCCGACCGCATCGTTTACCCTGCCCGCCGCAGGGAAGACCGCCTGGCTCGGCGTGGAAGAGCAGAACGAGATCGGCTATCGCTTCAGCGATAAAGGGCAGGTCAACTTCTTTGCGGTGCAGGGAGATGACAAGATCAAGGTCGGCCAGTCACTGGGTCAGGCCCAGGTTGCCGGTGACATCACCACGGTGGCGACCCCGGCACCGGGCCAGCGGCTGATCGCCTACGGTTTTGCCGATGGCAAGGCGCAGGTCGTCCAGCCAGCGTTCAAGGTCTCCTATCCCAACGATGTGCGGGTGATTGAACCCAGCCTGCAATATCCCTTCGGCGAAGAGCCGGTGGTGATCGACCCGCAAGGGAAGGCGCTGCAGCTGATGGTGTTCGAAGCCACCAAGGACAAGATGGCGACCGCCGCCGTGACCGAAGATGGTCGTGGCGTGATGACGGTGATGAGCGGTGAGGAGAACTTCCTCTCCGGCGAGATTGAGTGGAGCAGTGAAAACTACACGATTCCGTCTCTGCCGCGCCATGTGGATCAGATGTTGCTGACCCCCAATCTGCGGATCCTGTTCGTGCGCGAGGGCAATCGCCTCTCCGTCTATGACATTCATAACCTGAGCGAAATCTCCCTGCGCAACGTGCTGGAGATCAATGCCTCCAACGCCAACGTGACCCGGGTTCAGCTGCTCTCCGGCGCCTCTTCGCTGCTGGTCGGCAATGACAACGGCGTCATCTCCCAGTGGTTCGAAGTGGCGAAGGATGGCAAACGCCAGTTCACCCAGATCCGTGACTTCAAGGGCGATGGCGCGGTAGATCTGCTGACTCCCGAGCATTTTCGCAAAGGCTTCATCAGTGCCGACAAGGACGGCATCATCAGCTTCTTCCACGCCACCGGCGAGACCAAGCTGCTGACCGAGACAGTGGAAGGGGGCGAACTCTCTGCCCTGGCCATCTCCCCCCGTCACAACCTGTTGCTGATGCAGCAAGGGAACACCTTCAAGCTGTTCTCGGTGGAGAACGAACACCCCGAAGTAACCTGGTCTGCCCTCTGGCAACAGGTGTGGTATGAAGGGTATCCGGAGCCTCAGTATGTGTGGCAATCCACCTCTGCCAGCAACGACTTTGAAGCCAAGCTGAGTCTGGTGCCGCTGGTATTCGGTACGCTGAAAGCTTCTTTCTACGCCATGGTGTTTGCTGTGCCGCTCGGCGTGGCCGGTGCCATCTATACCGCCTATTTCATGTCGGCGGGGCTGCGCAAATACGTCAAGCCGACGGTCGAGATCATGGCGGCGTTGCCGACCGTTATCCTGGGCTTCCTGGCGGGCTTGTGGCTGGCACCCATCATCGAGGGTGCGCTGCCCGGGGTGATCCTGCTGCTGGTGCTGCTGCCGATGGGGATGCTGCTGACTGCGCTGATCTGGAACTATCTGCCGGAGCGCGGCAAGTCCTGGCTGCCGGAGGGGTGGCACGCCATCCTGCTTATTCCGGTGCTGCTGCTGATTGGCTGGGGGGCCTTCGCCCTGAGCCCGCTCATCGAGAATGCTTTTATGCACGGCGATTCGCGCATCTGGCTGACTCACGAAATGGGCATCAAGTTTGACCAGCGCAACTCGCTGGTGGTCGGTATCGCCATGGGCTTTGCGGTCATCCCCACCATCTTCTCCATCGCTGAAGATGCGGTCTTCTCGGTGCCCAAGCACCTGACCCAGGGCTCATTGGCCCTCGGTGCCACCCCGTGGCAGACCCTGAGCCGGGTGGTGATCCTCACCGCGAGCCCTGGCATCTTCTCGGCGGTGATGATGGGCCTTGGCCGCGCCGTGGGCGAGACCATGATCGTGCTGATGGCGACCGGCAACACCCCCATCATGGACTTCTCCATGTTCCAGGGGCTGCGTACCCTCGCCGCCAACATCGCGGTGGAGATGCCGGAGTCGGAAGTGGGCAGCTCCCACTATCGGGTGCTGTTCCTCGCCGCCTTCGTCCTGTTTGTGTTCACCTTTATGTTCAACACCCTGGCCGAGTTTGTCCGTCAGCGGTTGCGTGAAAAATACAGCTCGATGTAAGGGGCGACTCTGTAATGGACAAGGAATCGACAATGGGTAAGTGGTTTAAATCAGGGGCCCCCTGGATCTGGATGACCGGCGGTGCCGTCAGCCTGAGTCTGGTGGCGGTACTGGGTCTGCTGCTGCTGATCGGCTGGCGTGGTCTGGTCTACTTCTGGCCGCACCCCATCTATGAGTGGCAGCTGGAAGACGCGAGCGGCAACAAGAGCGTACTGATCGGCGAAATCAACGATCGCGAGCTGGTGCCGGTGGAGCGACTGCGCGCCGCAGGTCTGCCGCTGGAAGGGGAAGAGCGCGAGCTGCTGACCCGCTATCTGGTCAAGACCGGCAACCGCGAGTTCGTTGACCTCGATTTTCGCTGGGTGCTGGAGACGGACATCAAGTCCCAGAGCCAGCCAGCCGAGCTGGCCATGGTTGAGCGTGCCACCAACGGCAACTTCTACGGCTATATCGTCGGGGTGAAAGAGGATGGCCGCGAGCTCACCTCGGATCTGCATCCTGCCCTGCAGCGGGTGCTGGCGCGAGCCAATGCCCTCTCCGAACAGGCCAACGATCTGCAAAAAGGGGACATTGGCAGCATCAACTATCAACTGGAGCGGCTGCGCCTGAAAGAGCGCAAGGCCGAGCTGGATGACAAGCTGACCGATCAGCTCAAAGCCGAACTGGCCAGCGAGCGTCAGGCCCTCAACGATCGCTATCAGGTGCTGGAAAAAGAGCTCTTCTCCCTGCGAGCCCAGGCGGACAGAGACAGCATCACGGTCAAGGACATGCGCGGCGAGCTGGTGACCATGCCGATGTCCAAGGTGCTGGATGTGGTATGGCCCAACGACATGAGCCTGCTGGCCAAGGTGGGCCACTGGTTCCACCAGATCGGCAAGTTCGTCTCTGACGATCCCCGTGAAGCCAACACCGAGGGCGGGGTATTCCCGGCCATCTTCGGTACCGTCTTCATGGTGTTCCTGATGGCGATCATCGTGACCCCGCTGGGGGTGGTGGCGGCAGTCTATCTGCACGAGTATGCGGGCAAGAACAGTCTGACCAAGATCATCCGCATTGCGGTGATCAACCTGGCGGGTGTGCCCTCCATCGTTTACGGCGTGTTTGGTCTGGGCTTCTTCGTCTACACACTCGGTGGCTCGCTGGATCAGCTGTTCTACCCGGAAGCGCTGCCGAGCCCGACCTTTGGTTCACCCGGTGTGATTTGGTCGGCGCTGACCCTGGCTATCCTGACCCTGCCGGTGGTGATCGTCTCCACCGAAGAGGGTCTGGCGCGGATCCCGAGCACCATCCGTCAGGGTTCGTTGGCACTGGGCGCGACCCAGGCAGAGACCCTGTGGCGCATCGTGCTGCCGATGGCGAGTCCGGCCATCATGACCGGCCTTATTCTGGCGATTGCCCGTGCGGCCGGTGAAGTGGCGCCGCTGATGCTGGTGGGGGTGGTGAAACTGGCACCGACCCTGCCGATGGATGGCAACTTCCCGTATCTGCATGTGGAGCGCAAGTTCATGCACCTGGGCTTCCACATCTATGACGTCGGCTTCCAGAGCCCCAACGTCGAGGCGGCACGCCCGCTGGTCTACGCCACCTCCTTCCTGCTGGTGACGGTGATCGTGGGGCTGAATCTGACCGCTATCGGTATTCGTAACCACTTGCGCGAGAAATTCCGGTCGCTGGAGCATTAATCCGGCTTCCTTGAGACAAAATCGAGAGAACAGATGCGCGGACCAAAGAGTGCCGCCATCTGTCAGCAGCAATCATGGCGGTCGCTGGCAAGAGTCCGGCTACTCCAGACTGATTTTGAGGTAACAGATGATCAACGTAACGACCACGTCCACCCAGCACACCGCGCTGGATCTGCTCAACCTGAGCCCGGAGCAGACCGCGCTGGAGGTGAAGGATCTCAACCTGTACTACGGCAGCAAGCAGGCGCTGTTCAACGTCAACATGAAGATCCCCAAAGGGCAGGTGACCGCCTTTATCGGCCCGTCCGGCTGTGGTAAATCGACCCTGCTGCGCTGCATCAACCGGATGAACGATCTGGTGGAGATCTGCCGCATCGAGGGGGAAATCCAGCTGCACGGCCACAACATCTATGACAAGAGCGTCGATGTCTCCGCTTTGCGTCGTCAGGTGGGCATGGTGTTCCAGCGCCCGAACCCCTTCCCCAAGTCCATCTACGAGAACGTGGTCTATGGCCTGCGTCTGCAGGGGATCAACGATCGCCGCACCCTGGATGAAGCCGCCGAGCGCTCCCTGCGTGGCGCTGCTCTGTGGGATGAGGTGAAGGATCGTCTGCACGACAACGCCTTCGGTCTCTCCGGTGGTCAGCAGCAGCGTCTGGTGATTGCTCGCGCCATCGCCATCGAGCCGGAAGTGTTGCTGCTCGATGAACCGACCTCGGCGCTCGATCCCATCTCCACCCTCACCATCGAGGAGCTGATCAACGAGCTCAAGAGCCAGTTCACCGTGGTGATCGTGACCCACAACATGCAGCAGGCCGCGCGGGTGTCGGATCAGACCGCCTTCATGTACATGGGCGAGCTTATCGAGTACTCGGATACCAACACCATCTTCACCACCCCGGCCAAGAAGAAGACCGAGGATTACATCACCGGTCGTTACGGCTAAGGCATGGTTGATGCAACAAGGGTTATTGATATGAACATGATGAGCATCAATAAACAGATTACCGGTCAGTTCAACGGCTAAGGCATGGTTGGTGCAACAAGGATTATTGGTATGAACAAGATGAGCATCAATAAACAGATTACCGGCCAGTTCAACGGCTAAGGCATAATCGGAGCATCAAGGATTATTTGTATGGACAATATGAACCTCAATAAACACATCTCCGGTCAGTTCAATGCCGAGCTCGAGAGCGTGCGCAATCAGGTGCTGGTGATGGGCGGTCTGGTGGAGCAGCAGCTCACCGACGCCATCGCGGCGATCCACGATCAGGATCTCGATGCAGCGCGCAAAATCGTGGCCAACGACCACAAGGTCAACGCCATGGAAGTGGCGATCGACGAGGAGTGCACCCGCATCATCGCCAAGCGTCAGCCGACAGCCTCCGACCTGCGACTGGTGATGGCCATCATCAAAACCATCACCGATCTGGAGCGCATAGGCGACGTGGCGGACAAGATCGCCCGCATGCTGACCGACAACGCCAACAAGCCGCAGCCGCCGCTGGTGTCGCTGGAGAACATGGGCCGTCGCACCATCAAGATGCTGCACGATGTGCTCGACGCCTTCGCCCGCATGGATCTGGATGCAGCGCTGGCGGTCTACAAGGAAGATGACAAGGTAGACCGTGAGTACGAGTCCATCATCCGCGAGCTGATGACCTACATGATGGAAGATCCTCGCACCATCCCCCAGGTCCTCAACGTGTTGTGGGCGGCGCGGGCCATCGAGCGGGTCGGCGATCGCTGCCAGCACATCTGCGAGTACATCGTCTACTACGTGAAAGGCAAGGATGTGCGCCACACCAAGGCGGACGATCTGGGCTCCCTGCTGGGCAAGGGCTGACCGGAAGTGAATAAAAAGGCGCGTGAAGCGCCTTTTTTGTTGCATAACTGGTCGGAGTAAGATAAAGCCCCCAACTGGCTGTTTTCTGATAGAATACGTCCCCTGTGTGAGTCCCGGATGGACTCACGGTCCGGTCTCCCGGGCCCAGTTTGCCGTCTTGTGCTAAGGCGGGTGTAGCAATAGGTTAATCATGAGTTTTGCCGATAGTTTGTTCTTTTTAATGCTGCTGGTAGGCGGCAGTGTGTTTTTCTCCCTCTCCGAGATCTCTCTCGCCGCGTCTCGCAAAATCAAGTTGCAGGTGATGGCGGATGAAGGCAATCGCCAGGCCGAAAAGGTGCTGGCCCTGCAGGCCCAGCCGGGTAACTTTTTCACCGTGGTGCAGATTGGCCTCAATACGGTCGCCATTCTGGGCGGTATCCTGGGTGAGTCTGCCCTCAACCCCGCCATCAAGGAGATTGTCTCCCAGTTCTACCAGGGCCCCTGGCTTGGCGAGATCAGCTCCGGTGCCTCCTTCGTGTTCGTCACCGGCATGTTTATCCTGATCGCCGACCTGATGCCCAAGCGTCTGGCTATGACCATGCCCGAGCAGATTGCCGTGGTGGTGGTGCGTCCCATGCTCTTCTTCGTCACCGTGCTGATGCCGCTGGTGTGGGTCTTCAACGGGTTGGCCAACTCCCTGTTCCGCCTGCTGCGCGTCTCCACGGTGCGTAACGACGAGATCACCTCCGACGATATCTATGCGGTGATGGATGCCGGTGCCGAAGCGGGGGTTATCCAGCGCGAGGAGCATCAGCTCATCGAGAACGTGTTCGAGCTGCAGTCCCTTGGCGTCACCTCCGCCATGACGGCCCGCGAGAGCCTCATCTACTTCACCCTGCAAGAGAGTGAAGAGAGCATCAAGGCGAAGATCGCCGAGCACCCTCATAACAAGTTTCTGGTCTGTGACCACAACCTCGACAGCATCAAGGGCTTCGTCGATGCCAAAGAGCTGCTGATCCGCGTCATCAGCGGCCAGAGCATCGATCTTATCGGTGGCAATCTGGTGCAGAACGTCATCATCATCCCCGATACCCTCAACCTCTATGAGGCGATGGAGTACTTCAAGAATCATCGTGGCGACTTTGCCGTGGTGATGAACGAGTACGCGCTGGTGGTGGGTATTGTCACCATGAACGACCTGATGAGTACCGTGATGGGCGAGTGGGCGACTCACGTGGTGGAAGAGCAGATCGTCCAGCGCGACGAGAACTCCTGGCTGGTGGACGGGGTGACCCCCATCTCCGACGTGATGCGCGCCTTCGATATCGAAGAGTTCCCCGAGAACCAGAACTACGAGACCATCGCCGGCTTCATCATGTATATGCTGCGCAAGATCCCCAAGCGCACCGACTCGGTCAAATATGCCGGTTACAAGTTTGAAGTCGTGGATATCGACAGTTACAAGATCGATCAGCTGCTGGTTACCCGGGTCGAGCCGGTGGTGGCCGAGAAGCCAGTTCAGGAATCGTAAAAGGAGCGACATAGAGTCATGAAGATGCAGTCTCATTCCCGTGCGCTGGCCTGTGTCGCGCTCGCCCTGGCACTCGGTGCCTGTAGCCAGAGTGCGCCGCGTAAAGCCACGGTGGCTGCCAAGCCGGCAGCTCCCAAGCCCGCCGTGGTGGTACCGCAGCCGGATCCCGATGCGGTGGTGCAAAGCGGCATGGCAGAGCCGAGCCCGGTCTTTGACGAGCAGTACCACGGCCCGGATCAGGGCTCGCTGGAGTCGGTGACCGCCCTGTTTGCCCGTGGCTACATCGAGTCTGCCATGCGCGAGACCATGCTGGCGGCGGTGCACAACGACTATCCGCTGCTCGGCATGCGGGATGTGCGGTTGACCGATCCGGTCTCCAAATTCCTCACCTCCAGCCATGCGGCCACCACGGCCCATGACTACCTCTATGCGGGTGTGCAACGTCGCCTCGGTCGTCCACTCAGCCCTGCCCAGTGGGAGCAGATCTGGCGTGGCTTGCCGCAGCAGGGTCGGGTCTCCGACTGGGTCAAACAGATCAAGCGAGTGCTGGCTGGGCGTTAAGCTGTCAGCTGCTCAAGATAGTGATGAGGCCACCTTCGGGTGGCCTCTTGCATTTCTGCGTTTGCCTCGCCGTTTGCACGCTGATTTCTGCTGATACTGATTGCCGCCCGTGGCGCTTTGCTTTATCTTGCTTTAGCCATCTAAACATCCATATGTTTTTATGGCTGTATAATAAAGAGGCTTCACCTAGATGAAGCCGGACGATCTGCAGCGATTCGACGCGAAACCGCAGATCAACAAAACAAACAGATAAATACGCAAATAAACAACGCACATAACAAAGAGACACGACAGATGGAAACCAGGGAATTGTGGGTGCTGGATGGGGGCATGGGGCGCGAACTGGCACGGCGGGGGGCGCCGTTTCGTCAACCCGAGTGGTCGGCACTGGCCTTGATGGAGGCGCCAGAGACGGTGCGCGAAGTGCATCAGGCCTATGTGGCGAGCGGAGCCAGGGTTATCACCACCAACAGCTATGCGCTGGTGCCATTTCATATCGGTGATGAGCGCTTCTTTGCCGAAGGGGAGGGGCTGGCTGCGCTGGCTGGTCAACTGGCCCGCGAGGTGGCTGACGATCAGCATGGCGCCGTGCAGGTGGCGGGTTCGCTGCCGCCGCTGTTTGGCTCTTACCGTGCCGATCTGTTCAAGGTGGACAGGGTGAGCGAGCTGGCCACGCCGCTTATCCGGGCGCTATCCCCTCATGTGGATATCTGGCTGGCCGAGACCATGAGCCTCATCGCCGAGCCACTGGCCCTGAAAGCGCTGCTGCCGGAAGATGGCAAGCCGTTCTGGGTCTCTTTCACGCTGGAAGATGAGGCGCCGGGCAACGAGCCGACACTGCGTTCCGGCGAGCGGGTGGCCGATGCGGTGACCGCGCTGGTGGCGGCCGGAGTCGATGCCATCCTGTTCAACTGCTGTCAGCCCGAGGTGATTGAGGCCGCGTTGACGGTGGCCGTTGACAGGTTGCAGGCAGTGGGCCGTGCTGACATTCGCCTCGGTGCCTATGCCAACGCCTTCCCACCGCAACCCAAAGAGGCGACCGCCAACGACGGGCTGGACGAGATCCGCGCCGATCTGGGGCCGCTGGATTATCTCGGCTGGGCCGAACGTTGGCGTGCTGCCGGCGCGAACTTGATCGGCGGTTGCTGCGGCATCGGCCCCGAGCATATTCAGGCGCTGAGCAGCCGGTTGCGCTAAGGAGCACCCATGAAAGAGAGCAAGATTGGGCTCTGGTCCCTCACCGCGCTGGTGTTCAGTTCCATGGTGGGGGCGGGGATTTTCAGCCTGCCCCAGAACATGGCCGAGGTGGCGGGGGCGCGCGCCGTGCTGATCGGCTGGGGCGTAACGGGGGTGGGCATCTTGGCGCTCGCCATGAGTTTTCTCTATCTGTCACGACTCAGGCCCGACCTTGACGGCGGCATCTACAGCTACGCCCGCGCCGGTTTTGGCGATCTGGTGGGCTTCTTCTCCGCCTGGGGATACTGGCTCTGCGCCACCATCGGCGTGGTGGGCTATCTGGTGATCGCCTTTGCGGCGCTGGGCAGCTTTGTCGATACCCCCGAGCAGATCTGGTTTGGTGACGGCAACACCCTGGCGGCGTTTGTCGGCGAGTCCTGCATCCTCTGGGCGGTGCATCTGCTGGTGGCGCGCGGTGTGCAGCAGGCGGCGCTGTTCAATCTGGTGGCGACTCTGGCCAAGAGCCTGCCGCTGCTGCTGTTTATCCTGTTCGCCTGCTACTGGTTTGACCCTGTTACCTTCGCGGCGGATCCGCAGGGCAGCACCCTGGCGGTGCCGGTCTCCGAGCAGGTGCGCAACACCATGCTGATCACTCTCTGGGTCTTCACCGGCATCGAGGGGGCTGCGGTGCTGTCGGCCCGCGCCAGAAACCGGCGGGATGTGGGTACGGCCACCGTGCTTGGGGTCGTGTTGGCACTGCTGCTCTATGTGCTTATCTCGGTGCTGGCGCTCGGGATCCTGAGCCGCCCCGAACTGGCGGCCTTGCCCAACCCCTCCATGGCAGGGCTGATGGCCCAGATGACCGGCTCTTGGGGCAAGCTGCTCATCAGTGTCGGCCTGATCGTCTCGGTGCTCGCCTCTTACGTGAGCTGGACCCTGTTCTCGGCCGAGGTGCCGTTCAGTGCGGCCCGTCACGGTGCGTTTCCCGCCATCTTCCGGCGCCAGAACCGCAACGGGACGCCCATCGCCTCGCTCTGGCTCACCAGTCTGACGGTGCAGACATGCCTGCTGTTGGTGTGGCTGCTCGGCAAGGGCTACACCAGCTTGTTGCTTATCTCGACCTCGATGATCCTGGTACCCTACCTGCTGATCGGCCTGTTTCTGCTCAAGCTTTCGTTCAGCAATAAGGGTGAGAGCGGGCAGGGCCAGAGCCTGATGCGGACGGTGGCACTGGTATCGAGTGGTTACGGCTTCTGGCTGCTCTATGCCGCCGGGGTGGAGTATCTGCTGCTCTCCTTACTGCTCTACGGGCCGGGCCTGCTGCTGTTTCTCTACAGCCGCCGTCAGCTGGGGGCGGATCTGCACCTGAGCGGCCGCGAGCGATGGCTGGCCGGAGTGACCTTGCTGAGCCTGATCCCCGCCGTCTGGTCGTTCGCCCATCTCTGATATCGAAGATGTGATTGACCATAAAAGAGAGCGCCACCGTGGCGCTCTCTTGTTATGAGGGACTGGTTATCAGGGACTTGCTATCCGGACTTTGTTATTTGGGGCGAGGGCTCAACGGCTGGCAGGCCCGGCCGGTTTGCCAAACAACACGGCGAGCTTTTGTCGCCATGGCAGGCCTCGGGCATCGCGCAGCATGTCGCGCCACTCGTGGAAGGTGAGGGTAAGCGGGTTGAAGCTGTGGATCGGTTTGGTGATGCCAAAGCGACACGGCTCGGCCGGGTCCTCCTCGACAAAGGTACCAAACAGCCTATCCCAGATGATCAGCACCCCGGCGAAGTTGCGGTCTATGTACTTGGCGTTGCTGGCGTGGTGCACCCTGTGGTGGGAGGGGGTGTTGAAGATCCACTCCAGCCAGCCCAGCTTGCCCACCACCTGGGTGTGGACGAAGAATTGGAAGCCCAGGCTGAGCAGCACGGTGGCGACCACCGCCTCGGGCGGGAAGCCGATGACAATCATCGGGATCCAGAACAGCCACATGCCGGAGATGGGATACATCAGGCTCTGGCGAAAGGCGGTGGAGAGATTGAGCCGCTCCGAGCTGTGATGCACCACATGGGAGGCCCACAGCCAGCGCACATGGTGGCTGGTGAAGTGGAACAGCCAGTAGCATAGATCCTGTAGCAAAAACAGCAGCAGTACGCTCCAGAAGGTGAGCTCGATATCGAATAGCCGCCAGCCCCAAAGGGTGTCATACAGATAAGCAATGGCGATGGCCGCCAGCGCATCGACCCCCTGATGCATCAGGGCTAGCGCGGCGTTGGCGAACAGATCCCGCCACTGGTAGGTGGCAGTGGGAAAGGCAGCGCCATGTTTGCGCAGGTAGAGCATCTCCCAGCCGACAAAGGCCAGAAAAATCGGGGAGAGGTAGAGCAGAAGCAGTTGCACATCCATAGCGGCCATCCATTCAGAGCAATTGCTCTCCAGCATAAAGGATGGATTTAATAATTCATTAACATTTTTCGTCGGCGTAGAGATAGCGGAAAAGAGGATGCTGCAACCGCAGAGGAAGGGGCGGCGGATGGCTATGCTTGATGCAGGCTTGTTCAGGAGGATCTGGCTTATGCGTGTCTGGTGTTGCTTGTTGCTGGGGTTGTGCATGATGGCGCACGCCAAGACCCGGGTCGAGATCCTGGCGGATGCCGCCTATCCCCCCTACTCCTGGCAGGAGGGGGAGGAGGTCAGGGGGATCTATGCCGACATCATCCGCGAGGTGACCGCCGCCATGAGTGACTATGAGGTGGTGCTCAAGCCCATGCCCTGGCGCCGCGGCCTGAGCCTGGTGGAGCGGGGCAGTGCGTTTGCCATTTTTCCTCCCTACTATCTGCCCGATGCTCGCCCTTATATCTGGCCCTACTCCCAGCCGATACTCGATGAAGAGCTGGTAGTGATGTGCGGCGCCAGTGTGGCAGCCAATACCCCGCAGGCACGGTTTCCTGATGACTACAGCGGTCTTCGCTTCGGAATCAATGCCGGTTTCACCGTGGGAGGCGATCTCTTCTGGCAGGCAGTGAAAGAGAAGCAGATCGATGTGGAGGAGGTGAAAAGCAATCGGGAAAATCTGCTCAAGATAGTGCGTGGCCGTATCGACTGCACCGTCAATGACCGTATCTCGCTGCTCTATGAACTGTTCAAAATGATACAGGGATCGCAACTGGCGGTGACCGATATGTCCCTGCTCAAGCAGGGCCCCGTGCTTAGCAAGGAGCAGGGTTTTCTCGGTTACAGCCGCAAGGGGGAGTTCCCCTACAAGCAGGCCTTTATCGAGCAGTTTGACAAGGAGCTTTACCTGCTCAAGAAACGTGACGGGGTGAGGAGCATCGTGGAGCGCTATCTGGGAAAGTCCCCGCGCTGAGCCGATGAGAGGGGGACTCGGGTTCAGCGGATAGGGGGCTCCTGCATGAAGAACAACCAGCATGAAGAACAAGAAGAGGGACCCCGGGTCCCTCTTCGTCTATCCACTGTTTTGTGGTTGCTACAGCACCTGACTGAGGAACTGGCGCAGACGCGGAGAGGGGGGATTGTCGAAGAAGTCGGCAGGCTTCTCATCCACCAGCAGCTCGCCACTCTCCATAAAGAGCACCCGATCCGCCACCTCGCGGGCAAAGCCCATCTCGTGGGTCACCACCACCATGGTCATCCCCTCGCGGGCCAGCCCCTTCATGACGTCCAGCACTTCCCCCACCATTTCGGGGTCCAGCGCACTGGTCGGCTCGTCAAACAGCATGATGCGCGGCTGCATGGCGAGCGCCCGGGCGATCGCCACCCGCTGCTGCTGACCACCGGATAGCTGGGACGGGTAGCTGGCCGCTTTCACTGACAGCCCCACTTTCAGCAGCAGTGCCTTGGCCCTGTCTTCGGCGTCACGGCGCGACAGGCCGCGCACCTTCTGCGGGGCGAGGGTGATGTTGTCCAGCACCGTCAGGTGGGGGAATAGGTTGAAGGACTGGAACACCATGCCCACCTCTTCCCGCAGCTTGTTGACATCGCCCGGCTCGGTCAGGCAGATGCCGTCGACCACGATGTTGCCGTCGTTGATGGTCTCCAGCTGGTTGAGGGTGCGCAGGAAGGTCGATTTGCCCGAGCCGCTGGGGCCGACGATCACCACCACTTCCCCTTCGGCCACCTCGGTGCTGACATTTTTCAGGGCGTGCACCTCGGTGCCGTAGAATTTCTCTACGCCGGTCGCCTTGATGATGGGATCAGTTGCGGTACGCATATTTCGCCTCCAGAAGACGAACCGGGAAGGCGAATGGGGTGCCGGCAGCACTTATCGGCGCCTGTTGCACCTTGATGATGGGATCAGTTGCTGCGCGCATATTTCACCTCGAGACGGCGTACCAGGAAAGAGAGAGTGCCGGTGAGCACCAGATAGAGCAGGGCCACGGTAAACCACACCTCGAACGGGCTGAAGGTGGAGCTGACCACCTCGCGCCCCGCCTTGGTCAGATCGGTGATGGAGATGACCGAGACCAGCGAGGAGTCCTTGATCAGGTTGATGAATTGCCCTGCCAGCGGCGGCAGCACCCGCTTGAACGCCTGCGGCAGAATCACGTAGCGCATGGTCTGGGCCGAGGTCATACCCAGGCTGCGACCTGCCTCCATCTGCCCCTTGTGGATCGAGCTGATACCGGCGCGGACGATCTCCGCCACATAGGCGCCGGTAAAGACCGCCAGCGCGGCGACCCCGGCGGTGAAGCGATCGAGGTTCAGCACGGTGCCGATAAAGAAGTAGACGATAAAGATCTGCACCAGCAGCGGCGTGCCGCGGATGAGCTCCACGTAAGTGACCGCCAGATTGCGCAGGGCAGGATTGGGGGAGAGACGCGCCAGCCCGGCCAGGGTGCCGAGCAGGATGGCGAAGATGCCCGCCACCAGCGAGAGCTTGACGGTGACCCAGACGCCCCAGGCGATGGGGCCTGCGGTCCAGCTCAGCTGGGTGTCGAGGGTATCGCCACGAAAAATGGTATCCCCTTCCGCGACTTGTACGCCGGTGCTGGCGATGGCTTGCCGCACATTGGGGTCGAGATCGTCTTGCAGGAACAGCTTGCCCTTCTCGGCCTCGCTGGTGCCTGCAATCACGGTGCCGTCAAATTCGGCCAGATTCTTCTGCTCCGCCTGATAGGCGATGTATTGGGGAATGCGTTCCCAGCGCCAGGTGTAATCCACGGACTGGACAGCCTTGTAGATGCCGAATACCGCAACCAGCAGCATCAGCAGGAAGACGCCCTGCCAGAGTAGCTGATTGGGCTGTTTTTCCATCTGTCTTGTCGGTTTGGGTGTGTGCACAGTCACAACCTCTTCTCGTTATTGTGTGGGGAGCTGCGTGGTGCAGGGGCGGCATGTGCCGCCCCCCGGAGGTTATTTGAGCTGGTTCAGCCAGGTATTGGATTCGAACCACTTCTTGTAGAGACGGTCGTAGCTGCCATCGCCCTTGATCTGGCGCAGGTAGTTGTTGAACCAGTTGAGGGTGTCCTGATCCCCTTTGCGGATGGCCCAGGCCAGCGGCTCGAAGGTGAACGGCTTGTCGAGGTGCACCACGGCGCCCTGATTCTGGGAGGCGAAGATGGCGTTGTATGGCAGGTCATAGACGAAGGCATCGACCTTGCCGTTGATCACTTCCAGCTTGGCGTCATCCTGGGTTTCAAACTGCAGCAGGGTGGCTTTCGGGATCAGGCGCTTGACCGCCTGCTCGCCGGTGGTGCCGAGCTTGACCGCGATCTTGTACTTGGGATCGTTCAAATCGGTGAAGGATTTGATTTCGCCTGCCTTCTCTTTGCGCAGCACGATGGTCTGGCCGACCACGATGTAAGGATCGGCGAAGTTGACCCGCAGGTTGCGCTGGGGAGTGACGGTCATGCCGCCCATGATGACGTCGAATTTGTTGGTCAAGAGCGCCGGAATGATGCCATCCCAGGCGGTGTTGACGAACTCGACTTTCACGCCCATCTCTTTGGCGACCATCTTGGCGAGATCCACGTCAAAGCCGATGTATTGGCCCTGCTTGTTGGTCATCTCGAAGGGTTGATAGCCCGCATCGAAGCCAACTCGCAGCACGCCGCGTTCGAGTACGGCATCCAGGGTGGACGTGGGGGCAGGGGTCGGTGCCGGTGCCGCCGTGGCGATCCCGCAAAACAGCAGGGTAGAAAGAATCAGTTTTTTGATCATAAGTGACGTCTCTGTCGGTGGTGTGTTCGGCCTTGAACCTGATCCCGTGCGACTCCGTGGCACAAGAGACTGCTGCATCCGGCAACAGGCAAGACAGGATGAATGTCTTGAGCGGGACAAAAGCCCCATATGAGATGCTATGAATAGTGGTTGAGTGAAAAATGTACCAAAAACAGATTGTGTCAGAAGACTCAACAGGTTAGAGACATTTATTGCTCATGGCTTCATTCATAAAATCACACGAAAACAACATATCTATCTAATGGGGTGGGTTCAAGCCCAAATTGTGCCCAAGACATTTTGTTACATAGCGAGGGGCTCGCATGTGGCTTTTGTCGGGGGGATCTCATCAGCGGGTATGAATCGAGCCTGTGGTGACGGAATGGCGATAGTGAGCCAGCAGCGCGAAAAACCGGCGAACAGGATGTTTTTATTGTGAAAACAGTCAGGTCCCTCTGGGTCTAGGCAAACGCTTCTCATATACTCAGTTACCCTCTCTGTATGGCTTTGGTATGGACGCCTCACTACTGCTCAAGCTGGATATTTTTACCTTGATGATCATGGCCTTGTGTGGCTATTGTCTCGGTTTCCTCACGCTCACCATCATTCGCGTGACTCACCACGATATTCCCGGCGTCGGGGTCTGGTGGTGGTCCAGCCTGTTTGCCATGCTGGGTCAGGCGGGATTCGCCAGTCTGCTGCTGACTCCCACGCCTTATGGCTCCTGGGTTGGCAATGTATTCCTGATTTTTCATGTGTTGTTGCTGCTGGTCGCCCAGCGCTGTTTCTTCCGTCAACCGCCCGGCTGGCGCGCCTGCTGGGGCTTCATCCTGCTGTTTGCCGCCATCATGACCTGGTCGGTCGCCATCGATGGCCGGATTGCGGTGCGGGTGATGATCAGCAGCGCCACCTTCCTCGTGCTCAGTACGCTGATCATCTGGCAGCTCTGGCGCCACGGACGCCCCGATTATCAGGTGGCTGTCTGGGTGCTGATTGGCCTCAATCTGGTGCTGATTGCCATGACCCTGATGCGGATATGTGCCGTCTGGGGCGAGGTGATCGAAAGCCCGTTCCAGCGTCAGCTGTTCAACGTGTTGCCCTATGTCTCCATGCTGGTGGGCAGCTCCATGCTCACCTTCGGGGTGCTGCTGCTCTGCAACCAGCACCGGGCGCTGGAGCTGCGCTATCAGGCCAGTCATGACCCGTTGACCGGGTTGTTCAATCGCCGCGGTTTTATGGAACGTCTGGCCCGGGGACGGCCTGCACAACAGGGGGCGCTGGTGGTGCTCGATCTGGATGACTTCAAGCAGGTCAACGATCGGCATGGTCATGAGGTGGGCGATCGGGTACTGGAGCGGGTCGGGCTGGCGCTGCGCGAGCTGGAGGGGGTGTTGGCCGGTCGCTTTGGGGGCGAGGAGTTTGTGCTGCTGTTTCGCCATGCCACCGCAGACGAGGCGATCGCCCGTTGCCAGTCACTGCTGGTTCAGCTCGCGGCCAGCGAGGTGGAGGGGATCCATATTACCGTCAGCATGGGGGTCGCCCACTGGCAGGGAGAGTGGCATTTCGACCACCTGTTCCGGCGCGCGGATGACGCCCTCTATCGGGCCAAACGGGAAGGGAAGAACCGGGTCTGTCAGGCGGCCTGAGGCAGGGATAGGTTTAGGGATAAAGGAGGGATAAAGGCAGGGCGCGATGATCCGCGCCCTGCCTGTTTTCGCTTGCCGGATCTGGCTTGTCATGCCATCCGCTACTCTGACGCCGCTTGGGCCGTTCTGGGGGCCTGCGCCTTGAGGAAGGGGAGCAGCAGCAGGGCCGAGACGCCCGCCGCTACCGAGATCACCACGAAGAAGCCGTTCCAGTGCCAGATCTCCATCACCTTGGCCAGCGGATAGCCCGACAGCGCCGCCCCCATGTAGGCAAACAGGCCGACAAAGCCGGTGGCGGCCCCTGCCGAATTCTTGTGGGAGCACTCCGCCGCTGCCATGCCGATCAGCATCTGGGGGCCAAACACGAAGAAACCGATGGTAAAGAAGCAGGCCGCCTGCATCACATAGCTGAAGAAGGGCATCAGCCACAGTGAGCCCACCGCCAGCAATATTCCCACCGCAAAGATGAGGTTCATCGGGCCGCGGTTGCCGTTGAACAGCTTGTCCGATCCCCAGCCCGCCACCAGGGCGCCGATAAAGCCCCCCACCTCGAACATCGAAATAGCCGAGTTGGCGCTCATCAGATTGAAGCCGCGCTGCTCGGTCATGTAGAGATTGCCCCAGTCGTTGATGGCGGTGCGCACCACATAGACCAGCACGTAACAGCAGGCCAGCAGCCAGATATAGGGGTTGCCGAGCACATATTTGCGCAGGATCTGGCGGTGGGAGAGCCCCGCATCCTGGGTCTGCTGGGCCAGCTCCATGGCATCCTTGCGCCACTCGCCCACTGTCGGCAGTCCCATGGCGCTCGGGGTATCCCGCAGCCGCCAGCAGAGAAACAACCCCGCGACGATGGCGATAAGGCCGGGCACTATCATGCCGTAGCGCCAGCCATGTTGCAGGGCGATGGTGCTGACGATGAGGGGGATGAGCGCCCCGCCGACGTTGTGGGCGGTGTTCCAGGCCGACCACCAGACCCCGCGCTCGGTGCGCGAGTACCAGCTGGTGAGCAGCTTGGAGCAGGGGGGCCAGCCCCAGCCCTGGAAGAAGGCGTTGGCGACCCAGAGGGCGGCAAACATCCAGAGTGCCGACGAGAGGCCGAACAGGATATTGATGACGCCGGTAGCCATCAAGCCAATCCCCATGAAGTAGCGCGGGTTGGCGCGGTCACTGATGATGCCGGAGAAGAACTTGGAGCAGCCGTAGGTGATGTAGAACAGGGTCCAGAGCATGCCGATGTCGGACTTGTCCAGCATGCCGCTCGCCAGCATGTCCGGCATGGCGAAGTTGAAGCTCTTGCGGGTGAAGTAGAAGATCGCGTAGCCCAGATACATGGTCAGCAGCAGGTGCAGCCGCCAGTGGCGATAGGTGGCGTCGATCTCGGCCTGATCCCGGATAAGGGGTTGGGGCGGCGCGCTTCTCATAAAACTCAGCACAGGCTGGCCCTCCGGTGGTGATTAGCCATGACTCTCCTCCCGTCTGCGACTGGGCAGGGTGACCGTCAGCTGGGTGCCGTGGATGCAGGAGAGTTGCAGGCTGCCCCCGAGGGCCTGTACCCGCTCGCGAATGCCGAGCAGGCCATAGCCCTGTTGCGGGCGACTCTGTGGCAGGCCGCGGCCATCATCTTCCAGCACCAGTTGCAACTGCTCGCCGCTGGCCCGGGCGCGAATGGTGACCGAATGGGCATTGGCATGTTTGACCACGTTGTTGAGCCCCTCCTGACAGACCCGAAACAGGGTGACCCGCTGGGCATCGGAGAGATCCCCATCCGCCAGCTGCCACTCCAGCCGGGTGACGATGCCGTGACGCTCCAGCTCCAGCTCCCGCAACAGACTGCGTACCGCCTGCTCCAGGGTCATGTCGTCGAGTTGGCGCGGGCGCAGACGACCGAGCAGGCCGCGCACCGCGTCGTAGATCCCGAGCGACAGGGTGTCGATCAGGGCGCTGCTCTGGCCCACCCCGACATTATCGGGGGCGAGCCGGCGCACGATCCCGGCCTGGGTACGAATGGCGGTGATGGTCTGGCCGATGTCGTCGTGCAGCTCGCGCGCTACCTCCTTGCGAATGCTCTCCTCGGTCTCCAGCAGCCGCTCGGTGAGTTGGCGATTGTGGGCGAGCTGGCGGGTCAGCGCCTGATTGAGTTCGCGCTGGCGCTGGATCCCCGCACCGAGCAGCAGGCCGGTGAGGCTCTGGGCCAGCAGGGAGAGCAGCAGATCGAGGGGGTGATCGTGCCAGGCCTGACTGGCCAACAGGGCGATGGTGTTCATCAGGGTGGCGAGCAGCGCCCCCTGCCAGCCGTAGCGCCACGCCATGGCGATGATGGGGATGGCGAGACAAAACGGGGTGAAGCGCACCAGCGAGTTGGGCAATCCCAGTTGCAGCCAGAGGCTCAATACGAATAGCAGCAGATACCAGACCAGATGGCGAAAGCGCCAGTCCACCGGCTGATCCACCAGCGCAGGGCCGAGCGGCACCCAGGTGGCGCGGGTGAGGTAGTGCCAGATCAGCATGCAGGTGGAGGTGAGCGTCAGCCCGCCGGTCAGGCTGAGCAGTAGGGCAGAGAGGCCATCTTCCCCCGCCAGATGCCAGAGCAGGGCTTGCAGCAGCGCCGCCGCCGTGACGGTAGCGAGCAGCAGCAACAGTTGCTGCCAGTCGTTGCGCACCTGCTGGCGACGGGCAATCAGTAGCGGCAGCAGGGTCAGCAGACTGCCCGCGACCAGCCACGGCCAGTGGGGCAGCCCCACCTCCTGATTGAGCCAGTAGAGCAGCAGCCCTTCGCACAATAATAGCGGCGGCCAGTAGTGGCCGGGACTTTGCAACAGCAGGCCGAGGCGCAGGCCGAAGGGGAAGAGCAGCACCGCCAGCGCCGGGCCACCCGCCAGATGCAGGCTGATGCTCCAGAGGCAAAACCAGCCGGCAGCAAAGATGAAGCAGGCCGCCAGCGCGATGGCGACATAGCTGGCAAAACGGGAGATCACCAGCTATCCAGCATGCGGTGGGCCAGCTCGACGTTGTTGCTGACCTTGAGCTTGTCCATCAGGTTGGCGCGATGGACGTGGACCGTCTTGGGGGAGAGGCCAAGCTGCTCGGCGATGGCTTTTACTTCCAGTCCCTGTGCCAGCAACTGGGCAATCTCCCGCTCCCGATTGGTGAGGGGATCCCGGCTGCTGCTGGCCAGCTTCTGGGCGATGTCCGGCGTAAGATAACATCCCCCCTGGGCGGCGGTGCGCACGGCGGCGATCAGCTCATCCGGGCTGCAACGCTTGGAGAGAAATCCCTTGGCGCCGGTCTGCAGTGCCTGCTCGATAAGTGCCGGGCTGTCGTGGACCGAGAGCATCACCACCGCCAGACCGGATGGGAGCTGCTTGAGCAGATCCAGTCCCGATTGGTCGGGCATCGAGATGTCGCAGACGCAGACCCGCGCCCCGCTGCCGGGCAGACCGGCAAGGGCGTCGCTGGCGGAGCCGAATTCGGCGACCACCTGCAGATCGGGCTCCAGATTGAGCAGTTGGGCAAAACCGGATCGGACGATCTGGTGATCGTCGATGAGGGCAATTTTTATCATGATGTCAGCCTGAAATTCGGTGCGTCATGACCATGACGCGGCCAACAAGATACCTGCCCCCCGAGTCAGGCTCAAGGGGCGGGGGACGATAGGGGGAAAATCGGCTCGATAAGCAAGGGAAGCTTGATCGGGATCAGGCTGTGCGGGCTGGCCTGCCCGCAACCGGCGTTAGCGATGCAGCTCGCCGGCGCGCTCCGGCTGATAGACCACTTCCAGAATTTCCACCTCGATGGTGCGACCTGCGGGGCCTGGCCAAGCGATGCTGTCGCCCACTTTCAGGCCGAGCAGGGCGCTGCCTACCGGCGCCAGTACCGAGATATTGCTCTCGTCACCCTTGGCATCGCGCGGGTAGACCAGGGTGAGGCAGAACTCGTTGCCGCTGCTCTGCATCTTGAAGCGCACCTTGCTGTTCATGGTGACCACGTCCGGCGGCATGTCGGCCGGTTCGCGGATCTCGGCGCGATCCAGCTCCTCTTGCAGGGCCAGATGCTGCGGGTGGTTGCCGAGCAGTTGTTCGATACGGTCCAGATCAAGGCTGGAGATAACGAGATGAGGTTGTTTCATAGGATATTCCTTATCAATAGCAGAGAGGCCAGGCCGACAAGGGAAGGCTGGCCAGTACGCTGGATGTCACACAATGGTTTACACAGATTCAAAACAGTGAAAATGCCATGCCCCCAAACGACTCGCGGCCGAAGGAGCGAGGCGGGGGCTCAGCAGGGTGTGAGCAAATGCGAGGAAATAACGAGTATTTTCATGGGGCTACCATAACCATTCTGGCCGGCCTTGGCAACCGTGACTGAGTGACTACTCAGGAGCCTGATAGTGGTACTGACGGATGATCCGAGCCAGGGTGCCATCATGGCGCATCTCGTCGATCACGGCTTGCCAGCGACGTCCTTCGGTGAAGGGGAAATCCTTGCTGGCCGCGATAAATAACTGGGTCCGCATCAAGGATTCGCCTTTTACTATCTCATCAATGGAAAATCCACCTGTCTGCTGGTTGTAGAGAATGACGTTCCAGGCTGCGGCCCAGGCATCGATGCGTCCTCGTTGCAGTTTGAGGGCATTGAGGTCTTCGGTGGCAACGGTTTGGCTGGCGAGATTTAGCCGCTGCTGGAGCAGGTACTGGCCGAAGGAGTGACGCAAGGTGCCCACCTTGAGCGAAGGAAGATCTTTTAACGTGAGCGGAGTGGGATGGGCGTTGCGATCACTGACGATGACGAACTCTTCATCGAGGATAGGTGTCACCCAGTAGTAGAGGTGTTCCCGTTGAGTGCTGCGCACCGGCGGGATCAGCAGCACATCCTTGCGGTGGATAGCCTGAGTGAGGGCTCTGGCCAGTGGCATCAGCTCGATGGTGAGCGGTTCTTTAAGGCGTCGCGCCGCCTCTTCCATTATCTCGATGGCGACACCGCTTGGTTTGCCGTGAGAGGAGCGAATGACATAGGGGGGCAACTCGGCCGCCACCAGCACAATAGCCTGGGCACCGGTGTTCACCAGCAATAACAGCAGGGTAAAAAAGGGCAGGCAGAGAGCGCGCATCAAGGTCGTGAGCCAGAGTCGAATATGCAGAGTGTAACATTCCTGCCTGCGTTGTCGTTGTGCCCGCTGAGGGGTTGGGATCTCAGTCGAAGAAATCCCGCAGATCGCGCACTTCGTAATCAGCGAGTTGCTGCCAGGGGAGCTGAGCAGGCAGCTTGCGCAGGGTCACCTCCATCCGGTAGCTGCGATAGCCATCGAGGCTGGCCGACTCGACCACCAGCGGGATCTGCCACTGACTCGACCAGAGAATGCGGGTTCGTTGCTGCCCTTCGCGTTTTTCATACCAGCGGGCCTGCTCGGGGGCGGCCTCATCCAGCGGTGTCATCCCCTCGATCAGCGCGGGGTTGACGAGATGGCTGATCCGCAGCCAGTCGGGCTTGAAGGCCACCTGGCCATACTCTTCCACCGGCACCTCAACCAGTTGGTTGTGCCAGCTGTCGGCATAGCGCAGCTGAATTTCACCCTCATCACTGCGACTGACCCAGCGGGCCGCCATCTGGTGGGTAAAGTGCTTGTGGCCGGGGGTGGCGTCGTGAGTGGCGTGATAGGCACGGGCAAGGGGGAGGGGAATGAGCCGCTGGCTCCACACCTGATTGCCCACCCGCATCCACTTCTCTTGCCAGACACTCTCTCTGGCGATGCCATCGCTGCTGGTGTTCCGGTCGTGATAGCTGATCCGGGCGGCGAGGTCCGGGGGCGTGTCGTCAGCATGAAGCGGGAAGGCGAGGGTGCTGCCAAGCAGCCATAACGAAAGCAAAAGTCGCATCATCATCTGTCGCTCGAAAGAGCCGGGGCCCGGGCCGCTGAGTCGATTGCTCAGATGCACCCGGGCCCCTGCTGCTTACAGGCCGAGCGCCTCCCGCAGTTTGCCAAACACCTTGGTGTTATCCAGCGTGCCTTTGAAGCGGTTGCTGCCGGCGCCATCGGCAAACAGCATCACATCGCCGCCTCCGTGAGTTTCCGATGTCAGTTTGACTCCGGTCTCCTGCAGATAGTCATTAGCCATCACCTGATCGCTGGTGAGGACCGGGCGTACATCGGGGCGGTTGGGGCCGTTACCGAACACCAGGGTGGTGAAGGGCTTGCCATCCACGTCGTTCTGGGTCGAGCCATCGCCATTTTTCACCAGATCCAGCACCGGATTGCCCTTGGCGGAGTAGCCGTTAATGGTCATGGTGTGGTCATGGTCGGCGGTGACCACGATCAGGGTATCTTTCAGATCCACCTTGCCGAGCGCCGTCTTGACCGCCTCATCCAGAGCCACTGCGTCGGTGAGCGAGCGCTTGGCGTTGGTGCCGTGCAGGGCATGATCGATACGGCCACCCTCTACCATCAGGAAGTAACCCTGACTGTTCTTGCTCAGCAGGTCGATCGCCTTGGCGGTCATTTCGGAGAGGGACGGCTGGGTATTGGCAGCCCCCTTGGCGACCCGATCCAGCTCGTAGTCGAGGTGGGATTTGCTGCTGAACAGACCGAGCACCTTGCCGCTGGTGACCTTGGCCAGTTCACTTTGGGTGGTGACATAGCTGTATCCCTGCGCCTTCATCTCGGCGGTCAGGTCGCGGTTGTCATTGCGACCGCCCTTGTTGCTGGCGCTGTAGGGGGTCCAGTGGTTGGCACCACCGCCCATCAGCACATCGACCCCATCCTTGAGGGCACTGTTATAGCCAGCACCCCCAGGAACGGCCTGTGCGGCGATGTCATAAGCTGCATCCCGATGGCAGATGTGGGCGTAGGTAGCCGCCGGGGTCGCGTGGGTCAGCTCGGTGGTGGTGACGGCCCCGACCGATTTGCCTGCCGCCTTGGCCAGCTCCAGGATGGTGGGCACCGGCTTGCCGTTATCGCTGCTGCAATTGTTGACGGTTTTGTTGCCATTGACGTCTTTGCCGGGGGCAACGGCTTTGGTGTCGCTGCTCATGGCGATCACCTCGTTGTTCATCTTGACCCCGGTGGTGTAGGCCGCCATGGAGGGGGCCGAGTCGGTGGTCTGGGCATCGTTGGAGAAGGTCTTGATGCGGGCACTGCGCGGCAGTTTCATCATCTCCAGATTGCCCTCTTCCCCCACCTTGAACAGGCGGGTGGCGGTGAGCACTGTGGGGCCCATGCCATCACCGATAAAGAGAATGACGTTTTTGGCATCACCGGCTTGTGCCTGGGAGGTTGCGCCCAGCGCACTGAACAGGGCGGCGCAGACCAGCGTGTGCTTGATGGATGTGTTCATCTGTTTGCTCATGAAAGTGCTCCTTACAGCTTGGCCGCAGCCTTGATCTTGCCGAACACGGCGGTGTTATCGAGTGAGCCATGGAAGCTGTCAGCCCCCTTGCCGATGGCGCCGAGGAAGACATCGGTGCCGCCGTGGGTCTCGTTGCCGATCTCGCCCACCTTGACCACCACTTCCTGGTGGTAGTCATTGGCGGAGACGGTGGCATCGTCGAGCGGGGCGACGCTGCTGCGCGGGCCATCTACCCGGTTGTAGCCGTTGCCAAAACCTATGATGGTGTAGGGCATGCCCTCGCTATCCTTGCTTGGCTCGCCAGTCTCGTAGTTCTTCACCAACCCGAGTATGCCGGGGTTGTCGGCGGTGGTCTTGCCGGTGCGCTTGGCATAGCCGTTGAGCACTAGCGTGTGGTCGTGATCGGCGGTGACCACGATCAGGGTGTTTTTCAGCTCGGGGTCGCTCTTTTTCACCTCGTCGATGGCGGCTTTTATGGCGTTGTCGAAGGCGATGGTGTCCTGCAGCGCCCGCTTGGCGTTGGTGTCGTGCAGGGCGTGGTCGATGCGACCTCCTTCCACCATCAGGAAGTAACCCTTCTCCTTGCCCTTGAGCTGCTTGATGGCAGCCAGGGTCATCTGGGCCAGTGACGGCTCGCTGGCAGGGCGGTCCAGGTCATATTTCATGTGACTGGAACCAAACAGTCCCAGCAGCGGCTTGCCCGCATCGGCCTTGTTCAGCTCATCCAGATTGCTGGCAAACTGGTAGCCCTTGGCCTGCATTTCGCTGATGAGGTTGCGGCCATCTTCCCGCTTGCCCTTGTCGGCTTTGGGCAGGAAGAAGCTGCTGCCGCCACCGAGCACCACATCCAGCCCCTCCTTGAGGGCGCTGTTGTAGCCTTTGCCGCCCGGTACCAGCTGGACGGCGATATCCGCTTCCAGATCCCGGTTGCAGATATGGGCATAGGTAGCCGCCGGGGTGGCGTGGGTTACCCGGGTGCTGGTTACCACACCGGTACCGCGGCCATCGGCTTTGGCCAGCTCCAGCAGGGTTGTCACCGGCTTGCCGGCGCTCTTGCTGCAGTCACTCTCATAGGTGGCGTCGCCGTCCATGCTGATGACGCCGTTGTTGCTCTTGACCCCGGTCATGTAGGCCGCCATGGAGGGGGCCGAGTCAGTGACCTGGGCATCGTGGGAGAAGGTCTTGATAAAGGCCGTCTCTGGCAGGGTATCGATGGTGAGATCACCCTCTTCGCCGACACCGTAGATGCGGGCGGCCGTCAGGGTGTTGAGGCCCATGCCGTCACCGAGGAAGAAGATGACGTTGGTGGGTTGGGCTGCGGGCTTGGTCGCCACCGTGTCATTGTCTGATTTGCAGCCGGCAGCCAGGGCGGCGCCGATCATCACTGCAAGTCCTGCCATTTTTCTCATTGGGGTTCGCTCCTTGTAAAACCTGAGCGCAGCCTAGAGGGGGCAGATGACACTTTTACTGACTATCGGTGACGGTTGTGTGAAAAAGTGATAAAAATGTTACACTGTATCAATATGTTATCTATCAATTGAGCCAGTTGGTCCGGTCGCTTCCGGCAAGGTTGCTCCGCCTCGGCGGTTTGCTGATTTGATGAGGTGATGGTTAGAATGACCTGTCAAAAGAGGCCCGCAGCAGGTAAAATGCGCCCCCTTCGTTCGATGCCCGCGGCAGAGCGCCTGTTGTTCCATGCGCGCGCCCGCAGCCCCCACAGAGAGTAACGGATATGTCCATCAACTGGTTCCCCGGTCACATGCACAAGGCCCGCAAAGAGATTGCCGAGGTCATGCCCCAGGTCGATGTGATCATCGAGATGCTCGATGCCCGCATCCCCTTCTCCAGCGAAAACCCGCTGGTGCCCGAGCTGCGTGGTGATACCCCGGTGATCAAGGTGCTGAACAAGGCGGACTTGGCCGATCCGGCGATCACCGATCTGTGGGTGGCGCACATGGAAAAAGAGAAGGGGATCAAGGCGCTGCCGCTGACGCAACAAGAGCCGGAGAAGATCAAGCAACTGCTGACCCTCTGCCACGAAATGCTGCCGGAGCGCATTTTTGAGCTGCGCGGCGTGCGGGCGATGATCATGGGGATCCCCAACGTGGGCAAGTCCACCCTGATCAATACCCTGGCGGGGCGTATCATTGCCCGCACCGGCAACGAGGCGGGGGTGACCAAGTCCCAGCAGCGGATCAAGCTCGACAACCACGTCATCCTGACCGATACCCCGGGTTTTCTCTGGCCCAAACTCAACCCGCCCTCCTGTGGTTATCGTCTGGCCATCACAGCGGCCATTAAAGACACTGTGTTCGACTATGCCGATATCGCCATGTTTGCCGCCGATTACTTCATCAAGGCCTATCCGGAGCGGATCAAGGCGCGCTACCAGATTGACGAGTTGCCCGAGACCGAGATCGAGCTGCTGGAGATGATCGCCCGCCAGCGGGCGTTTATGCGCAAAGGGGGGCTGGCCGACCTGCACAAGGCGTCCGAGATCCTGATCAACGAGTTCCGCTCCGGCTTGCTTGGCCGCATCTCGCTGGAGACGCCGGAGATGGTGAGCGTCGAGATTGTCGAAGCCGCCGCAGAAGCCGAGCAAAAAGCCAAAGAGAAGGCCGAGCGGGAAGAGGAGCGTCAGGCACGTGCCCGCCGCAAGTACGCCCGCAAGCGTCAGAAATAGTTATCCTCAGGCGTCCCGAGCTTGCCTGACAACGAGCGAGCTTGTGTGACCGAGATGACGAAACACGAAGAGGCGATCCAAGGGTCGCCTCTTCTGTCTTATCTGGTGAAATGCCGCCCACTTCTCATGGCTTGTCCGCGCTATCAAGCCATGCCATCAGCCAAAACGTTGGCGCGCCGTTTCAAACAGCGACATATGCAGCGGGATCAGCTGTTGCCAGTCGCGGCGATAGCCGCCACCGGGCAGAGCTGCGACAGGCAACCCATGCTTGATTGCGCAGTCAAAAACCATGGCATCGCGCAGGCGCACCCCTTCATCGCTCAGGGAGAGATAACCAAGCTCGTCGGCATGATGCACATCGACGCCTGCCTGATAGAGGATGAGATCCGGCGAATAGAGCCGCAGTGCCAGTGAGAGCGCCTGTTGCAGTGTGGTGAGGTAGGCATCGTCTGTCATGCCGCTTGGCAGTGGAAAGTCGAGGTGAGAGGCGGCTTTGTGATGGGGAAAGTTGTGCTCCCCATGGAGGGAGAGGGTGATGATGTCGCGCCGTCCGGCGCACAGGGTCGCACTGCCATCTCCCTGATGCACATCGAGATCGATGATCAGCACCTGTTCACAACGCACTTCGTCGAGGCAAGCCTGGGCGGCAATCACTAGATCGTTGAACAGACAAAAACCGCTGCCGTGATCCCGATGGGCGTGGTGGTAGCCACCGGAGATCTGCAAGCCGCAACCCTGCTCAAGTGCATAGCGGCTGGCGGCAACGGTGGCACCCACCGAGCGCAAGGTGCGCTCCATCAGCATGGGTGACCAGGGAAAACCGATCTTGCGGATGGCGCGCTCTTCAAGCTGGCCGCTCAGGGCTGCCGCGACATAATCGGCATCGTGAATGCGACAGATTTGCTCTCGGATAGCGGCGGGCGCTTCGTCAAGAGGGTAACCCTGCACCTGCAGGCGTTCAAACAGCCCTTGATACTTGGCCAGCGGGAAGCGATGGCGCTCGGGTAGCGTCAGGGAGGAGTAGAGGGGGTGATAGAAAATGCGCAACGACATGGTGCCATGTCTCCCTGGCAAGGTGGCGCTTTCTATATATGAAATCAGCAGATGAATCCATATATGTACTCCCTATATAAAGGGGAAGTGGCAGCGCATAAATCAAGACGCGTCGTGAGTAAGATCGCAAGATATGGAAAAGGGGAGCTTGGCTCCCCTTTCAGTCAATATCTCAGCTCGGTTTATTGCTGCTGGATAACCCAGATCTGGAAGGCTTTGCGGGTTTCCGCATCTGCCTTGTTGTACCAGTTTTGCAACTGGGTCAGCGCTTCCGGATTGCTTTGAGCCTTGCTGGGGGCAACCTGAACCGGTGCGCTGGCGGCAGCCATCACGGCAGCAGAAGAGACGGCCACTGCTTTGGGCTGGTTGAAGGCTTTACCCATGTTGATCAGCTCTTGCTGATAGTCACGGGTCAGCTGGAAGCCCTCTACTTTCGGCATTACGAACTGTTCGCTGCTCACTTGCTGGCCGCTGACCTTGTCTTTCAGCGCCACTTTCTGATCTTTGACAAACTGCTTGGCTTCGGCTTCGTTGCGGGGTTTTTTATAGTCCAGCACCAGCTGTTGGTTGTCGGCGGCAGTGAAGTTCAGCACCAGCGGCTCGGCGGTGACCAGCTTGATTTCGTTACGGCTGGAGTAGTTGCCTTCAAAGGCGACGACCAACTGGTGTTTGCCGGCAGAGAGGGGGAAGGTGCTGGTTTTGTCGAGCAGCTTGGGGTTGATGGATTGACCATCGATCAGCTGGACGACATACGGGGTGGTCACTTCCAATTGGGCATCAGCAAGGGCACTACCGGCCCACAACAGACCAGCCAGGGCCGGTACCAGAACAGTCAGTTTCATTTCATCTCCTTGAACAGTCAGGCGATTGCCCACTGAAAACAGGGGCTTATTTTTACAGGTTTAGCCTACTGCGGCAATGGCTCTTTCTGGTGCTCAACGTTCGCTCCGCTGTCAGTTTTTCTATCAATAATAACCGGCTTATTTATTCGATCCGCCGTGTAAACGGGGGGAGGGCATCAAGCAACCCCTTGCCATAACGCTTGGTCAGCAGACGCCGGTCCAGAATGGTGACCCGCCCCCGATCGGCCTCTTTGCGAATGAGGCGGCCACAGGCCTGGATCAGTTTGCGCGATGCCTCCGGCACCGTCAGTTGCAGAAACGGGTTCCCCCCTCGCTGCTCCACCCACTCGGCGGTAGCCTCCTCGACCGGTGAGTTGGGTACCGCAAAGGGGAGTTTGGTGATCACCAGATTGGTGAGATAGTGACCCGGCAGATCCAGCCCCTCCGAGAAGCTGCCGGTACCAAACAGGATGCTGGCCTGACCGCCATCGCATTTTTGTTTGTGCAGGGTGAGCAGGGCATTGCGGGAGGCTTCCCCCTGCACCAGCAGTGACAGTCCCTTGGCTCGCAAGCCAACAGCCACCTCATTCATCTGGCGGTAGGAGGAGAAGAGCACCAGACTCGCCTCCTTGCCCGCCAAAATGCGTGGCAGTACGCTGATGAGCTCGTTGGTAAAGGCTGGCGAGTTGGGTTCGTGCTCCATCTTGGGCAGATAGAGCTCGGCTTTCTGGTAGTCAAAGGGGGAGCGCAAGCGCAGATAGCGGGTACCGTCGTGCTCCTTGAGCCCCACCTGATGGCGAAAATAGCTAAAGGAAGAGAGGGCGGTGAGGGTCGCCGAGACCAGTACGGCTCCCAGACATTTCGACCAGAGCCACTCCTCCAGCAGATAGCCCACCTCAATCGGTGAGGCGTGCAACCAGATATCGCCGTCATCGCTCTTGGCCATCCAGCGGGCGAGCGGGGTTTTACCGGTCGGCACATGGCGCCCCAGCATCTCCCACAGGGCGCAGAAACTCTCCAGCCGCTGCAGATGAAAACCGCTCTCTGCCAGCAGAGGTTCGGCCTCCTTGCGGCGGATCTCGCCATCTTTCAGCGCTTCACCTATGGCCCCTTGCATCCGATCCAGCGCTCGCAGCGCCTTCTTGCTCGACTCCTTGAGATTCTCCGCCAGCATGGGCAGGGGATCCGGCAATACCCCTTCGGCGAAGCGGTAGTGAGGTTCCGTACCAAACAGCCGATCGTTGGCGCTGAGCCACTGCTCGACCGCCTTCAGGTCGGGCTGGATGGAGGCCAGCGCATCCTGCAGTTTGAGTTGGGGGTCGAGCAGGCTCTCCTTATTAAGCGTCCGCGCCAGCTTGCCTGCACTTTGTACCAGCTTCTCCAGCCAGCGACGCGAGCCTTTGACGCTGGCCGACGCCGCGCCGTGATCCCGGGCGATGGTGGGCAGGTGATGGGCCTCATCCAGCACATAGATGCACTCATCAGGGGGCGGCAGAATGATGCCGCCGCCCATGGTGAGATCGGAGAGCAGTAGCGCATGGTTGACGACCAGCACATCGGCGCTCTCCATGTCGTTGCGGGCGCGATGAAAGGGGCAGTGCTGGTGATGGCTCAGCGCCTTGTTGCAGGTGTGGCGGTCGGCGGCGATGCGATCCCAGCAAGTGTCGGGAATGGGCTCCGGCCAGTTGTCCCGATCCCCGTCCCACTTGCCATTCGTATAGGCCTGCCACAGCGCCTGGTAACGATCCTTGTCGCTGTCCGATGGCTTGTGTTTGCTCAGGCTACCGAAGTCGAGCTCGAAGTTGGCCATCTCGGCACCACTGGCAGCCTGCTCCAGCAGATGCTCGCAGCAGTAACGCTGACGCCCCTTGACCAGCATAAAGCGAAACGGCAGCTCGCTGTGGCGGTGGTAAAAGGGGAGGTCTTTGTGGATCAGCTGCTCCTGCAGGGCCACGGTAGCGGTGGAGATAACCAGCTTCTTCTGGGTGAGCCGTGCCACCGGGATGGCGCCCTGAGCATAGGAGAGAGATTTGCCGATACCGGTTCCCGCTTCGGCCACCAGGATCCGGCGCTGTTTGTCGTACTCGCCGGTCAGGGTTTTGGCTATCTCGGCCACCAGAAAGTTCTGCTCTTTGCGCGGTACAAAACCGGGTAATCCATCCGAAATCTGGCGATAGGTTTGACGAATGGTGGCTTTGAGGCGAGTAGAGAGCATGAAGAGAAGGCCAGTTAAGGGTTAATCGAAGGACAAGGATACCCGCAACCCCTTGGTGAGGTCGAGGCAACAGCCATTATCACGGCAGTTTTACGCTGATCAGACCACTTTGGTTGTTTATCAGGCAGTTAGCGTTATTTGCATGCAAAACAAACTATTTGAGTCCAAATAATCAGCAGGATTCATTGTAAACGTTTTCCTTTTGCCTTGCTGCTAGGTGAGACTTGGCTCACATTTTTGTCTCCATGACTATGGTTTCCATAAAAAGTTCCAAGTTTTTTCATTGCGGTTCAAAAAATCCGGTGCTAGTCTCGGCGGCATAGTGATGCAAAGAACATCGCTAACACAGGGAATAACAACAACTTAGTGTTTAATTACAGTAGGCATTGGAAACTATGAAAAAGACAATTCTGGCTATTGCTATCCCGGCTCTGTTTGCATCCGCCGCTAACGCCGCAGTGATCTATGACAAAGACGGTACCACTTTTGACGTATACGGCCGTGTACAGGCTAACTACTACGGTGAGCACGATGACACCGATGGTGAGTTGATTGGTGCTTCCCGCTTGGGTTGGTCTGGCAAAGTTGCTCTGAACAACACTTGGTCTGGTATTGCAAAAACTGAATGGCAAGTTGCTGCAGAAAACTCTGACAATACAGACGGCGGTAAGTTTAAAGCTCGTCATATTTATGCCGGTTTTGATGGTACCCAATACGGCCAGGTCATTTTTGGTCAAACTGACACTGCCTTCTACGATGCCATCGCTGCAACTGATATTTTCAACGAATGGGGTAGCCGCGGTAACTTCTACGACGGTCGTCAAGAAGGTCAGGTTATTTACTCCAACAAATTTGGTGGTTTGACCGGTAAGCTCTCCTATCAGACCCATGATGACAAATTTGAAGTTTCCAGCGATGCTGGTGGCGATATCAAGTCTGTTGTAATTGGTGACGTTGCTCGTGATTCTGCATATGCTGCAACTCTTGGCTACGCCTTTGATTTCGGCCTGGGCCTGAACGCCGGTTACGCTTACTCTGATCTGGAAGGTCAAAAGACTCAGGCTGGTCAAAACGGCGAGAAGTCTGAGTGGGCTGTTAGTGCCAACTATGGCATCGCCGGTTTCTACTTCGCTGGTATGTATACCGATGGCGAAATCAAGAACAAAACTACCGGTAACAAAGTTGAAGGCAAAGGCTACGAGTTTGCTGCCTCTTACAACGTAGATGCTTGGACTTTCCTGGCTGGTTACAACTTTGCTGAATCTAAAAATTCTGGCGTAGACAAAGATCTCGTTAAAGATACTTTGCTGGGTGTTAAATACGCATTCACTTCCAAGCTGAATGCATATACCGAATACAAGATCGAAGGTCTTGATAATAAAGACGACCAGTGGACTGTTGCTCTGCAGTACAACTTCTAATAAGTTGCACATGAGTAATATCCTAGCTTGAGTCTTTGACCAAGCTATGAATGGCCGAGATAATATCTCGGCCATTTTCTTTTTGGTGGTCGCTGCGGCGTATTGGCGCCATGATAAATCGCTGGATTGCTGTATTAAGTGATATTTGGCAAACCGTCTGTCTCGGCTAATCTATCCTGCTTCCTGCTTCCTGCTTATCTTTTTGATTGATGAGGTCACCACTCTCCTTTGTGCAGTACAGTCATTGCTCGTTGTAGCTTGGTTTGACTGTAAGTCTCTAGCATCCCAGCAGGGGGGGCGCTATTTGCGCTGATATTGAGGGGGCGTGCATGGTGGATGTGACGGAGTACAGGAGAGGGCATTGAGGCCAGTCAGCGGTGGACTCGACGTAAGGCCGATCGTGACTAGCGTTAGCGTTGAAATCGGTAATAAACAAAAAAGGGAAGATGCCGGAGTATCTTCCCTTTTTGGTGATATGAGCGTTACTGCTTTTGCAGGATCAGCCGTGTTGGCGGCGGTCGTTGGCCTGGGCCAGCAGCATGCGGCTTTCACGCAGGAACTGGTCGGCATGTTCGCCGAAGAAACCGGAGACCTGCGAGAAGGCGTCGATAAATCCGGCTCTGTCCCCCCGCTCCAGCAGCCCCAGCGCTTCACCGAAGTTCTGGTAGTAGCGGCGGATCATCGCCAGATTCTGCGGTGACGACAAAATGATGTCGGCATAGAGGTGGGGATCCTGGGCAAATAGCCGTCCGACCATGGCCAGCTCCAGCCGGTAGATGGGGGAGCTCAAACTCAGCAGGCGATCCAGATTGGCTTGCTCCCGGGAGAGGTGCCAGCCATAGGCAAAGGTGGCGAAGTGGCGCAGCGCCTGAATGAGGGTCATCGCCTCATCGTGGGCCTTGGCTTCTACCTGTTGCAAGCGGGCGCCCCAGATGGTCATCTGATCCAGCAGCCATTGGCTGGCGGCGGGGTCACGACCCTGACAGCAGACGATCACCTGCTTGGCGAGGCTCGCCACATCCGGTCCGAACATGGGATGCAGCCCCAGCACCGGCCCCTTGTGTACCGCCAGCATATGTTCGAGCGGCGCCGTCTTCACGCTGGTGACATCCACCAGCAGGCAGTGGGCGGGCAGGTTGCCGAGGCGGTCGATGATCTGGCAGGTGATATCGATGGGCACCGCCACCATCACCAGACCGGCTCCGGCGAGGATCTCGTCAGCACGCGGCCAGTCGGCTTGTTCCAGCGTCTCGACCCGATAGCCTGAGAGGCTGAACATATGGCCGAACAAGCGGCCAAGCTGGCCCTGACCACCGATGATGACCACTTTGCCAAGGTCCGGCTTTATGCATTTGAAGCCGGTATCTTTCTCGCTGGCGTAAGATTCGCGCATCACCCGGCGCAGTACGTCTTCGATGAGATCGCCGGGCACCCCCAGTAGCTCGGCCTCGGCGCGGCGGCGGGCCAGCATGCTCGCCTCCCTGTCCGGTGCATAGATGGGCAGGCCGTGGCGGCTCTTCACTTCACCCACTTCCCCCACCAGGGCCAGACGGGCGGCCAGCAGATCGATCAGCTGCTTGTCCACCGCATCTATCTTGTCCCTGAGCACATTCAACTCTTCAGCCATATCCAGTCCCTGCTGGCGCCGCGGGCGGCGGCGCCCTGAAATTCAAGAGGCAACAAGGTATCACTGCGTGGGCAGTGATACCTCTATGGTTCAATCAGTTACGACAAGATACCACGGCTTACCGTGCAGTTCTGCCCTTGAGCGGCGCCGCCAGCTCGCGATGGCATCGCTCCAGCAGAGCGGCTGTGCTATCCCAGTCGATGCAGGCATCGGTGATGGAGACACCGTAGCGCATCTCGCACTTGGGCTGTTCGCTGGACTGGTTTCCCTCGAACAGGTTGGATTCGAGCATCACACCTATGATGGAGCGGTTGCCCTCCTGGATCTGGTGGATGACGTTGTCGGCCACCTTGGGCTGCAGACGGTGATCCTTGCTGGAGTTGCCGTGGCTGCAATCCACAACGAGGCTCGGCAGCAGGCCCGCTTTTTCCAGCGCCTCTTCCGCCAGCGACACGTTAACCGAGTCGTAGTTGGGATGTTTGCCGCCGCGCAGGATCACGTGGCCATCCGGGTTGCCCTGGGTCTGCAGCAAGGCAACCTGGCCCTGCTGGTTGATCCCCATAAAGGCGTGAGGGGAGGAGGCCGCCTGCAGCGCATTGATGGCGGTACCCAGGTTGCCGTCTGTGCCGTTCTTGAAGCCCACTGGCATGGAGAGGCCGGACGCCATCTCCCTGTGGGTCTGGGATTCGGTAGTACGGGCGCCGATGGCCGACCAGGAGAAGAGCTCCGCCAGGTATTGCGGGCTGATGGGATCGAGTGCTTCGGTCGCCAGCGGCAGCTCCAGCTCCGCCAGCCAGCAGAGCAGCTCGCGGGCGCGGTGCAGCCCCAGCTCCACATCGAAGGTGCCATCCAGATTCGGGTCGTTGATAAAGCCTTTCCAGCCGACCGTGGTGCGTGGCTTCTCAAAGTAGACCCGCATGACGATGTAGAGAGAATCTTGGTAAGCATCATGCAGTGCTTTGAGTCGGATTGCGTACTCTTTGGCGGCATCCATGTCGTGGATGGAGCAGGGACCACAGATCACCAGCAGCCGGTGATCGCGGCGGTGAATGATGTCGGCGATGGTAGTGCGGGCCCCTTGCACGAATACCAGCGCCTTGTCGGAGATGGGTAACTTCTCCTTGAGCTGGGCAGGGGTGATCATCACTTGTTCGGACTGGATATGGATGTTGTTCAGGGGATCTCGTTGCATAGCCTGTTTGCCTCGCCAGAGTCAGCACACTGGTTTTGATACCATCGGATGTAATTTTATATTTACGAAAGTACCGCTTTCGTTACGAATGGCCACCACAATACCAAGTAAATGCCAACTTTCAAGTGTGAATATGGAATTTAATAGCCTTTTGGCAATATAAAAGTACTGCTCATCGCCAAAGGTTTGGATTAACTGCCAGATTTGTCCATGAAAAGCCACTGCTGTAATTATTTCTTTACGTTCTAGCAAGGGGAGGTCGAATGGCGGGGGCAAGTGGCCGTAAAAAACGGGAGCCTGCAAGGGCTCCCGTTTTTTGTCGCGATAACAGTGCTGGGCGGAGAGTTATGCCGGCACGGCTTGCTCTACAGCCTGCTTGCGCGCCGTTTTTGCCAGTGCATCCAGCATCGGTTTGGTGACCAGTACGATCCCCTGTTCGGAACGATGGAAGCGGCGGGCATCTTCATCGGCGTTCTCACCGATCACCATCCCTTCCGGCAGCTTGCACCCCTTGTCGATCACTACCCGACGCAGTCGGCAACCTGCGCCGATCTCCACACCCGGGAAGATCACTGCCTGATCCAGGGTGCAGAATGAATCAACCCGGACATTGGTGAAGAGCACTGAACTCAGGATGAAGGAGCCGCTGACGATGGTGCCGCCAGAGAACATCGAGTTGATGGTCATGCCGTGCTGGCCGTTTCTGTCCTGCACGAACTTGGCGGAGGGGGTCATGTTCTGGCTGGTCCAGATGGGCCACTCCTGATCGTAGATATCGAGCTCCGGGGTCACCGAGGCAAGATCCATATTGGCTTCCCAGAAGGAGTCTACGGTGCCTACATCGCGCCAATAGGGGGCTCTGTCAGGGGCACAACCGACGCAGGACATGCTGAACGGGTGAGCGTAAGCGGTGCCCTCTTTCACTACGCGGGGGATCACATCCATGCCGAAATCGTGGTGGGACTGCGCGTTGGCGATATCTTCATCCAGCAGCTGATAGAGATACTCGGCATCGAAGATATAGACCCCCATGGAGGCCAGGGCGTGCTCTGGCTTGCCCGGCATGGCGGGCGGATTGGCCGGTTTTTCGACAAACGCATTGATCTTGCGATCATCATCCACCGCCATCACCCCGAAGGCGCTTGCCTCGCTGCGCGGTACTTCGATACAGGCAACGGTGACCTTGGCGCCCATATTGACGTGATCCAGTAGCATGGCGGCGTAATCCATCTTGTAGATGTGATCGCCCGCCAGCACCACCACATATTTGGGGGCGTGATCGCGGATGATGTCCAGGTTCTGATAGACCGCATCGGCGGTGCCACGATACCAGTTCACCTCGTCCACCCGCTGTTGGGCAGGGAGCAGATCGATAAACTCGTTCATCTGATAGCGCAAGAAGGACCAGCCGGATTGCAGGTGGCGCAACAGGCTGTGGGACTTGTATTGGGTGACGACACCGACCCGGCGGATGCCGGAGTTGATGCAGTTGGAGAGCACGAAATCGATGATGCGGAATTTGCCGCCAAAATGCACCGCAGGCTTGGCCCGGTTGTCGGTTAACTGTTTGAGGCGACTCCCCCGCCCTCCTGCGAGCACCAAGGCCATGGTCTCGTTCAGCAACTGTCTGGATTTCGCTGTATTGGCAGGTTGTAACAACATCTCATATCCCTTTGTAGATAAATCACTACAATGGTGCCGCTTTTGAGCCCTCAAGAAAGTGCTTTCAGTCACATTTTGGCGGTTGATTTCGTAACAAAATGACTCTTCTGTCATTAAAAACGACGTTCCGATCAGAAAGTGTTGCGAATCTGTTCAGTTGTCAATTGAGACGAGACTGGGAGCGGTGGCCCCTGCCGCGGGTTGGCAGGGGCCTGGTCAGTACAAGGGTCAGGCCGCGTTGGCCAGTGGCTCCTCGCTCTTCTTCTGGTAGGCCTGCGGGGTGAGGCCCAGCAGCTCCTGCACGGTCGAGGCGACGGTGATGGAGGAGACGGTGCCCACCAGGATCCCGGCAAACAGGGTGAAGGAGAAGCCGTAGAGGGCGTCACCGCCAAACAGCAGCAGGGCGCCTACGGTAAACAGGGTGGTGCCCGAGGTGATCATGGTGCGACTGAAGGTCGCCTTGATGGCCACATCGGAGCACTCGTGGATCCCCATCTGGGTGCGCGAGCTCAGCAGATCCCGCAGCCTGTCCGAGATGACGATGCTGTCGTTGAGGGAGTAGCCGATCACCGCCATCAAACCGGCGATGATGTTGAGGTCAAACTCGATCTGGCACAAGGAGAGCAGACCCAGCGCGACTATGGCGTCATGCACCACCGAGAGCAGGATGCCGATGGCCTGACGCCACTCGAAGCGAAATGCCAGATAGGCCGACATCGCCAGCGAAGCCACCAGCACTGCCAGCATCCCCTGCTGGAACAACTCGGCGCCCACCTGAGGGCCGACGATGGTGGTGCGCAGCAGCTCGACCGGCATCCCCAACTGCTGGCTCAGCATGGTGGCCAGTTCGGTGGCTTGCCAGGGCAGTTCGTGCGGTGGCAGCTTGATCAGCCACTCGCCGGGAATACCGGCCGAACTCAGCTCAACGGCCCCCGCCAGCGGGGAGACCAGCATGGCATTGAGCTCATGGGCCTCTTTCAGGGTCTGGATATGAAATTCCAGCAGGATCCCGCCGGTAAAATCGAGCCCCAGTGTCAGGCCGTTCACCAGCAAGATGGCCACGCTGGCCACGGTCAGCAGGATGGAGGCCCACAGGCCGATATAACGCCAACGGGTCAGCCCCATGGCAACGATCAGTCTCAACATAATTATCTCCTTGGCCAGCCAGCATCAGGCTGTTGGCCCATCACGACGTGTCACAACACGCCGGGGAAAAGGGTTCTGCTTTGGTCGCCCCGGCCATCTCCATGGCTGATGGCGCAGTCAAAGCCGCTCATCAGAGGGACTGTTGTCCCGTTACACCTTCAACGTGCGCTCGCTGCTGCGTCCCCACAGGGGGTTGATGATGGCGCGCGTCCCCCAGATCCCGGTGATCATGCTGGAGAGCAGACCCAGAATGAGGGTGATGGAGAAGCCCTGCAGCGGCCCGGAGCCGATGGAGTAGAGCACCACGGCGCAGATGAGGGTGGTGATGTTGGCATCGAAGATGGTGTGGAAGGCCGAGCGATAGCCAAAGTCGATGGCGTTGGCCAGTGAGCCCCCTTCTCGCAGACGGTCTTTGATCCGCTCGAAGATCAGCACATGGGTATCCACCGCCATGCCCACTGTCAGCACCAGACCGGCGATCCCCGGCAGGGTCAGCACGGCGCCCGGCAGCACCGCCAGCATGCCGACCTGCATCAACAGGTTGGCGACCAGCGCCGTGATGGCAACCCAGCCGAACTTGCGGTACCAGGCCATCATGAACAGCATCATGCCTGCCATGCCGAAGGCCAGCGCGGTGAAGCCCGCCTCGATATTCTGCATCCCCAGCGTCGGGCCAATGGATCGCTCCTCGAGGATCTTGAGAGGGGCGGTGAGGGCGCCGGCGCGCAGCAGCATGGCCAGCTCTTGGGCCTCCGGCAGACTGCCTATGCCGGTGATGCGGAACTGGTTGCCAAGGGCAGTCTGGATGGTGGCGACGTTGATCACTTCGCTCTGGGCGCGCAGCTTGCCTTGAGCGTTGGTCTTGTACTCGGTGAAGACGGTCGCCATCGGTTTGCCCACATGTTGGCGGCTGAACTGGTTCATCTTGCTGCCACCCAGGGTGTCGAGCACGATATTGACCTGGGGTTGACCCATCTCGCCCATGTTGGCGCGGGCATCGACGATGTGCTCACCGGTCAGCACCGGTTTGCGCGCCATGCCGACGGCCTGACCGCTGCGATCGGCGATATAGAAGTGGCTGTCGGCTTTGGCCTCGTAGAAAGCCAGCGAGGCGGTGGCGCCGATCACCTCTTTCGCCTGCTTGGGGTTGTGCACTCCGGGCAGTTCGATACGGATACCATCCTGCCCCTGACGCACCACCGAGGCCTCGACGATGCCGAGTTCATTGATCCGTTTTTTCAGGATCGACAGGTTTTGGGTCACGGCGTTGTTGACCAGCAGGGTGCGCTCCGCGTCGCTCAGCACCAGTTTCAGATCATTGCCGGAGCGGGTCAGCTTCCACTGATCCTGACGGGTACCGGCACTCTCCTTGATGATAGAGAGCCAGCTCTCCTGTTCGGCGACCTCCGGCAGGGTCACGGCTACGGCGCCCTGTGCGCTGCGCATGACGCTGGCGCCGCGCAGGTTCGCTTCACGAAAGCGGGTACGCAGGGTATCCACCAGATTCTTGGTCTGGGTATCGATGACAAAATCCACGTCTACCCCGATCAGCAGCTGGGAGCCGCCACGCAGGTCGAGCCCCAGCTTGATGGGGTCGGCGCCGAGGCGGGTTATCCAGCTAGGCGCATTGGAGTGAAACTCCAGGGTGAGGGCGGCACTGTCGACCCCTTGCTGCTCCAGCAACTGCTTGGCGCGTTGCTGCTCGCCCTGGCTGGCAAAGACCAGTTCGACACGCTCAGGCTGCTCGATCACCTTGACCGGGGTCAGGTGTTTGTCGGCCAGCAGCATCTGCTGCTGGGGGGTCAGGCGCTGCTGTCCGTGCAGACCGAGGGAGGGCTGCTCACCGAAAAAGGTGGGCAGGGAGTAAAAGGTAAAGGTCAACAGCATCAACAGCAGCAGTGCGTACTGCCACTTGCTCATGCGGTTGAGAATGGTGCGATTACTCTTTCTCATGGCAAACAAGCCTCTGTCAGGAGAATGGTGCGCAGGCCGATAGCAGCAAGGCTCGGCAAGGCGCAAAAAATGGGATGCATCGGGTGCGGATCAGGCGGTAGCCGGATCCGTCAGGATGAGGAGATGTGCAAACAGTGGATGTGCCAACCCCTCCGGGGTCAGGCGCTCAGATAGCTCTGGTTGAAGCGGTATTGCAGATGTTGGTGCTGTAGATGACGCCGGTGGATCGCGCCGAAGTGATGGCGAAAACTCTGTTTGTGATAGAGCTCGGGGGCCAGCATCAGCCAGCCGAGCAGCAACAGCAGGATGGCCTGGGCAGACCAGCTCTGGATCAGCTCGTAGACCACGCTGTCGGGCTGGTCGTCACTGCGCAGGGATTGTTCGAGACGCAGCAGGTGATTCTGATGGCTGCCGACAAACTTGATGACGCCATCATCGCTGTCGCTCACCTGATTGAACACCTGAGTCTGCTGCTGTTCACTGTGGGGATATGCGGGTAGCAGCGGGCTTTCCATTCGGGTGATGGAACAAAGCAGGGTGAGGGCGATAACCAGAGTTACCAGCACCAGTTTGGCTTTGTCGATAAGGCGCAAAAAGTTAATTCCCGATAAATAGAAAGGGCAAACTACCACAGGCGGCGGCGGAGGGACAACCCTTGCCGCCTAATTAGGATGATTCCGAGGTCGCGTTGTCAGCTTCCGGTCATCTGCTCGAAGTCGCGGGCATAGCCCTTGAGCAGGGAGTAGAGATGGGCCCGCTGGGAGATGTCCAGCGACTGGCTCATGGCGCTCAGCCAGTTGACCGTGCGCTGGCGCGACTGTTCGGTATAGCCGGTAAAGCGGCCATCCATCAGGCCATCTCCTTCGGCCAGCAGGTCAGTCAGCTCGCGGGTAAAGTCGGGACTCTGGCGCTGCTTCATCAGCCTGTCCAGCTCCTGGGTCCATGACGCCTGAAACTCCAGCCAGGGGGGCATCAGCTCGTATTGCCACTCGGCCCACTGGGCCACCAGTGGCGCCTGTGCCGGTTTCACCTCGCCAATCCAGAACTCGAGCCGCTTGTTCATCTTGTCGCGAAACTCCGCCAGCATCTGCTCTTTGGGCTCGGTGGCGAAGTCGTGCTGCCGCTCCTGTTGCCGCTTGACCCGATCGGTCATGAAGCGGGCGACCTGATCGTCGGTCAGGGTGCGCGCCAGTCTGACGGCGCGAGGAATGGTGTTTTCCAGGGTGCGGGTCAGGCTCTGCTGCACCGCATCGAGGTTGGTCGAGATCTGTGCCGGGGTCATGGGACTGGCAATGGCTTTGGCCAGCGCATCGAGATCCTTGGCGTAGCGGGGCAACTCGTGCTGGCGGTGCCAGGCCATCAACCCCTTCACTTCGCGGCTGAGCAGATCCTTTTGCGAATAGGAGAGGGCGAAGTAGTCATCCAGCTGCCAGATGATGGCGGTATCGAGCCAGTAGTAGATCACCCGGGTGGAGCAACCGGTCAGCAGCAGGCCGATCAGCAGCAGACCCCAGGTTTTCGGCTTGTGCCAGCGCACCTTGTTTATCATCTGTTACTCCAGTCGTTGCCGGTTGATGGCGATCAGGGTGTCATAGTCGTGTGAGGGCTGTTGCTCTGCCATCAGCAGGGCCCAGAGCAGGCCGATATAGTCGACCCAGGGTAAAAACGCCTCGCTCTGAAAATCGGGCCACTGGTGGCGCGGCAGGGCCTGCAGATAGTGCGCTTCCAGCGCGTCGCGACGCTCGGCGGGCCACTCGTGGGTGCGCTGGATGCTGGCGAGCTCAAAGCCGGGGTGACCTGCTGCGCCATACTCCCAGTCGATGACCCAGGGGTTGCTTCCCAACAAGTTAGCCGGATTGAGATCATGGTGGCAAGGGCGCCAGCAATCATTTGGTTCACTGCTGGCGAGCAAGCCCCGCTCCAGTGCAGGCAGCCAGGAGGGTATGTGGGCCAGGCGGGCGCGATAGCCAGCCGCGTGGGCTCGCACCGCCATCACCACCGCAGGCAGCGGCAGGCGATGGAGCTTGCGCAGCACCTCAGCCAGCAGACGGGGCTGATCAGCTGCCGGTGGCGCCGCGACCACCCAGTTGGGCTCATCACACCATTCGAGCAGCATCAGACCGCTTGCGGGATCACCATAGTGGCAAGGCAGCGCCAGCCCTTCGGCCATCGCCCCCTGATAAAGCTGCCACTCGGTGGAACGGTCGATGCCAAGGCGCAGCGGATCGGGATGACCCTGACGCAAAAAGTAACTGCGCCCCGAGGGGAGGCGCAGTCGATAGTTGCAGTTGGTCAGACCTAACCCGAGTGGTTCCAGCTGCCCCTCCCGCCAGGGGGCGGGCAGGTTGGCCAGCAGCGGATCACAGTTGCCCGTCAGCGGGAGCCGGTTACCAGCCAAAGGTGGATTTCTTCGCCTGTTTGCGGATCTCTTTCTGATCGGCCCACAGCAGTTCGCCGTTTTGCAGATCCATCAGGTTCATGGTCATCTGGTAATAGACATCCTTCACCTTGCCATTGTCCTTGACGATGCTGCTGAGGTTGCCATAGACCATGTAGCGGGCACCGGTCTGTTTGCCCAGACGCACCATGGAGGCCGGATCCACCATGCCGCTGCTCTGCTGGTATTCGAGCTGCTGCTTGACGGCGGCCACCTTGCTCATGTCAACGAAGCGGAACTTGCCGGCCCGCAGCAGCTTGGTGCGGATGGTATCGGTGATGGCTTCGGTATCGATGTGCTCGGAGGTCTTGTTGCGGATGGAGTCCATAAACATCACCGGACGACCGCCAGCGGTGATCTCGCTGGTGGCGGGGGAGGCGAGCATGGAGTCCGCCATCTTGTCGGCGATGGCCTGTAGATCGCTTGAGCCGTAATCGACGGTGACGGTTTCGGTTTCAGTGGGATCGCCATAGCTGACGGTGGTGCTGGAGCAGCCGCCCAAGAGCAACGCGCCGGTCAGGATCAGCAGGGCATGATTCATTTTCATCAGTTGGATTCCTCAATCACTTCGCGTACGTAAATCCGGTAACCCTGCGCCGCCGGGCTGGGCGCCAGGGCCGAGAGGGTGCGGGTCTGATAGCCATGCAGCTTGATGGGGGTCCAGCCACGGCCATCGCTGGCGACCTCCTGACCGGCCTCATCATACCAATAGAACATGTATTGCAGCTTGTTATCGCCGCGCTGGGTGCTGGCGGCGGCCACATTGACCTGCAGCAGGCCATTTTGCTGGCGGCGGCTCAACTCGGTCAGGGTGACATTGACGTTTTGATGCTGCTCCAGCGTGGGAGCGCCGCCCGCCGGGCCATAGAGCGCAATGCCGGAGGTATTGGTGGCGCAGCCGCTGAGCAGTAGCGCGAGCCCGAGGGCCAACCCGTATACTTTCATCTTGCTCTCCTTAATCGGGGTGAGTGGGGCTGCGCGTGAGCCTGCCCGTTAATCGTCTCATTCATCTGCATTGGCCGTGTGTTCACAGTGGCATCACCCGAGTGGTCAGACCGGCGCCGAGGCGCTGTACCCAGACCAGGGTGGTGCGTCCCTTGTGGATGGTGAGCGGCAATTGCCGCTGCGCCGCCCCCGCGCCCAAGGTGAGATTGATGTCACCTGCCGGCACCATCCCCTGCCAGCTCGATGCCTGCGCTGGCAGCGTCAGCCAGCTGCGGGTATCGGCCCGCTCGGAGAGGGTATTGAAGATCCCCACCAGAATATTGCCCACATCGCCCCCCTCTTTGGCGGCGGTGTGGCGCATCTGCTCCTTGGCCACCAGTCGCAGCGCCTGACGGGTCAGCATGCCGGGCAGCCGCTCTTGCAGATCTTTGGCGGCCAGCGCTTCCAGTCGCACCAGCTCGCTGGTCTGCTCGACCCGTTTGCCGACTGCCACCGTCAGCGGGCCGGTGTCGCTGGCCCGATTATCGTAATAGGGGATGGCGACGGTAAAGGTACGAAAATCGCCGCTGGAAGTGGAGATGGGCAGTGGCAGGAACAGCTCGCGCCGCGCCGGGATCAAGCCATCTTCAAACAGCACCACCAGTTGGCCTTGATCCTTGGCAAGCGGCGGCGCTTTGCGGCCCACCTTTTTTTCGGTCTCGCGGATCTCGTCCGGCGAACCACGCAGCCGCGCCAGTCGCAGCAAGGCATCTTGCAGGCTGCGGTTGTCCGGTGCTATCTGGTAGCCGCGCTGATAGTCGACCCAGGCATCGTTGAGATCCCCGGCCGCTTCATAGAGCACGGCGGAAAAATAGAAGGTGTAGGCGTTCTGAAAACCGTTTTTGACCTTGCCGATCAACCGGTCGAGATCCGGTGCGCCGCGCGACATCAGCTGGCGCATCTCGCCTTCTGCCTCGGCCTCTTCGCTCTCGTCCTTTGCCTTGCGCACCTCGTCGGCTCGCCGTTTCAGGGCCTGCTCCTGCACCTGATTGGCGCGGCGAACCTCCACCAGGGCACCATCGGCATCACCCCGTTGCAGGTAGTTGAGGGCCAGATAGTGGTGCAGCATGGTGCGTTCGTAATCGGGGGTGAGATAGGCCATCGACTGATCGTTGGTGAGCAGACTGCGCACCTGATCGAGCCCGTGGCTCAGCCGGTATTCGGCCTGATTGTCTTCCCACTGAAGGCGGCTGTCGGCGGCGGTGAACGCCTGCTTGCTGCCGGCATCCTGACCCGCCAGCCAGGCGATGCGCCCCTCTTCGAGGCGATCGAGGACAAAGGTGTCATCCCCAAGGGTGGAGTCACGCACCTCGGGCAGCGCCTCGGCGGCATGGCCCAGCAGCAGCTGGTTGCGCAGGGGCACCATCTGATCGGAGTAGGAGACGAACATATCCTGCCAGCGGGAGGCGCAGCCTCCCAGCAACAGCAGAGCGCCGCAGAGCAACAGGGCGCTGCGGCAGGTTGAGGCGTGGCGATTCATTACAGGCTGAGCAGCGGCCCCAGCGGCTGGCCACCGACCAGATGCATGTGGATGTGGTAGACCTCCTGCCCGCCGTGGCGGTTGCAGTTCATGATGAGGCGGTAGCCATCTTCGGCGATGCCCGCCTCGCTTGCCAGCTTGCGGGCCACGGTGAACATCCGGCCAAGGGCCAGTTCATGTTCGGCTTCCACGTCATTGACGGTGGGGATCAGCACATTGGGGATGATCAGAATATGGGTTTTGGCCTTGGGCTGGATATCCCGGAATGCGGTGACCAGATCGTCTTGATAAAGGATGTCGGCGGGGATCTCTTTACGGATGATTTTGCTGAAAATGGTTTCTTGCGCCATGGCTAACTCCCTTATATGAAACAGAAAATTGAACTAGAACCCCAAGCGGCTCCCGAAAGGGGGGCGAGCAGCACGCCAAGTGTGACACAAGCCGACATTTGACACAGCTGATGTCCCATTCCCTTCAGTTATTGTTAAAAATACCGATAGCCAGAGGGACGTCATCTGCACCGCCTGTTCAGGGGGGTCTGCAGGGTATCAAAAGGACGGGGTACTCAGGCAAGGGACTTTTGCATATACAGCGGGACAATAATGAAACAAACAATGTCGGATCTCTCCATCTTGCAGCGAGTCTACCTTGGCTTCGCGATCCTGGTGGCCGTGATGGTGGCCAGTTCACTGCTCACATTTCGTAGTCAGGAGACCCTGGGGAACGCACTGGAGCAGGTTACCCAGCAGTCTATGCCGCTGGTGATTGCCAGCAGTCAGACCCAGATCACCCTGCTCAGCGCCAACAAGTGGCTGGGGGATGTGCTCACCGAGCAGGATCCCAAACAGCTGCCGGCCGAAGTGGCCGAACTGAAACAGGCCAAGGCTGCGGTGGGCAAGAGCCTCGACGTCTTGCGCCAGCAGGTGGCCCACCACCCCGAACTGCAAGGGGATATGAGCAGCCTCAGCCAGCAGGTCGACAGCTACCTGCAACTGACCGATACCCTGCCCGGCGAACACGAGGCGCTGCTCACCCGGCTGCACAAGGTCAATCTGGCCAAGGGGCAGTTTCAGGTCAGTCTGCCCCAGTTCAAGAAGAGTCTGGGTGACATGATGGTCACCATCGACGACAGCTTTATCAAGATGCTCTCCGAGACCCTGACCACCAAGCTCTCCGCCATCGAACTCTCCACCATGGACGCCCTCAACCAGACCATTCCGGCTCCAATCGAAGGGGCGCTCAAGCGCAACAAGATGCAGATTGAAGGGTTCAACAGCACCATCAAGGATCTGCAGAGTGAGCTGAAGAACTTCGAGAACGACATGGGCCACTATGTTCACGGCTTCGTACGTGACACTACCGCGAGCGAAGGCGTGCTCTCCCAGTATCTGGCGCTGATGAAGCAGCAGGAGCAGATGCGAGAGAAGAGCAAGCAGGCCAGCGCGCTCATCGTCGAGATCCAGAACCGGCTTGAGCGGATCACCGGCCAGAGTCAGCAGCTGATGAGTCAGAGCATTCAGCACGCCAAAGCCACACAGAGCCAGAGCACCCTGACACAGGGAACCAGCATCGTAGTCGCCATCCTGATCGCCATGCTGGTGGCTTATACCCTGGGCAAGGCCATTCGCCGTCCGCTCAGGGAGTTGCTGCGGGTGCTGACCGAAGTGACCCAGGGCGACATGACCCAGCGCATCGGTTTTCAGAGCAAGAACGAATTCGGCCAGCTGGGCAGCCAGATCAACCTGCTGATTGCCCAGATGGGTGAGGTGCTGGCACAGCTTTCACAAGCTTCTGCCCAGCTTAACGATGCCGCCCACGGCAACCGCCACACAACCGAATCGGTGCGGGCGGATCTGGAAAAACAGCGGCAGGAGACCGCCTCGGTCGCCGCCGCCATGACCCAGATGGAGGCCTCGGTGCGGGAGGTGGCGCAGGCTGCCAACCAGACCCTGGAGCGGGTGCAGGATGTGGAGAAGGCCTCCGAGATGGGGCGCAAGGTGATGGCAGGCAATATCACCACCACTCATCAACTGGCGGGCAAACTGCAACAGACCGGCAAGGTGATTGGCGATGTGAGCGCCATGAGCAGCCAGATCGGCAATATCCTCGATGTCATTCGAGGCATCGCCGAGCAGACCAACCTGCTGGCCCTCAACGCCGCCATCGAAGCGGCGCGGGCCGGCGAGCAGGGGCGCGGATTTGCGGTGGTTGCGGATGAGGTACGCAGTCTGGCGGGCCGCACCGCACAATCCACCAGCGAGATCCAGACCATGATCGAAAACCTGCAGCAGGGAGTCGCCAAGGCGGTGACCGTGATGCAGGAGTGCTCCCGCGAGATGGACAGTTGCGTGGATCAGAGCTCTCACGCCAACAACGCCATGGAGGAGGTGCAGGGGATTGTGGTGCTGATCAGCGACATGTCGAGCCAGATCGCCTCTGCCGCCGAGCAGCAACAGGCCACCAGCGCCGATATCGCCACCAACCTCAACCGCATCTCCGATATCTCGGATCTCAACTATCAGGGGATTGAGCGGGTGGCCGAGACCAGCCAGCAGCTGGATTCCCTCGCCGAGCAGCAGGAGAGTCTGGTCAAGCGCTTCCGTCTTAGCGCCTGATGGTTGCGAGCTGAAAGAGCTGAAAATAGAAGGCCCCGCAGATGCGGGGCCTTGTTGTTAATGCGGTTAGCTGAGCGCTTATGCGTAGGCAATCGCGCCCTTGCCGACCCCTTCATAGGCGACAATCTTGACGAACTTGTCGCCCACCATCTTCTTCACTTCGCGGGCGATGTAGCAGGCCAGCAGCTCGACCGTGGTGTCGGTGTCGATCATCTCCACCTCGGCTCTGGGGATGGCCAGCTGGAACAGCCCCTGCGGCGCCACATATTTGAAGCCGCAGTGATGCTCGCCAAGCTGGGCATTGGCGCGGGGGCTCAAGGCGAGCTCGGTCAACGCCACCTTGTCTTCCTCGGTGCCGAGGTAGATATCGCCCCAGCGTTCGGCCCAGTTGAGCTCTAGCTCACCATCGCGCTCACCATCGACGTGGATCTCGATGGGGGAGCGGTGGCCGTGGGCGATGCGCTGGCAGTTGCCATCGTGCTTTTTCAGGCCGTGGCTGTAGTGGTAGAAGGCACCGTCGATGGCTTCGTGGCGCAGGGTCATGGAGAGATCCTTGATATTGCCCGGCAGCCGTTTGGCCAGTACCGCCAGCAGGTAGCGAGTCACCGACTCTTTATCGACCAGAGGTGCGGGGATAAAGGCGAAGCCCTGGGTCGGGCAGCGCAGATGGATGGAGCGCCCCGGGCGCAGCAGATCCACCGTGCTCTCGTCGCCGTCCAGGGTTTCGATGTGGATCAGCGGGCACTCGGTCGGCACCAGCAGCTTGTGGTCCACCTCTTCATCGATGATCGATTTGATCAGCTTCTTTACCCGGCCAAAGTCCAGCAGCATGCTCATTTCGTTGAGCTCACCGCTCATCTCGATATCTACCAGCCAGCTCTCGCCGACCATGCCGCGGCGTTCGCACAGGTAGCTGGAGTCGATCACGGTCAAATCTCTTACAAATAACTTCATCAGTCAGGCCTTGCTACAGAGAAAGGGCAGTTTGCGATATTATGACCCGCGATTATCGGCAAAGGAACTGGAACCCCCCATGAACAAACTGCTTATCAAAAATGCCACCCTGGTCAACGAAGGCCGCATCTATGCCTCCGACGTGTTGATCGAGGGGGAACGGATTGCCCGCATCGCCCCGGATATCGAGGCGCCCGATGCGCTGGTCATCGATGCCGCAGGTCGTCACCTGATCCCCGGAATGATCGATGATCAGGTCCACTTCCGGGAGCCGGGATTGACCCACAAGGGGACCATCGCCAGCGAATCCCGCGCCGCCGTCGCCGGTGGCACCACCAGTTTCATGGAAATGCCCAACGTCAATCCCCAGACCACCACCCTCGAAGCCCTCGAAGCCAAATACCAGATCGCCGCCAACTCCTCCGTTGCCAACTACAGCTTCTATCTCGGCGCCACCAACGACAACCTGGAAGAGATCAAGCGACTCGATCCCAAGCAGTCCTGCGGGGTCAAGGTGTTCATGGGCTCCTCGACCGGCAACATGCTGGTGGACAATCAGGAGACCCTGGCGGCCATCTTCCGCGAGAGTCCGGTGATGATCGTCACCCACTGCGAAGACACCCCGACCATCGCCAAGGCGGAAGAGGCGGCGCGGGCCAAGTGGGGCGAGAATGTGCCGATGAGCGAGCACGGCCGCATTCGCAGTGACGAGGCGTGCTACAAATCCTCCAGCATGGCGGTGGCGCTGGCCAAACAGTACGGCGCCAAGCTGCACGTGCTGCACCTGACCTCGGCCAAGGAGCTGTCGCTCTTTACCGCCACCCCGGATCTGCGTGAGCTGAAGGACAAGAACATCACCGCCGAGGTGTGTGTGCATCATTTGTTCTTCAACGAGGCCGATTACGACACCCTGGGCAGCCAGATCAAGTGCAACCCGGCGGTGAAGAGCGCGGCCGATCAGCACGCCCTGCTCGATGCGGTGCGCAACGATGTGCTCGATATCATCGCCACCGACCACGCCCCCCACACCTGGGAAGAGAAGCAGAACAGCTACTTCAAGGCGCCGTCCGGCGTGCCGCTGGTACAACACTCCCTGCAGGCGCTGCTGGAGCTCTACCACAACGGCGTGTTCACCCTGGAGACCATCGTCAAGAAGACCTCCCACGCGGTGGCCGAGCGTTTTCAGGTGGAGGATCGCGGTTACATCCGCGAGGGTTACTTCGCCGATCTGGTGCTGCTGGATCTGGGCAAGCCCTATGTGGTCAACGATGACAACCTTCTCTACCACTGCGGCTGGTCGCCCTTCAATGGCTACCGCTTCCACAGCACGGTGGAGATGACCCTGGTGAACGGCCAGATTGCCTGGCAAAACGGTCAGGTTAGCGACGGTATTTTGGGCAAGCGGCTGACCTTTAACCGCTGATTGTTCGCAAAGCAGGCGAACGCACCGTGGTCGGGGAATTGGCAGTGTTTCCCTGTTGACAGGGCGGGGTCATCTCCATAAACTCTGCCCCCGTCAGCCGAGCTGACTCCGTCGGTGTGTAG
>NZ_CDBR01000010.1 GCF_000819685.1 Aeromonas allosaccharophila | reverse complement strand
GTACTTGTCCAGCAGGTGGTAGACCTTCTGCTGGTGTCGCTCTTCCACATGGGACATCAGCCGGTGGTAGAGCTGGGTATGGCCGAGGAAGCGCCCCTGCATGTAACCGAGCCAGGTGCCGACAAAGGTAGCCATGATCAACAGCGGGATCACCCCGAGTGACAACACATCCTGATAGATAAGCACGCCGGTGAGGATCAGCAGGCTGTCACCGGGCAGAAAGGCGGTAGGGATGAATCCGTTCTCCAGTACCAGAAACGTCAAAATCACACCACAGATCATGAAGGCCATCTTGGGATCGGAAAGTGTGTTCAGATCGTGATTCATAAAGGCGTGAGCCAGTTGGTAAAACTGCTCCATACTTGCAAACTCCGCAGGTTAGCTGGGTTGATCGGTCAAGGGCATGGCGAGCACCTTGTCGATGCGCAGGCCATCCATGTCAACAATTTCCAGTTGCCACTGTTCCAGTGTCACCAGGTCTCCGGTGTGTGGAACACGACCAAGGAGCAGCATGATAAGCCCTCCGAGGGTGTGATAGTGATGTTTTTCTTCTTCTGGCAGACGAACCAGCTCCAGACAGTCCTTCAACTCCGGCAGC
>NZ_CDBR01000009.1 GCF_000819685.1 Aeromonas allosaccharophila | reverse complement strand
GCTTATTCGCACCTTCCCTATCGAACTCAATAACTCGCCGTTTTCAGTTCTGGTAACCTCGGGGTCGCCTTTGTACCAACACCATTCTCGGCCAGTTTTTGTGTCGGCTGCCTCTAAGATTCCACAACGATAATCAAAATTGATAGCCATCGATGTTTCTCTCGACCGGATGTTTAGTTATTAGCATCATCACGCTCAGCTTCTTGCATTAAACGAGTCACTTTTCTCAGCGGATTTTCAACACCAATATCATCCGTCAGAACGATGATCTGCTTTCCAATATCAAAAGCTGGGGCAGCAACAGCTCGCCCTGCAAGATCCAATGATTCGAGGACGGCAGTTGCCTTCTTTAGCGTTTTGAAGGCTTTTGCTGTTTCAGGGCTCAACCCCCACCACATACCCGTCATATCAGAGTTTGATGTGTACTTAACCAGAAACTCGTCCTTGTAGGGGTCATGCAGTAGCCACCCCAGCATTTTTGCGTGAGCAGGTAGTCCCCACGTCTGTTTTAGTTCATGTGCGGACGGTTCTTTACTCATGACGTCATCCTCTGTATACGGCGCTAGCTAGTATGATGGTTAGAACATAGTCAATACATCATAAAAAGGGCCTCATAAAGACCTCAGATAGAATTATGCCCAGAGATTCACGAAAAAGTTGGTATTGTCCGAATGGGGCTCTTCAACCTCTGCATCCAGTGCCTCATCCAACACAGTCCTCATCCCCCTCGCCACCGCCACAGGGAACAGATAGGATGCGGTAATCACGCATTGCAAATTCAGGGGAGAGACTATGTCCTATGCCAGTTATCATCCAGGTAAGGCTACGGCCTCTACTAAGACAATATTTGACTCTCTTGGCATACCGAGTGACCCGTTGGGGGCACATCTATGGATTGTTGCTGGCGTAGCTCCTGGCATCATTCATCGACTGGCTGAATTGATGAGTACAGACGCTGGTTTGATATGCCGCTTAGCAGGCATTAGCCGAAGCACAATTGCCCGCAAGTTCAAGACAGAGACTCCCCTGTCAACATCGCAGGGTGCCAGGGTATACGGCGTTGTACAGGCCCTCGATGCGGTGCTCTCCCTCAAAAAGTACGACACCACCAAGGCATTATCATGGTTAGAGCGTCCAGCCTGGGGCCTTGGTGGCGTTGCCCCAGCTAAGTTGTTGACTACACCGATGGGGGTTCAGGCTGTTGTCGATCAGGTGGGACGGATTGAACATGGGGTTTGCCAATAAGTCGGGGGACTAATAGCATAAAATCAGCACAATAGGTTAAATTTTAATCAATCAAATTGATTTTGGAAATTTTTTCACATCCCCCCACTTGAAAAAATCGAAAAACTGTCCATTTACTAATTATGAGAGCTTGAATTAAATTTCAGCGTTTCAACATTCCGCTGCTACGCAGCGAAGAGAGCCCAGTTTTACAACCCCTCACACGATCTTATTGAAGAGAGCAAATGAAAGTCGCTTTTATAAATTAAGATTAATTAAGTTGATTTAATAAATTAATGCTCTATCACTTAGTAATGAATTGAAAATCTATAAACGTATAGAAAATAGAAAATTAACCTTAGTAAAGGAATGGTTATGTTCGCCCTGTAGGGCGGAAAGTTAAAAAAGTGTTTTTTCAAAAATGAGAGCTCTATCTAGACAAGCTCTATCATCCTCAACCCATGAACAAATCGCATACTGGCGTGACTGTGACGCCGCCTTAACCTCTACCTCTGCGGCTCCTGCCGCCTGACTCTGGTTGTCACAACCGGAGCGCTTTTTTACACCCATTAGATCCCAATACAACAATCTGATCCTGCCCGAACTCCATCTGACCCCCAAGTCGATGGATGCGTTGTGCTATGGATCCTAAACAAGCGAGAAAATCCCCCCATGCTGGAACGTGCAAGACAAGAATGGTTCTCCAACATCCGTGGTGACCTGTTAGCCGGAATTGTGGTCGCCCTGGCGCTGATCCCAGAAGCCATCGCCTTCTCCATCATCGCCGGAGTAGACCCCAAGGTCGGCCTCTATGCCTCCTTCTGTATCGCCGTGGTCATCGCTTTTGTCGGCGGTCGTCCAGGCATGATCTCGGCAGCCACAGGCGCTATGGCGCTCTTGATGGTGACCCTGGTCAAAGAGCACGGCCTGCAATATCTGCTGGCAGCGACTCTGCTCACTGGGGTACTCCAGATCGCGGCGGGTTACCTGAAACTGGGCAGCCTGATGCGGTTTGTCTCCCGCTCCGTGGTGACCGGCTTCGTCAACACGCTGGCGATCCTCATCTTTATGGCCCAGCTCCCGGAGCTCACCAACGTCACCTGGCAGGTCTACGCCATGACGGCGGCGGGCCTTGGCATCATCTATCTGTTCCCGCTTATTCCGGTGGTGGGCAAGCTAGTGCCTTCTCCGCTGCTCTGCATCGTGATCCTGACGGCAGTCGCCATCACCATGGGCATCGATATCCGCACTGTTGGCGATATGGGCGAGCTGCCCGATACTCTGCCTATCTTCCTGTGGCCCAAAGTGCCGCTCAATCTGGAAACGCTGGCGATTATCTTCCCTTACTCTGCGGGCCTGGCTGTGGTGGGTCTATTCGAATCCATGATGACGGCAGCGATTGTCGATGATCTGACGGATACCAGCAGCGACCGCAATCGTGAATGCAAGGGCCAGGGGATTGCCAACATAGGCGCTGGCCTGATGGGTGGCATGGCGGGCTGCACCATGATTGGTCAGTCCATTATCAACATCAAATCCGGTGGGCGTGGCCGCCTCTCCACCTCTGTCGCGGGTACTCTGCTCATTCTGATGGTGGTATTCATGGATGAGTGGATCCGCCAGATTCCCATGGCAGCACTGGTGGCCGTGATGATCATGGTCTCTATCGGGACGTTCTCCTGGGATTCACTGCACAATCTCAAAAAGCACCCGCCCTCAACCAATATCGTGATGGTGGCAACAGTGGTTGTTGCTACCCATAACCTGGCGCTCGGGGTACTTGTCGGGGTACTGCTCCTTCCCTGTTCTTTGCCAACAAGGTTGCCAGCTTCATGCTGGTTAAAAGCGACAGCGAGCGGAAAAGGTGAGGTACGCACCTATCTGGTACGGGGCCAGGTATTCTTCGCGAGTGCTGAACAGTTCTTTGCCGAATTAGACTTCAAGGAGGTGGTAGAGAAAGTGGTGATCGACCTCACCCATGCCCACTTCTGGGATATCACCGCTGTCACCGCACTGGACAAGGTGGTCATCAAGTTCCGCCGCGAGGGCACCGAAGTCGAGCTGATTGGCTTGAACGAAGCGAGTACCACTATCGTTGACCGCTTTGGCGTTCACGATAAACCGGAAGAAGTTGAAAAGCTGCTGGCTGGACACTGATCACAAGAAGGAATTTACCATGACAAACATTTTTGCCTGTATCGATGGTTCACCTGCCATGACAGCTGTGTGTGATGCTGCGGCATGGGCCGCAGCCAACACTGGGTTACCTGTCACTCTACTGCACGTATTGGAAAAAAATGAGTTTGAAGGACAAGCCGATCTCTCCGGCAACATCGGCCTGGGCAGCCGCGAGCATTTGCTCAAGGAGCTCGCCGAGCTGGATCACCAACGCAGCCGTCTCGCCCATGAACAGGGGCGCATTCTGCTGGACAGTGGCAAGGAATATCTGGCTGGCTTGGGGGTGTCAGGGGTCGAGGCCCTGCAACGCCACGGCCAGTTGGTCGAGACGACCCTGGAACTCTCATCCGGTATGCGGATGTTGATCATGGGCAAGCAGGGCACCGCCCATGCCCACGAACTGATTGGCAGCAATATCGAGAACGTCATCCGTACCTTGGCTAATCCCATCATGGTAGTGCAGCCGGGCTTTCAGGCCCCAAGCCGCTTCCTGTTTGCCTATGACGCCAGCCCGACCACCAAGAAGGTGCTGGAATTGATCGCAAGCAGTCCTCTGCTCAAGGGGCTGGAGTGTGACTTGGTGATGGTCGGCGAACCGAGTGATGAGCACGAGCGCCAGCTGGCACAAGCCAAACAGTTGTTGAAGAGTGCGGGTATCAGGGTTGAAGCAATGCTGCTGCAAGGAGAGGTGGTGCCAGTTGTTTGCCAGCATGCAGAAGAGGTAGGCTGCGACCTTATTGTGATGGGGGCTTACGGTCACTCGCGCATTAGGCAATTTATTGTTGGAAGTACGACAACGGCCATTTTAAAAATGGCGGAAAGAAGCATACTGCTGTTAAGATAGTTAGTCGTGCGCTAAATACAAAAAGGATGAGTGGAACAACCACTCATCTCTTACATTACGGATATTATAAATAATTCCTATTCTATATGGATTCCTAATAGTACATATTTACCATACTAGCACGAGATCAGGATATGCTATCTTTGACTGTTGTACCTAACAATTTGATAAGTATCGCATGTCCCCTCTTAATAACCGTTTGCAAATGCAATTACTTAGTGTAAAACGCATAAAGTGGTGTTTCATGCATTGGAGATATTATGTCTAAAAAACTCGAACACGGACGTTATTCAATAGAGCTTCATGCTGATTGTATCGTCATATGTGAGTTAATAGGTACATTCAATAAGGAGGGTGTGGCAGCATGGATTTTAGAAATGCATTCGACTATTGAAACAATAAAAGAAAAACCATTTGGCCTACTTATTGATGTAAGACATTATGCTGGTGCGACAGAAGACGCCCTTGAAGCGGCAGATAGTTTTCATCAATGGTTGGGAAATAGCATGCTAGTGTGCCAGGCGCATGTAATATCCTCACCAACGTTGTACTCAATTTCGATAAGTAGGCTCCCGTCACTTAAGCTGCATGAAGTAAAAAGTTTTTTAAGAATTGATGAAGCCTGCGCATGGATTGTAGAGAAACTAAAAAAACAAAATAATATAGTGTGATTAAGTGCGGTGATACTGAATTTAAGACATGGAATTAGTCTAGAAATGCAAGCTATAGAAAATTAGTATCTATAAGCAGCTTTCCAATAAGTATACATATCTACTTATATCATATTAGATGTTACAGTCCGCATGAAGCTAAAAAACCACCTAAAAGATCTTGAAATAGCAGTAATGACTATATATTCCGGCTCAAATCACACCTTGGATTGAAATATGGATTTCTTTATGCGATAGATTATTTCTTTTAGAAAAATCGTCAACGCAGATAGAGTAGGAAATTCTACAACGCTTATTAGCTTGAAGATTACATATCAACTTTGACTCATCAAGATATTATAACATTTTTCTACAAGAGGAGAAATCGGCCTGTCTTTCAATAAAACGATAAATAATGGGCGAAATCTAATAGAAATAGGCATAACAGAAACATCATCAGCATATCCTGATTCACGCACCACCCGAGAAGACACCAGCGAAACTCCTAGTCCCTCAGCAACAGCTCTGACTATTCCTTCAGTACTACCATATTCAATGCACCGTATAGGGATAATGCCTTGATTTTCTAACCATAACTCTGTTGCTTCTCTCGTTCCTGAACCAGGTTCTCTTAACAACCAAGTGTGTTGTGCCCAATCATGTTCATATGTATCTGATGTTAGGGATGTAATAAGACAAAGCTCATCATCATGCCAATGACATGATAAGAGGCGAGGATCACTCAGTGTTCCTTCGACCAATCCGATATCGATTTGACAGTCTAATAACTGCTGTCCTATATACTGCGTATTTCCCGTAGTTATTTTTAGGTCAATATCAGGAAAACGTTGTATAAGTTTTGATAAATATGGTCGAAACCAATACCCAGCAATTGTGCTACTTGCTCCAATTGTCAAGCGCCCTTTCTTCATTCCAATTCTGGCTTGCATATCATCAATGGCAGCACGCTCTAACATGTATATTGCATGCGCATGGTCAAATAGCACTTGCCCATGCTCAGTCAAATGAATCCCTTTTCGGCTTCTACCTGAACCTCTTTCTAGTAATGGAAGCCCTATCTGACGCTCTAACTCACTAACTGCTTTTGATACCGCTGGCTGGCTAATACAAAGATGTGTGGCTGCATTGGAAAAACCGCCCTCACTTGAAACCGTATAAAAAATGCGCAAAAGGTGTAGGTTTATAACCATAACTGTAGGTTATCCATTGTTAATTATTATGTATTTTTATTATCAATTATCAAGGCATATAATGCTATAACACAGTAAATAAGTATAGAAGACCACTCAATGCCTCATTCGTCTGTTGTACATGATAATAATTCGTTTTTGAAAAGTAGCCTAAAAAGCTACCAGTGGTGGCTAGGCATCATACTCGTAGCGATAATTGCCGCAATGAGTATTTTAGCTAGTAAACTGGATGTTGCAACTCATATGGGCCTTAGTGCGCTTACTTTGGCTATTGTATTTGGGATTTTTATTGGAAACACCTTCTTCCCTCGTGTAGCAAATCATACTGCTATAGGTGTAGATTATGCTAAAAATAAATTACTTAGAGTTGGCATTGTTCTTTATGGCTTCAGAATAACCTTCCAGCAAATAGAGGGGATAGGCTGGGCAGGAATTATCATAGACATATTAATGATCAGCTGTACGTTTATCTTGGCTTATTATATTGGAACAAAACTATTAAGACTTGATAAACAGACAACAATGCTAATTGGTGCAGGAAGTTCCATTTGTGGTGCAGCTGCGATAATGGCTGCTGAACCTGTGATCAAGGGCCAAGCTCATAAGGTTTCAGTTGCTGTTGCTACGGTGGTTGTATTTGGAACTATTGCTATGTTTCTATACCCACTAATTTATCCCTATTTAGATATAAGTGCTGAACAATACGGCATGTTTGCTGGTTCAACAATTCATGAAGTCGCACAGGTAGTGGCAGCAGGCCGTAGTGTCAGCGAGGATGCAGCAAATACGGCCGTGATTGTTAAGATGATTCGTGTCATGATGCTCGCACCATTTTTAATAGTATTATCTACATGCATCGGTAAAGAGACTCATGATACGTCCCATAAAAGCAATAGCATTACTATACCATGGTTTGCGGTATTATTTATTGTCGCCAGTGGAATAAATTCCCTTAACATTATACCTCCACACATTGTCAATTACTTGATTGATATCGACAGTATATTGCTTGCAATGGCTATGGCCGCTCTTGGATTACGTACTCACATTGGTGCAATACATCAAGCGGGTGTAAAACCTTTGATTCTTGCTGCCATACTATTTCTATTCCTTTGTGTAGGTGGTTTTTTTATAAATCTAGCCGTATTAATTTTATTTTGAATATTAAAAGAAAATGGCAAAGATCTCATTTGATAATGTAATCCCACTTTAATATAAAAATTTTTCCCATCATATAAAAATATAAATCAAGAGTGCAATTAAATACATTGCATCCAAATGCAAGATGTATCTTTCAGAGACATCTTGCATTGTGATGTAGAGCATCAATAATAATGCATCACACTTACTGTGATTTTAATTAAATCAGTTACTAACTACTGAATTTTTTTTAGTAGAAATCATTAGCAAAAAGTGCTTTAATGAACATCCTGAATGCCAATTTAATGTGTAACATCGAAGGTGTTTGACATGCATGGAGTTGCGTTATTTTTGCATATTTTAGGTGCAACAATCTGGACTGGCGGGCATATTATACTCGCTCTAATAGTTCTCCCTAAAGCACTAAAGGAATCGTCAACGAAAATATTACTAGACTTTGAATCTGTATACGAGAGAATTGGAATGCCTGCCTTAATAACGCAGATAGTCACGGGTATTTACCTGGCATTGAACATTGAGAGTGATGTACTAAATTGGTTTAACGTTGATAACAGGGTTACAAATGTTATTCTCATTAAATTGGCATTACTTACACTCACTACCTGTTTTGCAATAAATGCTAGATTTCGTGTAATTCCGAATTTAAATGAGTCTAATTTAGCTTTAATGGGATGGCACATTCGAGCAGTGACGATCATATCTATCCTATTCGTTTTTGTAGGCGTTTCATTCAGAACAGGATGGTTGTATTAAAGTTATAATGAAACTAATAAAAGCAATGTTAGATAAATCATCACTTAGGTGCATAATATTATGTATGCCAAGTGGTGATTTCTTCTTAACCCAATACAAGGCATACATATGATGTGATATTTTATAGGAAATATAGGGGGCTATCCCATACACCTAGTTTATAGTTCGATTATGTGCCCACACTGCCACTTCCACTCTTGATTTCAAGCTTAATTTTTTTAGTATATTTTTCACGTGAATTTTGACTGTTCCTACAGATATAAATAATTCTTGAGCGATTAGCTTGTTTGAAAAGCCGTTTGACATAAGCTTTAGCACATCTATTTCTCTATGGCTTAAAGAATTTATCGAGTTAGCTGCTTTTTTTGATTGCTTAATATAATGATCTGAATTACAAATCTTTAATATTGAAGGGCTCGCCACAAATGAAATAGAATAAATTGATCTTATTGACATTATAAAATCAGATGGCTCTATGTCTTTGAGCAAATATCCATCTGCTCCTGCCCTGAAAGTCTCAATTACATCCATTTCAAGGTCGGAACATGTGAAAATTATGACTTTGCATTTCAGCCCATGTGCCTTTATTTTTTTTAACGTTTCAAGACCGTTCAGTATGGGCATATCAAGATCTAATATTATTACATCCGGCTCGTAAGTAATAGCCAGCTCTAGCCCTTGTTGGCCATCACCTGCTTCTGCAACGACTTTAATGTCAGGATCTGTAGATAAAAGCTCTTTTATTCCACTGCGTAGAATGGAATGATCATCAATCAATAAAGTTTTTAGTGGCGATGGTGGTCTGTTTGATTCAATGTTATCCATAACTAGGGCTCTATTATATTATTAATGCTCTGATTTCAAATCGAAATTTCAAAAATGTAAAAAATACTGATATTTACTTCAGTCCCAACCGCTTGGCTAGGCGGTGTAAATTACCACAATCAATATCTAAGGCTCGTGCTGTTGCAGCCCAATTATCATTATGATCTGCTAGCACCTTCGTAATTAGCGCAGACTGAAATGCATCAGTTGACGCTCTCAAACCCATTTGGTTAGTGGTGAAGCCATCAATATTTTCGGCAGGGCTTATACTAGATTGAGGCATTGGTGGCATAGCTATACTGAAATGATGGGTTGCAAGCGTCAGAACCGGACTTCGTTGCTCTGCTCTAGCCAATACGGCACCACGATGAATGGCATGCTCCAGTTCGCGCACATTACCAGGCCAGTCATAGCCCTTCAAAAGATGCAGTGCTTGAGGTTGGATCCGCAGTTGCTCTAACCCCATACTCACTCGACAGCACTCGCAAAAGTAGCCAGCCAACAAGGAGATATCATCCTCTCTATCTCTCAAGGCTGGTACATGTATAGGGAAAACACTCAGGCGATGATAGAGGTCTGCTCGAAACTTGCCATCGATGACTGCTTTCTTCAAGTCTCGGTTCGTTGCAGCAAGCACACGTACATTGACTTTCAGTGGGGTATCATCACCAATGCGCTGCAAGTCTCCATATTGAATGACACGTAGCAATTTTGCCTGCAATGATAAGGATAATTCACCAACTTCATCCAGGAACAACGTGCCCTTATCCGCTAATTCAAATTTACCCGCACGGTTATGAATAGCGCCTGTAAACGCTCCCTTCACATGTCCAAATAATTCACTCTCTGCTACGGATTCCGGTAGAGCTGCGCAATTGAGATATACCAATTTGCGATCTGCCCGTGGCGAGCCAAGATGTACTGCTTTTGCTATTAACTCCTTACCTACACCCGTTTCGCCCAAAATCAGGACGTTTAAATCAGAGTTAGCAACTATATCTACCTCATGCTTTAGCTGCTGCATCGCCTGAGAATGCCCGATTATCTCGAATCTATCTGCACCTGTTGGTGTTGAAGGTATTAATGGCTCACTGCTCTGGCGAGCTAAACGCTCTAGTAGTAATGAGTTACTTAACGCCGCTGCCGCTAGCGCACCAACTAGACGCAACTCTTCATCGCTAATGTCATCAAACTGGGCAGGATTCATTCCATCGATGGTCAATGCACCAATCAAGACTTGATCGGAGAACAAAGGTAAACCAACACAAGCATGCACCTTAAATTCTGCATGATCAGGGATCAAGCCATCATAGGGGTCTGGCAAGCTACTATCTGCCGGAAAGCGTACTACGTCACCAGCACGGGCAATTGCCTCCATGCGTGGGTGCTCCTTGATGGCGAAACGGCGTCCTAATACGTCCTGCATTAAGCCATCGATGGCGAGCGGGATGAACTGGCCTCCTTCGTACCGTAGCAAGGCTGACGCATCTGAGTTCAGTAGGCTGCGAATACTCTGGATAAGGCGGTGGAATCTGTCTTGATGTGAAATCCCCAGCTGTATGTCTATAGCAATACGAGCCAAACTGTCTGTCGAAATCATTGTTAGTGTCCAAATGACATTAATGCTGTCATTTAAACAATATCAATACTATGTCATTTTAACAAGAAAATAAACTAAGCCTCATAAAAACAATGAGTTATGAGTTGGCATGTTAGCTGCAATAGTTGATATCAAGAAATACCAACTATTACATACTGAGGAATTGCCAGATGACCATTCATGTCAAAAACAACATTCACTGGGTCGGCCAACGGGACTGGGAAGTTCGAGATTTTCATGGTACTGAGTACAAGACAAACAAGGGGACGAGCTACAACAGCTATCTCATCCGTGAAGGGAAGAACGTGCTGATTGATACAGTCGATCATAAGTTCAGCCGAGAGTTCGTTCAAAACCTTGCAGCAGAGATCGACCTTAACCTTATCGATTATGTGGTGATCAACCATGCTGAGGAAGATCACGCAGGGGCACTGACCGAATTGATGGCTCGTATCCCAGGCACTCCGATTTACTGCACTCACAACGCTATCGACTCAATCACGGGACACCATCATCATCCTGAATGGAACTTCCATCCAGTCAAAACAGGCGACAGTCTCGACATCGGTAATGGCAAGCAGCTGGTGTTCATTGAAACACCTATGCTGCACTGGCCCGACAGCATGATGACCTACATGACTGAGGACGCAGTGTTGTTTTCTAACGATGCCTTCGGTCAACACTATTGTGATGAGCATCTGTTCAATGACGAAGTAGATCAAACCGAATTGATGGAGCAGTGCCAACGGTACTACGCAAATATCCTCACCCCATTCAGCCCACTTGTGACAGCTAAAATCAAAGAGGTGCTTGGATTCAACCTGCCAGTAAGCATGGTGGCAACCTCCCACGGTATTGTCTGGCGTGAGGATCCGACCCAAATTATTCTCAAGTATCTGGAGTGGGCAGACCACTACCAAGAAGATCGTATCACCCTGTTCTATGACTCGATGTCAAACAACACCCGTATGATGGCCGATGCCATCGCACAGGGTATTCACGAAGTTGACCCTGGGGTCGCAGTCAAGATCTACAACGTAGCCCGCCACGATAAGAACGAGATCCTGACACAAGTGTTCCGCTCCAAGGGAATACTCGTGGGCTCATCCACAATGAACAACGTCATGATGCCTAAGGTGGCAGGCATGCTGGAGGAGATAACTGGCCTGCGCTTTAGAAACAAGCGTGCTTCTGCATTCGGCAGTTACGGCTGGACTGGTGGTGCAGTAGATCGTATCCAGACCCGATTGATGGATGCAGGCTTTGATATCAGCATCTCTCTGAAAGCCAAATGGCGACCAGATGGTTCTGCACTGGCAGAATGCCGCGAGCATGGACGCCAGCTCGCTCGTCAATGGGCGTTACATCCTATTGAGGTGCCTCGCCCAGAAAAAGCAGCCCATCAAGTGCCATTCACTGTTGATATCTCCCCTGTAGAGGAGACCACCCAGTCAGTTGTAGCCGGAGTAGACGATGAGCAAGCAATGCTTTGCACAGTCTGCCAGTGGGTTTATGACCCCGCCTTAGGTGAACCGGATCAATTGGTTGCGGTTGGCACTCCCTGGAGCCTTGTACCGGAGAGTTTCCTTTGCCCTGGCTGCGGCATCGGCAAGGAGGTATTCGAACCATGCGCAGTGGAGGCATGTGTATGAGCGCATTAAATGAGCATTATGCTGGTTCCAGCCAGGATATAGTCATCATCGGTAGCGGCTTTGCCGCTCAGCAGTTGGTAAAAAGCTTGCGTAAATTAGATGGTGAAAGACCGATCCGTCTTATTACCGCTGATAATGGCAATGAATATAACAAACCGGACTTGAGTCATGTGGTCAGTCGTGGTTACACCGCCAGCGCAATGACAAAGTTGACGGGGGCTCAATTTGCTGAACAGCAACGTATCATTCTGTCACCTAATACGATTGTGCATAGCATTAGTCCGAATAACAAAATGGTACACACAAATAATGGCGATTTTTCTTATGGCCAGCTAGTGCTGGCAACTGGGGCCAGTTCTATACTGCCTCCCGTTCCCAACTCGGATAAAATGGTAACCCTCAATAGCCAAAATGATTATGCCAATGCCGAACAATTAATTAAGAATGCAAAACGCATTATGGTACTCGGAGCAGGTTTGATCGGCTGTGAGTTGGCTATGGATATGGTGGGCCAAGACCGAATTGTGACGCTTGTAGATCTGGCGGACAGCCCCCTAAGTACATTAATGCCAGCTGCATTGAGTCAACCGTTACTGCAAGCCTTACGGGAGCAGGGGGTTGACCTAAAACTTGGTCGAGGTATCAAGTCGATACAAAGAGGAGATGCCAACGAATCCTTTACGATAGAGCTCACTGACAGCAGTTTCAGTGAACAGGATCTTGTCATTTCAGCTATAGGTCTACAACCGAATCTATCCTTAGCGATGAATGCGGGACTGGCTGTAAGGCGTGGAATTGTAGTGGATGAATACCTGAGAACATCGAGTGAGCACATTTATGCGCTTGGTGATTGCGTTGAGTGGAAAGGTGAATTACGCCCCTTTTTGCAGCCAATTGTTCTCGGTGCCAATGCATTATCTAAAACTCTGATTGGTAAGCCAACACCACTAACGCTTCCTCCAATGCTAGTGAAGGTAAAAACACTTCAATATCCTTTGCAGTTAGCTGGTAGAACAAAAGGTACAGACCTTTCATGGCAGTTTAAGTGGAATAAAAATGGAATGGTCGCAGAAGCTCGCAGCGAGGATGGTGAAATGTGCGGCTTTGTCGTAGGTGGAGACCAAATGGGAGCTGCATTCCCACTTCTACGCCTTCTTTCTAGATGAATAATTGCTGGCTGAGCATATGCTCAGCCTTACTTAATTTCATAGATTATTAAGGATAAAACATGTCGCTACTGCATAGTATACCAGCTCATTGGGTTGTTCGCCGTTCAACCCCATTCTTTACAAATGAAAACGTACCACAGGCTCTATTAACCCATCACAATACAGCTGCTGGCGTATTCGGTCAGTTATGTGTAATGGAGGGGACGGTAACATATTACGGTTTTGCTGATGAAACAGCGGAGATACCTGAAATTACGCTTGTAATCCGAGCCGGAGAGTTTGCAACCAGCCCACCTCAGTATTGGCACAGGGTTGAACTGTCTGAAGATGCTAGATTCAATATCCATTTTTGGGCTGAAAACGTAAGCTCAGACACCCCACTCATTAAGACAAGAGAATAAATTACAATCTTGTCATCGCCACAAACTAGGCCAACTGCCCATCCAGATCAAAATAAATAACTGTAATGTTGTTTATGATTGGCTGTTTTTGCGATGGGAGTTGGCTAGATGAGTGGGATTGAAACCATAACCATGCTGAGTGGCTTGGTGTATCTGTTGTTGTTCCAGTGGCATGAGCGTTCAGGTTGGTCTTGGCAGCTGTTCCTGATGCTAACCGCCGCTGTATGGTTGACGGTAGCAGCCAAGCCACCACTAAGTAGTTTAATCGTGCTTGCTGTCGCTATTGTCATGCTTTATAGATATAAATTAATATCCGCATTTTATGATTCAAGAGATCAACAACTTCGTAGTTTAGTTAGATATTTCTTAGTTACATCGTGGGGATTTGTAACAATACAGTATGGTGTTTATATTTTTCAACTCCACCAGGGTGACCTACCTTGGCTGTCTAGACCTGATATCGTAGATGGCTTTCTACCTATAGCGGGCGGTCTTGGCTTGCGGGCGTTGTTGAGTTTGGGCATTACTGATTACCACCATCCAGCTGCAACAATCACAGTCTTGGTTATTTCCTTATCTGGACTCATTTTAGGTCGTGCCTTCTGCTCATGGTTTTGCCCTCTTGGGGTTGTCGGTGAATGGCTGCATCATTTTCGAAATTTGCTGCTACCAGGTGAGTGGGCTCCGCCAAAATGGTTAGACCTACTGCTCAAATCTCAGAAATTTCTAGTTCTATCATTTCTGATGTTCATAGTTATTCTTGCTGTTCCAAATGTTGCACTGCCAGGGTACTTGATGAGCCAGTATCACCAAGCTGCTGACATGAAAATGGGAGCCTTCTTTTTCAACTTGAACTTCATATCAGGTATTTTTGTTGTTTGGGTATTAAGTATCACGATGCTTTTCAAGCAAGGCTTCTGTAGATACCTATGCCCTTATGGTGGATGGCTTTCCTTGCTGGGGCTTCTGACACCATTGCGTATTCGCAGGTCTTCCAGCAGCTGTTTACGAAGCAAGGGATACGATTGTGATAAATGCAGTAGAGCATGTCCATCAAGAATACAGGTTCATGAACTTATATCAGTCAGAAATCTTGAGTGTACAAACTGTTTAACTTGTATCTCTGCATGCCCAAAACAAGCTAATGCTATTCATTTTGGCACTGCGAATAAAAAGATTTCTGCAAGAACGCTACTTGCAATGTTGTGTGTTTTACTTTTATTAATTCCATTGCTAGCTCATGTGATTTTCGATTTTTGGACAAGCAACACACCATTAGAACAGCGCCGTTATCTATTGGAAATCCTTCCTGGCCTTTCACATTAGAGTGATAGCTATTAAAGCGCCACTTTTCGGTGACGCTTTATTTCTGCAAATGATTCAATAACGCAATAGTTATCACTACTAGTCGAAAATAATCTTCTCATTATGAACCCACACTGCAACTTCAATTCTTGAATGAAGATTTAATTTTTTAAGAATGTTTTTTACATGAACTTTAACTGTTCCTTCAGAAATGAATAAACGTCTTGATATAACCTTATTAGGCAAGCCTTGAGCAATAAATTTCAAAACATCTATTTCGCGATGGCTTAACACTTGTAGATTTTTGTCTTTAAGGCGGTTTTTTCTTCTTGACTGCATACTTTCAATAAGGATTGCAGTTAGTTTTGGGCTTATCACAAGTTTTCCCATGCACGCCTGTTCAATCGAGCTAATCAGGTCTTCAGGTTCCATGTCTTTGAGTAGATAACCATCTGCTCCAGCAAGGATAGCATCCGAAACATCATCTTCATAATCTGATACTGTGAAGATTACGATTCTGCTAGATACATTATGCGCTCGTAATGACTTTAATGTGTCTATACCACTAAACTCAGGCATATTAAGATCTAACAAAATTAAGTCAGGTTCATAATCTAATGCTAGCTGAACACCATCTTGTCCTGTACTGGCTTCAGCTACAATAGTTAAAAAGGGATTTGTACGTAAAAGTTGCTTAATCCCGCTCCGTAGGACAGGATGATCATCAATTAGTAAAATTGAAAAAACATCTGCGTTGGTTGTTAAAGCTTTTTCCATGTGTGTTCCTCAAACTACGTGAAGATCAATTTTCACTTGCGTCCGTTCATTAATGAATGAAATATTTTCTGATTTTAGAAAAACAACTAAGCTCGATATTGAATCCTCGAACTCAGCTTCACCCTTCAGGATGATAATGACATATTCAGCTAGGGATTTTATATGCAGCTCAATCCGTGATGGAGGCATACTTATCCTTAAACATTCGAATAATTTATTGAAGAAGTTCAGTATGAGTATTTCCTGCTCATGCGAATAGTCTTCATAAAAATCTTTATATTCCAACCTAATGTTAAAACCATATGTGTCATTAAATATTGCTATCGTATCTTTTAATAAAATTAACGTTTCGATTTTCTTATATGGAATTCTAAAAGTAGAAATTAGTTTTCTGATGTTTGAGTAAGCTTCATTTAACTCACACCTCATCTCTGAAACATTATCAACCTGAGAAGAACTAATGATGATTGGATCCCTTTGAAGAAGGCTAATCTTTATCTTTAAGTATGATAAAGACTGTGCTATCGAATCATGAAGTGTTTGAGCAATTGTGTTTCTTTCTTTAAATAATAATAGTTGTTGTTGTTGTTGCTCTTTGTAGTAAAGAGATAAGGATTGAGACAGCAAGTTGCAAAATGCAAATATTAATTGTTCTGTATCATGTAATATAGTGACTTCATTTGAAAAGAAAAATTCTATGTAACCATAATCATTATGCGCATCTCCAATGTTCCATAACCTATTATTATATTCACTCTCAATAGGGGATGTGACATCTGCATTATTAATACATAATGAGCAACGCATAGAGGCACAATGTAATGGCCTCACGTTCTCACCAAAGGTGTATAAATGTTTGACCGAATTTTTATGTGGATCATGAATATATACTTTTATTTTTCCAGCCCCAGTGTATCCGATTAATTCTTTCATGAAAGGAGCTAAAACTTTGCAGTTGAATTCTTGATTTTGAAATAATCTACAACTGCGATAAAGGAATTCTAAATGCAAATTCTGCAAGTTAAGTTTATGCGTTTTTTCAGCTACCATCTGTTCCAGATCGCTGTAGGTATGCTTAACAACCTCTGACATATTGTTTAATGCATTGCCAAGCTGCCACATCTCATCGCGGTAATCATGTGATTCAGAATCAAATTTTGAACTAAAATCACCATGCTGAATGTTTTTAGCCATTAACAATAATTTTGACCACGGTCTAAAGAAACGCTTATTTAAGCTATAAATTGCGATGAAGGAAAACAATATAACAATTAAAGAAGATGCTTTTTGAAGGCCATTAATCACTACGATCTTAGATTCTGTTTTGTTCTCAATGCTTTTGATTATCTTCTGTAGCAAACTAATAAACTCTTTAGAGCGGTTAATGCTTAATGGTGTTGCTACATCACCAGATTTTAAGTGGGAAAGAATGTTTTTTAATTTTGGATCCCACAAACTGTTGAGTTGTATGTATTCTTTATTAAGGTTGTGCTTTTCAGCCGTATTAATAAAAAAAGGATCATGCAGAATTGATTCAACGCTATTAACCGCTTGCACTTTTTCATCAACAGACAGTGTTCCTGAGAGGAGTGCATAGACTTTCATTCTAATTGAACCAATACTATTTATCACATATGCATTCCCTTGGATGCTTGATGACAAATAAATCGATGCACTCATATTAAATATAGATATGAGGCATAGTGTACATATAATTGACGTTATAGAAATTGTAATAGACAGTTTCTTCCAATACTTCAATAGTATGTTCACGAATTTGACACTTCCTAAGATTGTCACTACTGATGTTTATACCTTTTAGATACCCTAATAAAAATACCTCAAAGTAAATACCTACAATATTCCAGACATTAGCCAGCTCATGATAAAGAAAGTCTTGTTGAAGCTAAGTGCATGATTTTGTTGTGGTTAATTTCAACCCGCCCCCCCTGTAATAGGTAGTTATCGAAATATTCATCTTTTGTAATACATATGTTCAGTTGATCTAAGTCAATAAAAAATATCCATTTAAATTGTTTATTGGACATTGTGTACCCCAACACTTACCGGTGAGCAAAATGTCCATATATCAAAAATACAAAGATGGATGTGAAGACAGTCACACAAATAAAAGAAATAACAGCAAAACGCTCGTTGACTGGAATCCTGATGACAAGTGCTTTTGGATTGAGAATGGTTCTCATATTGCCAGAAGAAACCTACTGATATCTATCCCTTGTCTACTGATCTCATTCTCTGTGTGGATGATATTCAGCGTAGTAGCAATGAATTTGCCTTTAGCTGGTTTCACCTTTACAACAGACCAGCTGTTTCTGCTGACTGCACTCCCGTCACTTACTGGAGCTTTAGGACGGATCCCTTACTCATTTGTGATCCCAGTTTTTGGTGGCCGGAGATGGACAGCATTCAGTACCTTGTTGCTTATGATACCTATGTCATGGTTGACCATTGCAGTGCAAGACACCACAACGCCGTATTCAACATTTCTAATAATCTCTTTGTTATGTGGGTTTGGTGGTGCCAACTTTGCATCTAGTATGGCTAACATCAGCTTGTTTTATCCAAAAACTCAACAAGGAAAGGCTCTTGGTTTAAATGGGGGGCTAGGTAACTTGGGTGTCAGTGTCATGCAGATGCTTGTACCTATCGTAATTTCTGTAAATATCTTTGGCCCTTTCGGTTTAGGTCAAGGAAATCCTGATGCATCAATATGGCTCAGCAATGCATCCTTAATATGGATACCAGTAATATTGATATTGAGTATTGCAGCGTGGCATTTTATGAATGATATTGCAGCACCCAAAGCCTCGTTTAAAGAGCAATGGGTAGTGTTAAAACAAAAACATCTTTGGATTTTGAGTGTTTTATATTTGGCTGCCTTTGGTTCATTCATTGGATTCTCTGCGGGGTTTGCAATGCTCGCTAAAACTCAATTCCCTGATATTGAAATAATGAAATATGCTTTCATAGGGCCATTATTCGGCGCATTGATGAGGCCAGTTGGTGGCGTTTTATCAGATAAGCTGGGCGGTGTTAAAGTCACCTTTGTTAGCTTTTGCTTAATGGCTACGTTAGTTGCGTTTTTGTTTTCAACTCTTCCATCAGATGCAGGGCATGGCAACTTCACCTATTTTCTAGCTGTCTTTATGGCTTTGTTCTCATGCGCAGGAGTTGGGAGTGGTTCTACATTTCAAATGATCGCCGTTTTGTTTAGGGGGATGATGATAAAAAGGAATCTACAGCGATATGATTCAGAAGCTCAAGCCTTAAAAAAATCAGCAAATGATACAGCAACAGCATTAGGGTTCATCTCAGCAATAGGTGCAATTGGTGGTTTCTTTATTCCAAACGCATTCGGCTTATCAATAGCTCTCAGCGGAACACCAATTAATGCGATGAAAGCTTTTTTAGTCTTCTATGTTATTTGTGGGCTAATAACATGGTTTGTATATGGAAAAGAACTCAATAAATAGAATGTTACTATTAATGCATATGCATATGGAGCAGTAAAATGAGCAAGTTTCTTGACAGGTTTAACTATTTAAAGACATTAGGTGAAAAGTTTTCTGGTGAACACGGCCAAACGTACAATACGAACAGAGATTGGGAAGATGGTTACAGAGACCGCTGGCAACATGACAAAATTGTACGCTCAACACATGGCGTGAACTGTACTGGTTCATGTAGTTGGAAAATCTATGTAAAAAACGGCTTGGTTACATGGGAAACGCAGCAAACTGATTACCCTAGGACCAGGCCAGATCTCCCAAACCATGAGCCTCGCGGCTGCCCAAGAGGGGCAAGCTACTCGTGGTATCTGTACAGCGCCAATCGACTGAAGTACCCAATGGTCAGGAAAGCGTTGATTGAACTTTGGCGAGACGCAAAAAGTAAGCACAAAGACCCTGTTCTAGCATGGGGTGCGATTGCTTCCGATCAGAATGTATCCAAAAAGTATAAGGCTGCCCGAGGTAGAGGCGGTTTTGTTCGTAGCACCTGGAATGAAGTTAATGAGATCATTGGAGCGGCAAACGTTTACACCGTAAAAGAGCACGGCCCAGATCGCGTTGTTGGCTTCTCACCAATTCCAGCGATGTCTATGGTTTCCTATGCCGCAGGTGCAAGATATTTATCGCTCATCGGTGGCTCTTGCCTTAGCTTCTATGACTGGTATTGTGATCTTCCTCCCGCATCACCGATGACTTGGGGAGAGCAAACAGACGTACCAGAGTCAGCAGATTGGTACAACTCCTCATACATCATAGCCTGGGGCTCAAATATTCCTCAGACTCGTACTCCTGATGCTCACTTCTTTACTGAAGTTAGATACAAAGGCACCAAAACTGTCGCCATAACTCCAGATTATGCTGAAGTAGCTAAGCTTTGTGATCACTGGCTTAACCCCAAACAAGGTACAGACAGCGCGTTAGCATTGGCTATGGGCCATGTCATTTTGAACGAGTTCCACGTTCAACATAAAAATGAATATTTTGTTAGTTACGCAAGGAAATATACCGATTTTCCGATGTTGGTCAGATTGACCAAACGACCAGATGGTAGCTATGAAGCAGGACGCTTCCTGAGAGCATCAGATTTGGTCAATAACATAGGTGAACAGAACAACCCTGAATGGAAGACCATAGCGATTGATGAGGTTTCTGGTGATCTGGTCGCGCCACAAGGGTCGATTGGCTATAGATGGGGAGAGGATGGAAAGTGGAATCTTGAAGAGACCGCTGGGCAGTCCAAGACACCAGTCACTTTGTCTGTTGGAATAAAGGAACCTCAACATTTAGTTGAGGTGGCTTTCCCATATTTTGGTGGATTGGAAAGTGAGCATTTCACACCTGTTGAATTAGAAGAAGTTATCAGAAGAAAAATTCCAGCTAAATCCATCGTGTTGGCAGATGGAAGCCAAGAATTTGTGACCACCGTCTACGATCTCACCGTGGCTAACTATGGTGTAGAAAGAGGGTTTGATGACCCTAGCAGCGCACATACCTATAAGGAAGTGAAGGCATATTCACCCGCTTGGGCAGAAAAAATAACGGGTGTACCACAAGATGAGATTATCCGCATCGCTCGTGAGTTTGCTGACAATGCAGCCAAAACACATGGGCGCTCAATGATCATCGTTGGTGCAGGCATGAACCACTGGTATCACATGGATATGAATTACCGTGGTTTGATTAACATGCTGGTATTCTGTGGTTGCGTAGGACAGAGCGGTGGTGGATGGGCTCACTACGTAGGGCAAGAGAAGCTTCGTCCCCAGACGGGCTGGCAACCGTTGGCATTTGGCCTAGATTGGCAAAAGCCTCCACGCCACATGAATGGTACGTCTTTCTTCTATAACCACTCTAGTCAATGGCGATATGAGAAGTTAGATGCCCAAGAATTGCTTTCACCTTTAGCTGATGCAAGTAAATATAGTAAGCATCTCATTGATATGAACGTGAAAGCAGAGCGGCTGGGTTGGCTTCCTTCAAGCCCTCAGCTGAATACTAATCCACTGAGTATTGCTGAACAGGCAAAAGCGCTTGGGGTAAGCCCTGTAGAGTTCACGGTTAACTCGCTGAAGGACGGCAGTATTCGTTTTGCTGCTGAGTGTCCCGAAGATCATTATCCACGCAATATGTTTATTTGGAGATCAAACCTTCTTGGGTCTTCAGGTAAAGGTCATGAATACATGCTCAAGTACCTGTTGGGCACAGAACATGGCATTCAAGGAAAAGATCTCGGCTCATTCAGTGATAGCAAACCATCTGAAGTTGATTGGAAAGATACCCCAACCCAAGGCAAGCTTGATCTCGTTGTGACTCTAGATTTTCGGATGTCGAGTACCTGTCTGTTTTCAGACATCGTGTTGCCTACTGCAACCTGGTATGAAAAAGATGATATGAATACCTCGGATATGCATCCATTCATCCATCCATTGTCAGCAGCTGTAGATCCAGCCTGGGAAGCAAAATCCGACTGGGAAATTTATAAGGCAATTGCAAAAGCGTTTTCTGAGCTCTGTAAAGGACATCTTGGCGTTGAAACCGATGTGGTTACATTGCCAATGCAGCATGACTCTCCAGCAGAAATAGCCCAAGCGTTTGAAGTAAAAGACTGGAAATTGGGTGAATGTGATCTCATTCCAGGAAAAACTGCACCACATATAATGACCGTTGAGCGCGATTATCCTAACACCTACGCAAGATTTACATCGTTAGGCCCACTCCTTGATAAGCAAGGAAATGGTGGCAAGGGTATTAATTGGAACACAGAAACCGAAGTAGACCTTCTTAAAAAACTTAACTACACACACCATGATGGCGCGAATGCTGGGCGGCCAAAGATTGACACTGCAATTGATGCGGCTGAAGTAATTCTTACTTTAGCCCCAGAGACTAATGGTCATGTGGCTGTTAAGGCTTGGAATGCATTAAGTAAGCTGACTGGCCGAGAACATGCACATCTTGCTATCAACAAGGAAGAGGAAAAAATTCGTTTCCGTGACATTCAGGCTCAGCCGAGAAAAATCATATCTAGCCCAACATGGTCTGGTTTGGAAGACGAGCATGTCTCGTATAACGCAGGTTATACAAACGTTCATGAGCTAATTCCATGGCGAACCATTACTGGTCGTCAACAGCTGTATCAGGATCACCAATGGATGCGTGATTTTGGCGAAAGTCTCATTTCATATCGACCACCAATCAATACCCAGACTATTAAAAATATTATGGGTAAGAAGGGTAACGGTAACAAAGAGAAAGCTCTGAACTGGATCACTCCGCACCAGAAATGGGGTATCCACTCAACATACAGCGAAAACTTGTTGATGCTTACACTGTCTCGGGGTGGGCCAATTGTTTGGATAAGTGAAGATGATGCTAAAGATCTAAAAATTGAGGATAACGACTGGATAGAGGCATTTAATATCAATGGTTCATTAACTGCTCGTGCAGTGGTGAGTCAGCGCGTCCCTGCTGGAATGGTAATGATGTATCACGCTCAAGAGCGCCTGGTGAATATTCCAGGCTCCGAAATAACAGGACAACGTGGTGGGATTCATAACTCCGTTACTCGTGTCTGTCCTAAACCAACTCATATGATTGGCGGATATGCACATCAGGCTTATGGGTTCAACTATTATGGCACAGTGGGCTCTAACCGTGATGAGTTTGTTGTCGTCCGCCGCATGAATCAGGTTAAATGGCTTGATGACGAAAATAATGACTATACACAGGCTGACAATATGTACAGTAACAAGGCAGGGGAGAAGTAAAAATGAAAATTCGTGCGCAAATTGGAATGGTGCTAAACCTCGATAAATGCATCGGATGTCATACTTGCTCTGTTACTTGTAAGAACGTATGGACAAGTCGCGAGGGAATGGAATACGCCTGGTTTAATAACGTAGAAAGCAAGCCAGGCGTGGGCTATCCAAACGATTGGGAAAATCAGGATAAATGGAAGGGTGGCTGGGTTCGAAATATCAATGGAAAAATCGTTCCAAGAATGGGTAACCGGATTGGCGTTTTAGCCAAGATTTTTAACAACCCTGACATGCCGACTATTGATGACTATTATGAGCCTTTCACCTTTGACTATGAGCATTTACATAATGCTAAACAAGGTGCGCATCAGCCAATAGCACGTCCACGTTCACTGATTACTGGTCAACGTATGGACAAGATCAACAATGGCCCAAACTGGGAAGAAATCTTGGGCGGGGAATTCACTAAGCGTTCACAAGACTACAATTTCAACCACATCCAAAAGGAGATGTATGGACAGTTTGAAAATACGTTCATGATGTATCTCCCTCGGCTTTGTGAGCATTGCTTGAATCCTGCATGTGTGGCTACTTGCCCTAGTGGGGCAATATATAAACGTGAAGAAGATGGCATTGTCCTTATTGACCAAGACAAATGTCGTGGTTGGCGTATGTGTCTTACTGGTTGCCCCTACAAGAAGATTTACTTTAACTGGAAAAGTGGTAAATCTGAAAAATGTATCTTCTGCTACCCCAGAATTGAGTCTGGTCAACCAACCGTCTGCTCTGAAACATGTGTAGGACGAATTAGATATCTGGGAGTAATCCTTTATGATGCAGATCGTATTGAGCAAGCAGCATCAACTGAAAATGACAAGGATTTATACAACAAGCAGTTGGAGATTTTCTTAAATCCACATGATCCTGCTATCATTGAAGAAGCCTTAAAGCAAGGCATCACTCAAAATGTTCTAGATGCTGCTCAGAAGTCACCTGTGTACAAGATGGCGATGGAATGGAAGCTTGCACTCCCATTACACCCAGAGTATCGCACGTTACCGATGGTATGGTATGTACCACCTCTTTCCCCTATCCAATCAGCCAAAGATGCAGGCTATTTAGGTGATGATGGTGTTCTACCAGATATTTCTAGCTTGCGAATTCCTTTACAGTATTTGGCGAATCTGTTGACCGCTGGCGATATAGCACCTGTTAAGAGTGCACTGAATCGTATGTTGGCAATGCGTCATTATAAGCGAGCTGAAACTGTAGATAAAAAGGTGGATACCAGCGCATTAGAGCAGGTTGGTTTAACTGAACACCAAGCGCAGGAAATGTATCGTTATTTGGCTATAGCTAACTATGAAGACCGCTTTGTAGTTCCTTCCAGTCATCGCGAGCTAGCACGAGAAGCATTTCCTGAAGCTAAAGGGTGTGGCTTTAGCTTTGGTGATGGTTGTAAAGGTAGCGACACTAAGTACAACCTGTTTAATAGCCAGAGAATTAATGCCATTAATGTATCTACAAATCCAAGTGAGGATAAAAAATGAAATCTTTAAAGATCATATCAATCCTCTTGGACTACCCAGATATTGATCTGTGGGAAAACAAGGATGAAATCTTTGATTGCATAGCTGAATGTAATGAGCTGACATCGGCACAAAAATCATCAATATGTGATTTTGTAACATATGCGTTTGATCGTTCTCTACTTTCATTCCAAGAAATATATTGTGATATCTTCGACCGTGGCCGTTCCACCTCTCTGCTTCTTTTTGAGCATGTTCATGGTGAGTCGCGTGATCGCGGACAAGCAATGGTAGACCTGCTTAAGCAATATGAAGATGCAGGATTTTCTCTTAACAAAAGAGAATTACCGGATTTTCTTCCTGTTTACTTGGAATACCTTTCAACAAGAAATAACGCTGAAATTATAGAGGGGTTGTGTTTTATCACTCCGATCTTGGGGTTGCTTAAAGAGAGGCTACTCAAAAGAGAAAGCAAATATCATGTTCTATTTGGGGTTCTAATTGATCTATCCATGGCAGAGTACGATAGCGCTCTTATAAGCACACAAGTTATGAAAGAGGCTGATGATGCAACACCCGCTGCGTTAGATGCTGTTTGGGAGGAAGAGCAGGTGAAGTTTTTAGGAGGAGAATCATGTCCCAGTTCAATTCAATCGATTCATAGCAACCGATTTAAGAATGCAGTCGTACCACAGTACCTTGAAATTGGTGAGGCAAACAAATGAACTATATTCATAGCTTCTTCTTTGATATATACCCATATATTGCAGTTACCATTTTTCTACTTGGTAGTTGGGTTCGTTACGATTATGGGCAGTACACTTGGCGAGCAGGATCAAGCCAGTTGCTTGATAACTCGAATATGAGGCTGGCATCTGGACTGTTCCACATTGGCATTCTTGGTATCATCTTCGGCCACTTTTTTGGCTTGCTGACACCTCACTGGGTATATGAGTCATTCTTATCATTGCAAGCAAAACAACTCATAGCGATGTGTGCTGGCGGTATCTTTGGTGCAATGACATTGTACGGTGGTTATCTGCTCTTAAAGCGGCGTCTGACAAACGTAAGGATCAGAGCAACATCATCGACTGCGGATATTTTGATTTTAGTGCTATTAGTTTCCCAGGCAGCGCTTGGTCTTCTGACAATTCCATTTTCTGCTTTCCATCTTGATGGAAGTGTCATGATGAAGCTCGTAAGTTGGGCACAAGATGTTGTAACGTTCCAAACAGGGGCATCTAAAAATTTAGAAGGGGTATCGTTTATCTACAAAATTCATATGATTTTAGGTATGACTTTGTTTGTTGTCTTTCCATTCTGTCGATTGGTACACGTTTGGAGTGTACCGCTCGAATATTTAACTAGACGCATCCAGATCGTAAGGTCTCGTCGGTAACATGATTAGGGTAGTAGTCGCAGTGTAAACTGCGACTACTATTTATCAGGTGTAGTATGGTATATCATGTATCAAATAAAAAGTTTTTGACTAAGTTAGTCGAACCTTTCTTTGTTGCAGTTTTCTGGCCAACACTGCTGTTGTTGGTATCCGAAGTGACCGGTTTGCCAATAACTGAAGAGTTATATCGCAATACCATTTTATTTTCATTGCTAATATTCATTATTACTGCATTTATAGATATAAGATACATTTGTATAGCAAGGAAAGTAAAACTGGAATTGAACTTCAGCGGCATTGAGTTTCATTGCCATAAAAAACATCTATTTTTCTCATGGCACCAAATAACTTTAATTAAGTTGGTTGAAAGCAAGCCTGGCTCTAGAGTACTAAATATACTTCCTGATAACGAAACTATTGACTTAATTCTTTTTGAAGACCACGAAAAAATATATTCACAAGTCATATTTTATTGTAAACAGTTCAATGTGAATTATGACTAGAGTATTCTGACCATTAAGTATGAGCAATTCACTTGCTCATACTTTTAGTAAATAAGGTTTTTATTGGTCAGCATCATAGTTTTCATTCAGTGCTGTAATACGTGCCACTTGGAAAGTATTTTGAAGCGATTGCAATTCTGTTTTATGCTGCTGTGCCAATTGCTGTAAATATTCTCTCCCTTTATCTGTTAGATGCACATCTACTTTGCGCTTGTCATTTTCATTTTTCCGCCGTTCAACGAGATCCAACTCCTCACATCGCGTAAGTAAAGCTACGGTAGCGTGATGACTCATTTGTAACCTTTCCGCTAGTTCACCCACGCTTGCCCAGTTGCGCCCTGGGTATCCTTGAATGTGCAGGAGGGATAAATATTGTAATGGTGTGAGCCCGAGATCCTTGGCCGCAGTTTCACTGAAGTGAAGAAAACGCTTTAACTGATAGCGAAACTCAGAGAGTGCCTCAAATTGAGCTTTTGTTAACATAGCTTACTCGGTTGTTGACTTCTTAGGTGAAATACAATAAGTTCAATTATATCACATTGTGATATATAATTTGTAGTGTTTCTGTTACAAAGGAGATGGCAATGCATAAGCAAGTTCACCCAAAATCACTTTATTGGGGAAACACCGTAATTCTACTGAGTACCATCGATGATACTGATACAACTAACATTACACCAATATCATCGAGTTGGTCTCTTTCGAATAATATTGTCATCGGCCTCAGTCTAAATTCAAAGGCTATCGAAAACATTGAGAATTGTCCAGAAGTCGTATTGAATGTTGCATCAGACAACCTTTCGGATAGAATTGAATCTATTGCCAAATTGACCGGAAAGGATCCTGTCCCATCTGAAAAGATAGGTTTCAGTTATTGTGGTAATAAATTTGCTCTTGGTGGATTTACAGAGCTGGCGTCCTGTACCGTTAAACCATCTCGTATCCAAGAATGTTTAATTCAGGTCGAGTGTTTAGTTGAACATATAACAAAGCGCAATAATTTTGCTATCGTTGAATTGCGAGCCACTCATGTGCATGCAGATGCATCTTTACTTAAAAAAGATGACGTTATTGACGCGGATTTGTGGAGCCCTCTGATTTATAATTTCAGGAGTTACCACGGAATTACCAGCGCTATTGGTAGAAACTTTAAATTTGATAATTGATTTCGCAGATGCCCTATTTATTAAGGGCATCTTCATGGGACTATGATTTTTAAAGGATGTTTTATGAGTGAATGTTTACGTTCTTTACCATTGGTTTATTCATGCTCTGGTTGTTCAAGTGCAGCGCAGATGGCAAACTATATGGCTATTCAGCTAGATAAACGAGGTGATGCAGAAATGTCCTGCATTGCAGGTGTTGGTGGAAACGTAAAGCATTTAGTCCGTATAGCAAAGTCTGGTAGATCGATCATTGCTATCGATGGATGTCCTTTACAATGTGTCAAAAGTTGTTTGGCTATTCACAATCTCACTCCTACAAATCATGTCTTATTGAATGAGCATGGAGTCAAAAAACTTCAGAAAACAGATTTTGATTCTGATGAAGCGGATAGGCTTGTTTTTGAGATCGCACAGTTATTAACTCTTCTATAAGAGGTTGCTCCTCAAATTTATCGGTATGTATTATTCATACGTGGCTATAGATATGGGGTACCACCTATCCGATTACCCATGATCTTCCCGATATGGCATCAGATGGATTTCCTCTATCGTGTGGTTCAATTCAACCAGCATGCTCTTGATGCCAAAACGATGCTTAAATCGGAAGCATCATTCCGTCAGATGATTTGGTAGAGGCTTGGTTCCAAGCGTATGGCAACTGCTCCGCAGCGAGTTCTGCACATTCCCTATTATCGTGCTTACCCAGTTGAACGCAAGATGCTCCAGTAAATCCAGGTTGCCTCCAGTGACGACACTCAGGTACTCACAGTTGGCTTCCTTGACTGCCCTGAAACGGGATAACTCATCAGATATCACGGCACTCCCGTTAGCAAGATGTCGTTTAGCCCACTTGCCAATGGTCTTAGTTTTGAACCCATCAACCACCGTCATCCACATTTTGATTGGATTTCTTTCCTTCTTCAGGGACACTGCCGCCACAAAGGTGTCTTGCAAACGGTACCACAACCCCGCTTGCCACCACGGCGTTCACTGCCCCAGTAGACATCATCGAGTTGAATGATACCGCTGATGGGATGCTTGTCGTCAGACTCCTTCATCGCTTGCAGCAGCTTGCGCTTGAGCATCCAGGCGAGATCTCCGTCGCTCGTTGGTAGAGACGGCGGTGTCCCGGTTCAAACAGCTGATGGTGGGAAGAATCAGTCAACGAAACTACAACGACCAAGTGGGGGAAGTGATGGCGTATGTGAGTGTGATAAACAAACTGACGACCTTGGCCTGCTGGTCAGAAAGCCCAAGTGTAACGGTCACTTGGGGCTGGGGAAGCTACGTTCTTACGACTGATTTGGGAAGCAACGCCGTTCGGAGTGACTGCTAATCATGGGTAATCAGGAATCGTTGTTAGAGTTATAATTTTAGAAAATGGCTCATACCCTTCATGACCGTTATATTTGCCTGCTCCATTGCAGCTAAAGCAGAAAGTGCCCCATCGTAATCGCCACTATGGAAACGAGCTACCGCATTTCTGGCATTGTCATGTACAGCTTGATGTGGTTTTTCCATCTCGCGATAACCTGATGATTTAGAGAAACTGGCTTTACCTTCACCAGCGTAATACCACTGGCCGAGTCGACACTCAGTGTAATCAGGAAGCTGCTCCGCAGTTAGGTTGGATAATCCCATTAATACTTTATACACTTCTAATTTAAGACTGAGTTCTTCCAGATTGGCTAATTCCGCATTGGAAAGCAGCGAAGCTCCTGTAATTGATTGCTCTAAATTTTGCGAAAGCTCCGTTAATTGCGACATGCCATTAGTTGCAGAAAGACTATCTGCACTGTAACGACGAGCATTGATGGCGCCTTGTTCCATAACGTTTTTGGCCTGTTGGGTATCGGACTGGATTTCGCTCACCAACCCAGCAATTTCTGTTGTCGCTTTGCTGGTCCGCTCCGCCAGACTTCTAACCTCATCAGCCACTACAGCAAATCCGCGCCCTTGTTCGCCAGCGCGGGCGGCTTCAATTGCTGCATTTAACGCTAATAAATTTGTTTGATCGGCAATACCTTTTATTAATTGAACAATACCATTGATTTGACTAGCGCGCTCATGTAGCGAGGCCACATTTTCTGAGGCTGCCGTGATTTGTTCAAACATCGTGTGCAGATTGTTAGCCATTTGCTGAAAAGCAAGACGATTTGTTTCTGATTCCCGAGAGGATGAAATAGCAGTTATTTTTTGTTGATTCAGCTGTACAGCTAGGCCCAAAAAAGAATCACCGAGCCCATGTAGTGATTGCCCAAAATTTGCAATATTGGTAAACATTCCAAGGAAAAATCGCTCTCTAGATTGTGTATTCCTTAGCCTTATCTGAATTTCTTGACTTTCTTCGCATGCTATCTTATAGCTGGATTGTAACTGCTCTATCTCTTCTTTTAGCATCTGATTTTCATCAGATAAGATCTGATATTGTTGTTTAAGCTTTAAGCCAAACATAAGTTACCTCGAAAAAAATAATGCGCATTTAAAAACATTCACGTTGCCAATTAAACTATGGAACGTAGATAAAATGAAGTGATTTATGCGCGTTCTAAACAATAAAAATGGGTTCCAGCCTATCCAGAAGCCGCCCAGGTAGGGTGATTTTTAATACAGCACGGATTCAAATGTGATAAACATATTAGTTGATTAGATATATATTTTTGTTGACAATATAAGCAAGTGTGTTTATGAGCGATACTGATAGATAAAAAAGATGGATCGTAAACATTACCTACTTTATGAACAATAACTACCACAAGAGACCACAAGAGATTCTTGCTGCCAACCTTAATTCTCGTTTCCGATTAAACCTATTTTTAAGTTCGATATTATGGATGAACATGCATTGAACAAATGCTTTCTCTTATTTTCTCACAAAGTCAACATAACCAAAATACGCGACTACCAAATCCACGGGGATATGCAGATATCCCCGAGAATAATAGATGACTGGTCATTAATTGGTGGTGGCGTTTGCGAATAAAATATTATTTTCCAAATGAATATGTTGCATCAGGTCTTCTCGCAATTGTGTCAGGCCGGTATAGAGTGCACGCCATGTCACGCAAGCGTCTACCGGAGGCGTAATGTCATTGGTCAGGTGCATTATTTCGTCCAAACATTCACCATGCTGTTCATGTTCAATACGCATCATAGCAATTGGGCCTTGTACTGAGTTGTTAAGACCCTTTTTCAGCATAGGGAATAGGATCTGCTCTTCTTTCTGCATGTGACCTTCCAGCTCCCGCAGCATATCAACCAGATGAGCCCCCAGACCTAACGGACAGCCTATTTTATCCGCATGGACATGTTCCACTCGATTTGTAAGGCGGATCAGTTCTGGTAATTGAATTCGATGCTGAGCATGGAAGCGTTCCAGGATAAAATCAATTAGCGCAGAAGGTGTTGCAGTACGCCAATCAATTTCGTGGCTTGGTAACTGTTGTACTTGCTCTAATTCAGTAATAACCAGCGTGGCATCGAGGTTACGGTGAGCGATGGCATCTTTTAACGGTTGTTGACCACCGCAGCAAAAATCTAGTTTAAATTTGTGGAATACTCGTGTTGCACCAGGAATTTCACAAGCAATATTGGCAATAGTTTGTTCGAGTAAGACCATGAAAGCGCTCCTTGATAAATAATAGAGTAATTTTATCTCGATAAGTAAAAGCATAAATCATGCCATATCTAACACATTGAAATATATGGATTATATATTTTTGTGGTGTTTTTTACCATCTCCTGATAGGGTTAAAAAAACCATTTCTGGTAATAAATACCATGTTTGAAACATCATTGTTACTTGATCTCACTACTGAACTACCGCGTTCCGTTCGACAGGAGCGGCTGGTTTCCGCGATTCGAACTAATTTTGGTTGTAGTGCAGTTGGTTTATTGAAATTGGATGGTGATTGCCTTTGTCCTGTGGCAGTGGATGGCTTAGTGCATGAAACATTGGGGCGCCGTTTTGTCGTGGCACAGCACCCTCGTCTGGCCACTATTTTATCCAGTCGTTCAGCAGTGCGATTTGAACCGGAAAGTCTGTTACCTGATCCATATGATGGTTTACTGGACTCACAACGTGGGCTGCCATTACCCGTACATGATTGCATGGGGATCAGCCTCTATCTAGGAGGGCAATTGTGGGGCGCATTAACGCTAGATGCTTTTGAGGGTTTTGTTTTTGACGATGAAGCAGTTGATAAATTAACGCACAGTGCTTCTCTGACTGAAGTGGTGATACGTATGAGCCGTTTAGAAGAAGAGATTCTAGCGTTACGAGTTGGTAATCGAGCATCAGAAGCGTTATTGCTGGGTGAACAAAATACTAGTGATGGTGAAATCATTGGGCAAAGTGCGATTTTGCTGAAGTTATTGCATGAGCTGGATGTGGTAGCAGATTCCGAACTTCCCGTGTTGTTGCTGGGCGAGACTGGTGTAGGAAAAGAGCTATTTGCTCGCCGCTTACACAGTAAATCACCACGACATATTGCACCGCTGATCCATGTCAATTGTGCGGCATTACCAGAGTCACTCGCGGAAAGTGAACTGTTTGGTCATGTTAAAGGTGCATTTTCTGGTGCGATAAGCGATCGCCCCGGTCGATTTGAAGCAGCACATGGCGGTACGCTTTTTCTCGATGAGGTTGGTGAATTACCACTGACTGTGCAGGCTAAATTGCTACGCACGTTACAGAATGGCGAGATCCAACGACTCGGTACAGATCAGCAGCAGAAAGTCGATGTTCGGATCATTGCGGCAACCAATCGACAGTTGCATGAGCAGGTAAGAGAAGGGCAATTCCGGGCTGATTTGTACCATCGGTTGTCGGTTTATCCAGTGCCGATCCCCCCACTGCGGAAGCGTGATAACGATGTGTTATTACTGGCAGGGAATTTTCTAGAGCTAAACCGTGCCCGTCTTGGTTTTCGTAGCCTGCGATTATCACGCGAAGCAGAACAGGCTTTGTTTACTTATGACTGGCCGGGCAATGTACGCGAACTAGAGCATGTGATCAGCCGGGCTGCTTTGCGTGCACTCAGTCGGGGAGCTGTCAGAACAGAAATTGTCACATTGGAACCAGAGCATCTGGCATTGGATGCCAACGCGATTTGTTCGACAAAAACCGAACATATACTGTTGTCACAGGTTTCGCATGATGAACAGACTGTATCGCTAAAGATTGCCGTGGATGGTTATCAGCGTAAGGTTATAAGTCAGACTTTGGATGCCTGTCAGGGCAATTGGGCTAATGTGGCTCGTCGGTTAGTTCTTGACCCAAGTAATTTGCATAAACTGGCTAAACGGTTAGGCTTAAAATAACGTTGATACCGTTAAATCTGTTCACGCGGCTTTCCCAGAAACCACTTGGTCAGAGACAGTTTGACATTCTCGAGAATCGTAGATATGACCGTGGCCATCAAGGGCGCGAGTCATCAGGATTCTTGCCATCTCTATCCTATCCACAAATGGTTCTATGTATAAAAACGCATCAGTTTATTCAGTTAAATCGGATTTAGAGATATGACCACTCCCCAGGCGAGCTCATTGGGCTTTAGAGGATGCATAGGAGCAGGCTGACCAACAGGGAAAGGTGTGCAAGGATAACCCCCTACAGCACGTTGAATAGGCTCTGGAATTGAAGCCAAAGGAAGTGCGCACTAAAGTAGCGTAAACAAGACACCGGTTTGAGGCCGGTGTCAGGTGATAACTAGATCTGTACAGCTTCAAAAACAACCAATCTCATCATTTTTTGAAATTTATTTCATTTACCCCACTTGAAAAATTCGGAAAACTGTCCATTTACTAATTATGAGAGCTTCAATGAAATTTAAGCAGCTCACCATTATTCCGCTGCTACGCAGCGAAGATAAACCAGTTTTGTACACCCACGGCTATTATTTCATCAACAAACACTCATAATTGACGGTCATAACAATCTAATAACGAATTCTATCGAAGGAGATACCCTCACAATAACTGGTAAAATTAGTGCATAAGGCACTGAATAGTAAAACTTCAATTTAATTCTTGCACATATATCAATCATACGGTATTCACGCTACATGGTTTCATGAACAGTGGTTATTGATATGCACTCGTAAATTCGATTCTTACCATCGCGTTTAGCGTTGTAAACCAGAATGTCAGCTGCATTTATAAGCTCTTTTGCACTAATATCTTTTTTACTAACAGCAACCCCACCACTGAGTGTTACTCGAAGAGCATCTTCACGCCAGTCCAGATGCTCAACACCATGCCTTAATGCCTCCAGTAAAGATATCGCTAAGTTCCCAGACCCCACTTCAAACAACACTGCTAATTCTTCTCCACCATATCGACAGAACCAGCCATGCTCATAAAAAATTGAATTACCAAGTTTCGCTACTCTTTTTAAAACAGAGTCACCAGTTTGGTGTCCGAATGTATCGTTCACTTTTTTAAGGTCATCTAAATCTAACAGTGCTAAATAAAATGGCTCTTGCTATTTTTAATAGCTGGGATAGCTTTATGTCAAAAAATCTACGGTTGTATAAACCTGTCAGTTGGTCAACATTAGCCTGTAAGCGAGCCTCTGATAATTCATGTGTCGATTTTCAGATTGGCACAACTGTAGTTGTAGATTAGATCCGGGCACTTCTTTTTTGAAATCAGTAGTCTTCAAAATCATTTATAATACAATGTTCATCATAGGAATGAATATATAAATCAGGAAATCTGAGCCCATCTTTTTGATGGGCTCTTTATATCATCTCGTACAGGGGGTAATGAATTGAAATCTATTTGGCGATGGGGGGGGTGCTACTGCTTAAAGTTCCTAAAAAATCTACAATGGCAGAAATTTCTGACTTTGTGAGATTTAATACATGTAACTTACCTGAACCTTCAGGGAATAAAGGATCATACCTATATTCATTAATTTTTAATTTACTTGCTACAATGTTTACACCCATCGCATTATTGTATGCAGTAATGGCTTCCTCTAAATTAAATCGACCAGTATGCATGTATGGAGCGGTATGTGCCAGCTCTCTTAACGATGCGACTTTAAATTTCCCAGAATCTTCTGGGTTAAGCGTTACGTTGTAACGGCCTAGGTCCCTAGCTGGGAGGTTGTAGTCAGACAAACCTATGTCTTCAAAATCATTGTTAGTAAAGTTCGGACCTGAGTGACAGTTCATACATTTCGCTTTGGTCCTGAATAAATGTAATCCCCAAAGTTCTTGGTTGGTTAGAGTAGCCTCACCCTTCAAAAAACGATCAAACTTGGCGTCAGTCGATATAATCGATCGTTGGAACATAGCTAATGATTTGGCAATGATCTCAGTTGTTAAATGATCACTGCCGAATGCTGCTAATGTATCTGAACTATAATCGTCAAATAGACCTTTTGAAACTCTATCTTCAAGCTCCTCTATCGGTAAGTTCATTTCAATTGGGTTGGCTATAGGTTTAAGGGCTTGTTCTTCCAAATTGGTAGCTCTTCCATCCCAGAATAGTGATGTCTGGAAAGCTGAGTTAATAATACTTGGTGCATTTCTTGTACCTTTCTCTCCATTATGTCCAACAGAGACCATAAGGTTGTCATCCCAACCCTGAGATGGTGTGTGACATGTCGAGCATGAAATATCACGGTTTTTTGATAGTCTTGGTTCAAAAAACAGGCGTTTCCCTAAACTATGAGCATTAATAGAGTATTGATTGTAATTCGGGTGTTCTACATTAGGTAGTATGCCAAGTTCAGCCCATTCTACATCATTATCAACTATCGGTGCAGGCCAGGTTGCGGGATCTGGATTTGCGTAAAGAGCCTTAACGTTTGTATAGGCGGCTTTTATTTCATCAGGTGTTTGGTCTACTTGACGTTGCAAACTAGTTTTATCTAAACGCGTAAATGATTTATATAGGACGGCAGCTGTAGTTTGGGTCGGATCATCAACTAAAGCCCCGGCGCTAATATCGTATATTCTGTGGTTTAAGGTTGCGCGAGAGTTGTCTTTGTTTACCCAATAAAAATTTGATGTTAAAAATGGAAATGATAATGGGAACTTGGCCGCGTTGCTATCCAAGAGCGACTCTAGCTCCTCTACTGTAGGAACTGACCAATTCCCTACATTGCACATGCTCTGTTGATTGAGTGAGTTAAGTTTATTTTCCACATCACTCCAGTTATATTCTATGCTTGCTGTTTCTTTATCAGAATAGTGCCAGATGTTAACTCCGTAACCATAATTACGAAGAGGCTTAGAACGACTGCGAAGATCATCTACACACTGCCAAGATAAAGTAGAGTATTCATTGTTCTGAGATGAAAGTAGTTTACCAGTTTGATCAATCCTCAAGAAACTATCAGATTCTGGGTTTGGGTCATCTATAAGAACTTCAGATGGTCGGTCTCTGTCGAGAATTCGCTTGATTTCACGTTGGTTTCTTACTTTAATGATATTTAACAAGCTCTCAGAACGAAACATATCTAATGCGAGGCGATAACTATTAATAGCTTGAGTGCCTTCTATTGATTCATTAATGCCATAAATTTCTAGAGCTGCAAAAATAAATGCTAGCCCCTTTGATTCAGCTTCTGCAAGTTTTGTTGAGAGGTTCTGAACTTCATCTGTTGATAGCATCCCATCTTGGTTTTCATCTAAGTAGGCAAACTGCGCAGTTGTTTCTGGCGTGACCAGAACATTGACGGTATTACTATCTATACGCTCAGTTTGAGCGCGCATAATATTTGGTTGACTAGATAGCACTTTAAATATCTGATTGTTATTACTAATTGTGATTTCAAAAGGGTAGCTGTCGTTGTAACTATCAACAATAAATGTTGCTGTAGAATTGGAATCTAATGTGCTTTGATACGTTTTTTTAGTATTTAATTGACGAGCGCTAACCAAGCCTCCCGCGAGAGTCGTCTTTAGACTCTCAGGTACACTAACGATAAAGGATATTGGTAAGATCTGTGGTGGTTGAGAAGGTAAAGTTCCAGTTCCAGTATTCGTTGTTGGTTTCGTATCAGAATTGCACCCAGCCAGTATTGCAGCTGTTAGCAGAAAATAAATTCCGGCTTTCATTTCGACTCCCACGTAGCGTTAACTTCAATGATAATGATTGCCATTACCATTACTTATGCTAACTGAGAGTGTGACCGGTATCAATACAGATCGATTGTTATTAGTCGTATTTTGATGTATCAGCGTTTGAGTAGCGTTGTTTTGCCAAATGAAGAGACTTGAATGATTCCTTATGCAGTGGGCGAGACACCTATCCGTTTGGGTTCTCGTCTCGGTGGGTGGGTTAAGCAGATCAGTTATGAACCTCTTTGAAGACGACCAATAGGTCACCCTCCCCAGGAGATGGGCTCCGTTTGATAACATAGTTGTATGTCTAAAGAAGAGCTTGCATAGGTAAAGATTTTATTTTTAAAAAAATAACACGTTTTTTATTTCCGCCTGACATGGGCGAATATAGCCATACTTTATTGAGAATATGTGTTCTCTGTTCTCTGTTCTCTGTTCTCTGTTCTCTGTTCTCTGTTCTCTGTTCTCTGTTCTCTGTTCTCTGTTCTCTGTTCTCTGTTCTCTGTTCTCTGTTCTCTGTTCTCTGTTCTCTGTTAGTTCATAGAAGAAATTATTGCAAAGTGATGGTGCATTGATTTTTATCTGGCGTAATAAACTTTAATTTATCAGTTCCATCTCATCTATTGAATAATAATAGGGTGTGGGTTTGTAAAACTGGTCTCTCTTCGCTGCGCAGCAGCGGAATGTTGAAATGGAAAAAATTTATTTATAGCTCTCATAATTAGTAAATGGACAGTTTTCCGAATTTTTCAAGTGGGGGGATATGAAAAAATTTTGAAAATCATTCTGCTTGGTGGAAGTTTAACCAATTCAGATGGTTTTATGCTCACAGCCCCCCGACTTATTGCTTATATGCAAACCCCATGTTCAATCCGCCCCACAAGATCGACAACTGCCTGGACTCCCATCTGTGTAGTCAGCAATGTGGCAGGAGCTGCCCCACCTAGGCCCCAGGCTGGACGGTGTAACCATGACAATGCCCTTGTGGTGTCGTAATCGTGAAGGGAGATAACCGCGTCGAGAGCCTGCACAACGCCGTATACCCTGGCACCCTGTGATGTTGATAGGGCGACCTCCATCTTGAGTTTGCGGGCAACTGTGCTCCTACTAATGCCGACTAATCGGCATATAGAACCCACGTCTGTCTTCACCGTTCCTGCCAACTCATGAATCATGGTCGGTGTGACTCCGGCCACGATCCAGAAATGAGCCCCCAACGGGTCACTCGGTATGCCAAGAGAAGTAAATAAAGTATTGGAAGAGGTCACTGACGTACTTGGACGGTAAACAGCATAAGACATAGTGATTTCTCCTCTGATGTACAATGAATGCTGTTCTTGTGACCTATCCTAACTGTTCTTCACTGCGGTGGCGATGGGTCTGAGAACTAGGGAAGGTGCGAACAAGTCCCTGATGTGAGATTGTGAGCCTCACTTGGCATCAGGGATGAGGTTCAGCATGAGTCACCAGCTCACCTTCGCGGATAGCGAGTTCAATGGTAAACGCCGCAAAACCCGCAAAGAGATATTCTTGGCTCGCATGGACGCTTTGCTCCCATGGTCTGCGTTTCGCATAAAAGCTCCAGCAGCACTACTCTTTTTAGACCTGAATCACTTCAAGGTGATAAACGATAAGTTAGGTCATGATATTGGTGATGATGCATTGCGACAAATGGCGGAATTATTATGCCGAGTATTTCGAGACGCGGATATTTTTGCTCGTCTTGGTGGGGATGAATTTGTAGTTCTTTTACCTGGGGCTGGTAATGAACATTGTCAGAAAATTAAAGAACGTCTGCATCAGGCAATGAGTGTTTTCAATAGTCATAGTGGTAAGCCGTACCAGCTTTCATGTTCTTTGGGTATTGTTGTTTACGATACCAGTACGCCTCCTGATTTAGATCAACTACTCCGGCAAGCAGATGAGATACATCGACGTCTCTGCCAGCAAGCGACGGTGATCTTCTTCCAGTGCGCCAGCCCTTCCTTGTGCATCACCAGCACAGCGTCATTTCTTGGGTGTCCCTTTTTCCATCACCTTGCGCTTTGTATAACCACTGTGTATCACTGCGCGCGGTAGCCATGACCTGACGGAGCTATGGCTGATCCATCGGGAAACGGATCCCGGCATCCTGCCGTGCAGCCTCCAGCACCGCAGCCACAATAAGCGCCAAATCCTGCCATGCCTCACACTGCGCCATATCCAGACGTCGGATACAATCCTCAAACGCGCTGAATTCTGGCACCATCCGGTTGCCATCCGGCGAAGCGAATCGCTCTATCTCGCTATGACGTAGCCTACGTTCCACCACCTGGCACACACTGGGGATGCCAGCAATGCGGACATAGCCCGCAGTCCCCTGCACGGTAAAATGCCCCGGACTCTCAGAATCTTTCGCGCCGCTACACACCGCGATAAAGTCGGCATAATGCAGCGTGACGATACCGGAGATATCAATGCCATTAAAACCATAATTACAGCGATATTCGACCTTTTGCGGCGCACCAAACAGTGCACAGGCCAAATAGACATTGTAAAGATTGATGTCATACAGGGCACCGCCAGACATGGCTGGATCAAACGCTGGCTGCACCTTACCGGAGAGATAATCATCATAACGGCTGGAATACTGGGAATAATTGCCCTGAACTAAGCGAATCGTCCCGAGCGCCGGCAACTGCTGCTGCATCCAGCGGAACCCCTGTGTATGAATCGCCGTCACGGCATCAAACAAGAAGCAGTGCCGGGCCCTGGCCAGCTGAATCAACTGCTCCGCCTCTTCCAAATTGGAGGTAAAAGGCTTTTCACAAATAACATGCTTGCCAGCGCGCAAAGCCTGTTCAGCGAAGTGAAAATGCAGATGGTTTGGAATACCTAAATAGACCACCTCAATCTCAGGATCCGCCAACAATTCATGGTAGTCGGTGTAAACTTTTTCCACACAATATTGCTGCTGTAATTGTTGCGCCCGCGCCAAACTAGCAGGTCGCGCCAACAAGGCGCAAGCCGTCATGCCTGGAACAGAGGTCAAAGCATCCAGTACATCTTGGACAATCTTACCGATACCAATCAATGCCAATTTCACAGTGTTTCTCCTTCTTCCACGATTAATACGTGTACATCATGCGCTTCCAAAATCTGCCGCATCGCTGCCGGCGGCGGCAGATCGGTGATCACACAGTCGATGGTCTCCCACAGACAGGCGGTATAGAGCAGACGCTGTCCGAACTTGGCCTGCTCGCCCATACAGACTGTGTAGGCCGCCCGCTGTGCCAGCGTTCGTTTGAACATGGCCTCCATCTCTTGCTCACAACTCACCCCGTCGGCGGAGAAGGCCGGTACGCCGATAAAGGCCTTGTCCGCCTCATAGCCCTGCAACTGACGGATAGATTCGGCAGTATAGATGGCGCGATTGAAGGTATTGAATTCGCCCCCTAGCATGATGCTGCGCAGATGCGGGCGATAGCTGGCGTCGATCAGGATGTCGACTGAATTAGTGATTAGGGTGGCATCCACCTTAATGGTGCGCGCCAACCCGGCCAGGATGCTGCCAGTGTCCAGCATGATCACATCGTGCGGCTGGATCAGCCCCAACGCCGCCTGTGCCAGGCGACTTTTCAATGCACTGGGTTGCGCTCGCTCGTCATAGGAGCGCCCTGCCGGTTTTTCCGGCTGATATAGCGCCCCGCCTCGAATACGCAAGATGCCGGCCTGTTGCGTCAATAGCACCAGGTCACGACGTGCAGAATCGTAGGAAATACCATAACGCTGGCAGATAAACTCCAGCGTCACCTTGCCCTGACGGATAATGATCTCGCTGAGTTCTAGCAGCCGTTCGTACTGGGTCATTGGATATCCAAAAAGCGTTCTTAAGTGATGGTAAGCGATTGCAAGCAATCAAACAAGTGGCACTTATCTCTGGTGTATAATCTGGTCCTGTTGCCGGAATGTCACAGCATGCAGGCAACGCTGGACGCACGGGCGTCTCAAGCTGTGGGCCGCAGAGATCGGACTGGGCACCCTGTGCTGGGTCAGTGAACGGCTGCCATAGAAAGCCCATGCCGAGCAGGCATACAGGCTCTGCCTAGGGCTGCTGAGCCTGAGCCGTGAGTATCCGCCATCACGGGTCGAGGCCTGTTGTCTGTTGCCAGTTGGCCAACCGGGAAGGGCTGGTGCGGCTTGAATCGACCCTGCTCAACTGAATCGCCCCTGGTTTTCTAGACACTTTATTACTGAAAAATAAACTGCCTTTCAAACTCTACCGGCGATAGCCCATCATTGGAACCATGGCGCCTGATTGGGTTGTAAAACATCTCGATATAATCAAACACATCGCTGCGGGCCTCATCTCTTGTCGCGTAAATCCTGCGCTTGATCCGCTCCCGTTTGAGCAACTGAAAGAAGCTCTCGGCGACCGCGTTGTCGTGACAGTTACCCCGTCGGCTCATGCTGCAACTCAGGTTGTGGGCCTTCAGAAAGTCCTGCCATTCACCACCAGTAAACTGGCTGCCCTGATCCGAATGCACCAGTACCGGCTGCTTGGGCTTGCGCCGCCAGACGGCCATCAATAACGCATCAACCGCCAAGTCTGCCGTCATGCGTGACTTCATCGCCCAGCCGACGATCTGGCGAGAGAACAGGTCGAGCACCACCGCCAAGTACAGCCACCCTTCTTGAGTGCGAATGTAGGTAATGTCAGTCACCCAGGAGATGTTGGGGGCTGGCACCTTAAACTGACGTGCCAGCGTGTTTGGGGCAGCCTGCGGGCTCTTGCCTCCATAATGCCCCTTGCGGCGTTGATAGCCCGTTTGCGAACGCAGCCCTTCTCGCCTCATTAATTTGGCCACACGGTGCTTGCCGCAGGCTTCCCCTGCGTCACGAAGGTCGCGATGGATTTTGCGATAACCGTAGACAGCACCACTTTCCAGCCAGGATTGCTTGACCAATCCGGTCAGTCGTTCGTCCTCCTGATGGCGTGGCGATGTGGGCTGTTTCAGCCACGCGTAGAAGCCACTTCGGTGAACCCCCAGGGTCTGGCACAGGGTAACGACACTGTACCGGTCGAGTCGGGAGGTTATGAACGCGTACCTTTCCTTGACTCGCTGGCAAAGTACGCGGCTGTAGATTCAACTTGTCAACGCAACACCCTTCTCAAGGATCTCTATTGGCGTTTTAAATTTCAGGGTTTTCCTCGGCCTGCTGTTTAGTTGGGCTGCAACCTGATCCAGTTCCTGCTGGGTATACTGGGCAAGACATGTCTTTTTGGGGAAGTACTGTCGGATCAGGCCATTGGTATTCTCATTCGTGCCCCGTTGCCAGGGGCTCTGAGGGTCGCAGAAGTAAACCTGAACTCCTGTGCTGGCTGTAAGCTCCAAATGTTTGGCCAGTTCCATACCACGATCCCACGTCAGTGACTGTCTTAGCGTTGGTGGAAGTTCTTGGAATTTATCTGTAAGTGCTTGATTCACAGACCCTGCATCTTTTCCACTTAGCTTGAGAATAAGGGTATAGCGCGATTTTCTATCTACAAGTGTGGCTATGTGAGAGTTCTTGGTACCGGAAACCAAATCCCCTTCCCAGTGACCGAAAGAGCGTCGGTTATCGATGTGCCTGGAGCGCTCATGGATTGAAATGCCGTTCACGATATTGATGGTGCCTCTCTCTCCCTTGCGGGTGTGGCGTTTTCCATGGCGCAGGCTGTGGGAGCGACGCAGATGTTTGACAAGCAGGTGGTGCAGCGCACTCCGACTGCGAAAATACAGCGTTTTATAGATTGTTTCGGCAGAGATCTGCATCGCTTTTTGGCGGGGCATCGTTCTTCTGACCCACCCCGATATCTGCTCTGGAGACCATTTCAACTCGAGTTTTTCCAGCACCAGTTTGCGCAGTCGCGGGTTCCGTTCCAGAAGGCATGCCTTGGGTCTTTTGGCCATGCTGTTAGCGCGATTATTGGCATCAACAGCTTTGTAATAGCGCCTGCCACGGTTGCGTTGAATTTCCCGAGATATTGTTGACGGAGAGCGGTTAAGCGAGCGTGCTATAGCACGAATACTCATTTTTGCCGATAGACCGGCTCGAATCTCCTCACGCTCAGATAACGTCAGGTGAGCCACTGCTCGACGGCGTTCGCTCGGTTTTATGCCTCCCGTATCCCTCAACATGGTGAAAATGGTGCCGGGCTTCGAATCCAGGATTCTCGCTATCTCACTGAAGCCGGTTCCGCGCTTCCACAGATCAAAAACAAACGCTTTTTCCTTTGCTGTAAATGTTCGTTTCATTCAACAATCCTCCGCAACGGCATGCTTTCACATGGTTGTTGCATTGATCAATTGAATCTACAGCGGCCTCCTTTAGGATATTGCGCTCCTCGGTGACCTGGCGCAGTTCGGCTTTCAGGCGGCGTATCTCGGCCTGCAAGGCAGACTCTTCGAGCTGCTGGTCAGCAGGCTTGCCGTACTGCCTGAGCCAGGCATACAGACTGTGGCTGGATACCCCAAGGGCTCGTGCAACGTCAGCCACCGGCCGTCCGCGCTCGGTGATTTGTTTAACGGCTTCGATTTTGAATGTTTCTGGATAACGCTGACGTGTCATAACACCTCCAATAGTTGCCTCATTTTAAGGCTGTGAGGTGTCTAGGGAACTGGGGGCGATTCAATCACATAGAACGGCTGTGGCACAAGTTACATGAAACCATCACGCGCAATCATCAATGTAGCGGAATGGCCAGCCTGCTGGCCCGAGTGAAACACTTCATGGATACCGTGTCTCCTTTCCCGGGGAATGGCTATGGCACAGCGAAGGTGTAGCACTATTGGGATCAGTTATTTAGGTGGTTGGAAACCATGAGTCGGCCCTGCAACATGTGAAAACTTTGTTGAGCACTGGGCACGACAGTGTGGGGTGAGATAGGGCATGATAAAGAGCACATGCAGACAGAGGAATGTAACATGACATTCGATGCAGTCCATAATCCGAACCTTAGAGCTACACTCCTTGACCCCTTGGGTGTTCCTCGTGAAGCACTGAGTGCTCACCTGTGGATTGTGGCAGGGGTTCCGGCGGACATCATCCATAAGCTAGCTGCGCTGGTTGAAACTGATGTTGGTGTGATATGTAAGCTAGCTGGTATTAGCCGGAGCACTGTGACTCGCAGGCTCAGAGCAGATACCGCGCTATCAATATCACAAGGTGCCAGGGTGTATGGAGTAGTGCTCGCCCTCGATGCCACTCTGTCCCTTCAGGAAAACGATGCCCTCAGGGCATTGTCATGGTTACACCGTCCAGCCAGGGGCCTTGGTGGCATAGCACCTGCCGATCTATTGACTACATCGATGGGTGTTCAGGCTGTTATCGATCTTGTGGGACGGGTTGAGCATGGGGTTTTCCAATAATCAATAAGTCGGGGGGGGCTGTGAGGATAAAATCAGCTCAATTGGTTAAATTTCCACTAAACAGAATGATTTTTAAAATTTTTTCACATACCCCCACTTGAAAAATTCGGAAAACTGTCCATTTACTAATTATGAGAACTTGAATTAAATTTCAGCGTTTCAACATTCCGCTGCTACGCAGCGAAGAGAAACCAGTTCTACTATCCCACATTGTCTTTGCTTTAAAATTAAAAAACAATTGCATAACATAGAAATTAAATCATCTCTTGATGAACATAATTAATATTCTTTGAGAAGACCGTTAAGTCAACGACACTTTTTGAAAAGCAGAAAAGCAGAAAAGCAGAAAAGCAGAAAAGCAGAAAAGCAGAAAAGCAGAAAAGCAGAAAAGCAGAAAAGCAGAAAAGCAGAAAAGCAGAAAAGCAGAAAAGCAGAAAAGCAAAATTATCTGGCTGTATTCATCCCCAAGGATGGAATTAGAAATATGCATTTTCAAAAAATTGGGTAACCGGAATACCTGGTTGAAATTCGGTCGAAATTTTACCGTCACAACCTAGCGCATGACACCCGCTTGTCTCAGTTGTTTTACATCTTTTCGGGGGGGCGCGCCGAATAAGCGGTGGTACTCCCGATTGAATTGAGAAGGACTTTCATAACCCACAAACGCGCTGGCGGTTCCTGCATCGACATTTTGGTTGAGCATCAATTGCCGAGCCTCTTGCAGCCGCAGTTGTTTTTGAAACTGAAGCGGACTAGTGCCGGTAATGGCTCGAAAATGCTGGCGAAAAGTGGATGGGCTCATGTGTACGTAGGCTGCCAACTCCTCCACTTGTAGTGTTTGTGCGAAGTGTTGCTTTAGCCATGCAATGGCTTTTGTGATCTGATGGCTTGGCGATTCCGTGATCAGGAAATTTCTTAACTGCGATCCGAGTGGGCCAGCCAGCAATCGCACTATAATTTCCTCTTTGATGAGAGGTGCCAGTTTGGGAGCTAACAGCGGTTCGCTAGTCAGCCTAACCAAGCGTGTAAGTGCATCTATCATGGAATAATCTAGCGTTGCCACAGTAATGGGCTGAGAGGTAGAGTTTCGCTGAAGAGGAGATAAATCCATTTCCGAAGCCACCTGAACGATAGTTCGTGCGTCCATCGTTAACATAAGGCCCAGGAAAGGTTCTTTGATTCTAGCCTGGGTAATGTGAGAGATCACAGGCAGGTCGATCGTCGTGAGCATGCAATCTCCTCTACCGTAGTCGAGCAGTGCGTCCCCCAGTGTGACTTGCTTGCCACCTTGTGCCACTACCCCCAAGCCCAGCGTATAGATACAGTGCACAGGCTCCGTTGGGGTACGCCTCCGATGGAGTGAAAGCCCTGGTATAGCCGTGGCGTAGTCACCATCACTTTGGGCAATAGTTTCAATAGTGTTGGCCAACATGACTATTGGAGAGGCTCCATTGGTAATGGCCAAGTAGTTTTGCTGCATGCTAAGCATCCATGTCATTCTATGTGTTTAAAAGTATAGCACTAACCAAGGTGTCACTTTCTTGCTAATGATGAGGCTTCATCGTTTTAGGCAATGAAGTGCTTGAAATTGGCAACTCCAGTAAAGGTTACCCGACTATGATGAGGTGTAAGTAATCAACCTCGGAGTAGCCAATGCCGTCTCTTTTCTCACCGTTCAGTCTCAAGCGCATCACGATGCGGAACCGCATCGCAGCCTCGCCGATGTGCCAGTACCAGGCCCGTGATGGTTTTTTGAACGACTGGCATCAGACTCATTACACTATGCTAGCCCGTGGCGGCGTGGGTTTACTGGTCGTTGAGGCTACTGCCGTTTCCCCGGAAGGCCGCATTACCCTAGGCGATGCGGGTCTGTGGAGCCATGCTCACGTTGAAGGCATGGCGTCTGTTGCACAGTCAATCAAATCCAACGGTGCCGTACCTGGTATTCAGCTCGGCCATGCCGGACGCAAGGCCGCTTGTACCCCACCTTGGGAAGGGGGCGCACCATTAGACAAATCCGACCCACAAGCGTGGCAACCAGCGGCACCTAGTGCACTTTCCTATATGCCTGAAGCACCGCACCTACCCACAGAGATGACGCTCACTGACATTCAGCGAACCCAGCAGGATTTTGCTGACGCCGCCTTGCGTGCCTACGAAGCAGGTTTTGAATGGTTAGAGCTGCACTTTGCTCACGGCTTTCTGGGTCAGAGCTTTCTATCCCAACACGCTAACCATCGCACCGATCACTACGGCGGATCGCTGGAAAACCGTGCCCGCTTTTTGCTGGAGACAGTTTCGGCGGTTCGCAACGTCTGGCCGGATGACTTGCCCTTGACCGTACGGCTTGGTGTCACGGAATTCGATAACGGTACAGAACACTCGTTCAGCGAAGCCCTTCAAGTGCTGCGCTGGCTCAAGCGCTTAGGAGTGGATTTGGTTGATGTCGGCCTTGCGCTAACGACACCTGCCGAGCTGGTGCCGTGGGGACCCAATTTCATGGTGCCCTACGCCGAACGAGTTCGCGCCGAAACCGGACTGGCGGTAGGCACAAGCTGGATGATTACCAGCGCCAAAGAGGCCGATGCGTTTATTCGTGACGAACAGATCGATGTGGTGTTCTTGGCCCGAACGCTGTTAGCCAATCCGCATTGGCCGTTTCAAGCGGCCCGAGACCTGGGAATTGGACAAGCTGAGGCGGTTCTACCTACGCCCTACGCCTTTTGGCTACAAAACTGGCCAGGCTAAGCGACACCGGTCTAAAAATGATTGCCTTTGGTGACAGTAAGGGAAGTTTAAAACTAAATCGAAAAAGTGAGATGTAATGATGAATACCCAACCAAAGACTGGCCGAGTAGCCGTAATTACTGGCGCATCATCAGGAATCGGCGAAGCAACGGCCCGTGCCTTAGTGGCAGATGGTCATCAAGTGGTGCTGCTGGCTCGACGTATTGACCGTCTGCAAGCCTTAGTCGATTCGCTAGGCGACGCCGCCATCGCGATTAAGGCCGATGTCACTGATCGAGATTCAATCGTTGCAGCGGCTGAGCGTGTTCAGCGTGAGCTTGGTGGAGTTGACATTCTTATCAATAATGCAGGTGTCATGCTTACCGCCCCGTTTAGCAAGGAGCAGCATGCAGAGCACCGTCAAATGGTGGAGGTGAATCTTCTTGGTGCAATGACAGTCACCAACGTGTTTCTTGACCAGCTACGCGCTAACGGAGGCGGTGATTTGGTCAATATCTCATCGGTCGCTGGTCGTATCGCGCCCGCCGGTTTTGCAGCCTATTCAGCGACAAAATGGGGGATCAACGGATGGTCGGAATCGCTGCGCGTCGAACTCCAGCCTGACATTCGAGTAATGGTTATCGAACCAGGCGCTATTGCTACCGAGTTAGCTGATCACATTACTCATAATGAAAGCAAAAAATCCGCAAAGGACTCTCTGGAGTGGGCGATTCCAGCACAAGATATCGCCGATGTCATTTTGTTCGCTATAAGCCGACCGCCACGCATGACGTTAAACGAAATCCTAGTACGACCCACGGTTCAGGCGATGTAGTGACACCTTTAATGCGAATTTCATGCGAACCGTACATAGCAGTACAGCGGGCTGCTACTAAGGGTAAAAAAGCTCGATCTCTGAGAGCCTAACTCAATCCCGTTTAATAGACAGATAGTGACCACTTAACCTAGAGGATGCTCAAAATGGATAACCAACTTTTCAAACGCATACTTATGAACACTGGGCGTCGCCAAGTTTTAATCGGTGGTGCTGCACTAGTTGCATCCCTGTTAATGCCTACATTCGCTTTCGCAACTGAGGGCGCGGGCAGTAACACCAATGAAAATAGAGTAAAGATGCTAAGTGTTACTTTCAAGAACAAAGATATCGATATGGCAGGAAATCTGTATCTGCCAAAGAATTTTAGTGAAACCAGTCAGTATCCTGCCGTCATAAGTGTGCATCCCGGCGGTGGTGTTAAAGAGCAGACAGCGGGTCTGTACGCTCAGAAACTGGCAGAACAGGGATTTGTCACATTGGCATTTGACGCATCACACCAAGGGGCAAGTGGCGGCATACCCCGTCTTTTGGATGACCCGATGAGGCGAGTTGCGGACATCTGTAAGCGTCCGGCCACTACC
>NZ_CDBR01000008.1 GCF_000819685.1 Aeromonas allosaccharophila | reverse complement strand
CAGATCACTCCGTTGTCAGCTGACAATCGATGTTTGCCAGGGGCTGAGTTCCATTTCACGATACCTGTAGTTGTTCAGGCCAGCGGGTACTCAGGTGCAGATCACTCCGTTGTCAGCTGACAATCGATGTTTGCCAGGGGCTGAGTTCCATTTCACGATACCTGTAGTTGTTCAGGCCAGCGGGTACTCAGGTGCAGATCACTCCGTTGTCAGCCGACAATCGATGTTTGCCAGGGTCATAATTCCATTTCACGCTACCTGTAGCAGTACCGGTCAGCGGGTACTCAGGTGCAGATCACCCCGTTGTCAGCCGACAATCGATGTTTGCCTGGGCCTGCATTCCATTTCACGATACCTGTAGTTGTTCAGGCCAGCGGGTACTCAGGTGCAGATCACCTCGTTGTCAGCCGACAATCGATATTTGCCAAGGGCTGAGTTCCATTTCACGATACCGATAATGCAGATGCCAGCGGGCTCCGAGGTGTATATCATCCCGTAGTCAGCAGCCAGGATTTCATTTCACGATACCGATAATGTGACTGCGTCGAGTTTGAATTGGGCAGTAAATGAGCGACGTAATCTTGTCATTGAACACCTCAGGTTATGGTGGCAACTGTACCACCCAAAATGGTGTCCGGGATGATTAGCCCACTACACATCCATGTTTCCAGAAAGCAAAAACCCCGCAACGAGGCAGGGTTTCAGCATTTTCGTGTTTGCTGCGGCTATGCCGCCAGCAGCTGTACCAGTAGTTGTGGGCTATGCATAAAACCGATAATTCGCTGCTTGATGGTGTGGGTCTGCGATTGTAGAGCTACAACCGCCCCGAGCGAGGGGGCATCTTAGATAGTGATGGTATTACAACAGTGTCTCTCGGCAAGCCAGATAATACGTGCTCCACAACTCGCTAGCGGGTCGTCCATGCATCTTGATGCCGATATCTAGCAACAACAGCTCCCACTGCCGTGTATCGCGAAAAGCCATTTCACGAGCCTGTTCGATGCTATGGGCAGAATAGGCTCGGAGCAATTTGTCTGATGTCGTCGAAAACAACCTTTCAAAAAAAGCTAGATCTTTTGCAGCCATAACCTGTGAGCGCAGTGCTGTCAGATGCATAGTGTCCATTTCTGAATACCGAACAGCATCCTCAATAAATGTATCACAAACCTCATATGCAATCTCATGGGATCTCCCATGAGTACTGAGGGCAACGATTAGTAGAATGAGTTGAGTCATCACAAGATCTCTGCTGTCAGTATGAATAAACCAGTCTAGCAGTAACTAATGGAACCTGTGGGGTCTTAGCTCAAGTCAGATCGACGTTGAGCGGTTACTCATAGCTTCCCTAAGTGGCTATATAAAGATCAATTATTTTGATGATAAATATTGGCACCAAACTACAGCTAGGTGATAATGCTAGGCAATAAACAAATAACTTTTTAGGCGTGATATCCATGAACGATTTTATCAAAACACTGTTGAATATTCGTAGTCTCCGGGCTGCTCTGCGTGAACTACCATTCGAACAGTTGGTCGAGATTCAGGCCAAATTTGATGAGGTGTTTACAGAGCGTGAGGCTGCTGAGCTCCGATATCAGGAGGAAAATGCCGAGCGTCTGCGTAAGCTCGAGGAATTCAGCGAGATGCTGAAAAACGCAGGGATTGACCCCAGCGAACTGGTTGGCAGTGCAGCTCCGTCGAAAGCTGAAGGAAAGGAAAAGGCCAAGCGTGCGCCGCGTCCCGCAAAGTACAAGTATCACGAAGATGGCCAGGAAAAAACCTGGACTGGTCAGGGCCGTATGCCGAAAGCCATCGCTGAGGGCGTTGCTAGCGGAAAGTCCTTAGAGGATTATCTGATCTAATCCACAATTATAGTGGTATTGAAAGCAGCCGTAAGGCAGGGTAAGAGCATGA
>NZ_CDBR01000007.1 GCF_000819685.1 Aeromonas allosaccharophila | reverse complement strand
ATATACATTATGCGCAGTCGTGCTTATGGATAGAACAAAGGGGCCGAAGGCCCCAAGCTGATGTCCGGATTGGATTATCTTCGGTCTGTAACTCTCATAAAATCCAAAATACGGCTCATCAAACACCTGTACTCTCGAACATAGTTAAGAAGCTCTTCATTATCGTGGGCAATGCCAGCAATTTCTGCGACCTCACTTTCAAAGCTGCTTGCGTCTAGATCATAACCATGATCAGTCACATACTGCCCAACGAACTGATAAAACCTTTCTATATCAACGCTATTGCCTGACTGCCAATTAGAGAAAATCCACGCATTCAGTCGCTGCTTGCTTCTAGCGGATAGGATCATTTTGTGTAGTCCTTCATGAATTGAACGAGGTCTGGGCTTAAACTGGAGCTCCTTCTAATCGATTCTAGCTTGATAGGTTCTATGTACTTTTTCAGCTCCCAGAAGTGATCTGGCTGGAGTTCTAACCCCCAAAGTGGAATCGGATCCGCTGAGATAACGTATGAGATAGTCAGGACATTTTCATTAAATATCAAGTTATTAGATATAATCGGTGCGGTCAGCGTGGCCCCAAAATATCCACACCATATTTTTAGCCGTTTATTGCTGTCAGATGCCACCATTGAGATATATTTATGCTTTAAATCATGATTAAAGAGGCGTAAATCTGCATTTTATATCATTTTTTTTGGCTCTTTTTTGCATGGGGCATAAACGATACGATCATAATGATGAAAAGAACACCCCTCGGGATCAGGACTAGAGGAAAAACTAAGGGGCCAGAGGCCCCTTGGTTATCTGATGCCGATAACTAGATTTATCGGCATCATTATGAGAGATGACGAGGAGGTGTAATCATCTGTGGTACCAATCCCCACATGACGTCTGCTCATCCAAGATGAAACACCTTTACGGCCATTCTGCTTTGCAATGTTGCCCAAGTCACGACTCAAGTCGGTCAACCCAGCCATCCTGTTCCCCTGCCGCTTGAGAATATAGAGGTCGGCCTGGCCAACTGATCCGGCAACGTCCCCTCGCCCACAATCGCTTTGCGCTCAATCAGCAAGTCAGGTGATGCCCGTTCCGGCTGAAGTAAAGAAGTAATCATCCCGGCGATCAGCATGGGCTGTATATAAAACCTTCAGGCGCATCAGAAGTCATCGGGAGATGGGTGATATCCCCTCCCCCGGCTTGGACACGGGTGTAATTTGAAACAATTCTGCCTGGCGAGCTGAGTCAATTCAGGCTCAAGGCCTGCTTGGCGATAGCCATCGTGGGAGGTTGGCAGGTTAAATAGAGGCTGGTATTGAATTGCTGCAAGATACGCTTGAGCTCGCTCATATCGTCGGGATGGAGAGTCAAGGACCAGAGTGCTCGCGGCTGGCCGTGATGGAGGCCATTGGTATAGATGATGGTGCAATCTTCGATACGCAGCTGTTTGCAGTGGGCTTCCATCTGCAGTCCCACATCCGGAAACCAGATATGCAGCGTACCTGATGAGATAAAGGTGAACTGGGCTATTAGTGAACCTTTTCCGACGATCCTGAATGTCTTTTCCACCACTGCCACTTGCATACCTGCTCCTTGGTATCGGGTCATATTGATATCAATATCACCAATGATGAGTGGATATGCAAGGGCCATGTCGGTAATAAATATCAATGTTATTAAAGTGTTACATTCAGGGTGGCCAATCTGGATATTGCTGATCTCGGTATTCTCTTCATACGTTTTATGCTTTTGAACGTTGCGTCATGAGGTGAAAAAGGCCGGTATCTTGCGATACCGGCCTTGCTGTTGATCCTTCAGGCGGTCAACCACCGTTTGCGTTTTGGCATGACGGTTGGTTGGTGCGCGGGTCGGCAATTATTGCACACCTCGATGATCAGTCTCTTCAGTTCACTCATATCGACACCATGAAGCGTTAGCGACCAGAATGCCCTCGCCTGGCTGTAGTGCATCCCATTGGTATAGAGCAGGGTGTCATTTTCAAAGCGAAGCTGACTGCAGGGGGCTTCCATTTGTAATCCGGTGTCGGGAAACCAGATGTTCAAGGTGCCTGAAGGGATCAGGGTAAATTGCGCCATCAGATCGCCTTGTCCGACAATCTTGTAGGTTTTTTTGATGATATCTAGCGGCATAGGGTGTCTCGGTATTTCAGCAAGCTATGTAATTGTTTGTTTTCTCTCTGCTGCGGGATAACGGTTTATCCCGCTAATGGCAACGCACTCGTTCCTTACCGCCCCGTGTGAACCACGAAAGTGTTCCCTGAACCGATTGCCATTTTGGAGAAGTGCAAAGTAACAGCTCGAGCTTGTATGAGACCTTAATGAACCACTTCTTGTGTCAAAAATAACCTGCAGAGAACAGGGCAATGTCACACTGGCCGTTGGTTTTTTATGGTTGTTATCTCTCACTTTTGCTGTTTAAGCGGTCCAGCGGTTTCTGCTGTGCACTCTCATGCCGTTCACTGTTGCTGGTGTGCAGATATTTCGAGGTGGTGTCGATGCTGTCATGTCCGGCATCGGCCTGTACATGGGAGAGCGGCCGCCCGTGCAGGTTGATGTCATGGGTGATCCCGGTATGGCGAATGGCGTGGGGAGATAGTTGCCGCATTTCGGCCGCATCCTGGGCAAAGCCATCCTGCTCGGCCAGCTCGGCCCCCTTGCCGATGATCACCATGATCAAATCCCGTAGCTGGCGAATGCCGAGGTTGGCATTGAGCTCGCCCTGCTCGCGGCCATGGGCGGCCGCTTTATGGCGAACGAATAGCGGCGTTTGCTCGTCCGGTGTCGGCAACGGGGAGAGGCCGAGGAAGTGGCGGTAGCGCTCGAGTGCCGCCAGCAGCGCCTGGGAGACCGCCACGGTACGCCGTTTGCCTCCTTTACTTTGCGGGATGAAGTAGCCCCAGACGCCGGTTTTTCGATCCCGGCGAAACTGTCCCATCACCGGCGTAAAGCCAGGCCTGGCGGCGACCTCCGAGATCCGCAGATAGCAGGCATACATCAGAATGATGAGAAAGCGGCTGCGTTCGTGTTGATCCGGGTGGTCGCTGGCTAGGGTATCAGCGGCCTGCATCACGTAGGACCATTGCAACTCGCTGAAGCATTGCACCTGCTCGCCCTCCTCCGGCTGCTGCGGTCGTTTGACCCGTTGCAGCAGCAGGGCAGGATTGCGGTCCATGTACTCCTCCTGGATCAGGAACTGGAAGAAGGCCGACAAGATGGCGAGCTTGGTCTTCATCGCCTGCTCGCTCAGACGATAGGGCAAGGTGCGGCCCAGATCCCGCTTGCCGAGAAACGGTCGCCATTGCGGATTGGGCAATCGCTCTCCCCACTCCTTGTCGAGGAGAAACTGCGCCACGTTGCGATAGGCGATCAACTCGTCAGGGGGTGACTGGCAGTAGTCGAGATAGTGGATCATGATGCGGCGAGTGAGATCTTTCGGGCTGATGGCTGCCTCGCGAAAGCACCAATGCAAAAAGGTGGTCAGCTCGCTGCGATAGGTTTTGTAGTTGTTTTCGCTGTTGCGCTGCTCCAGCAGCCAGTCGACCGCCAGTTCGTAAACCAGCCCGGCATCGGGCACATCGTTAAGGCTGAGGTTGGCAAGGTACTGATTGACCTGCGGGTTGCCCGCTTCCAGATAGATCAGGCTGTCAAACAGCGGCATGGCGGGCGGCAAGGATAATGGGTGTTGAGTCATGGTGTTGCTTGTTGGTGATGAGATGAATCGATATGAGTCTGTGAGCCGAGACGATAGAAATGAGCTCGTAATGCATGAAGGCGACTTCAGTTGGTGTTTGTACTGTTCTTGTTGCTGCTGATTGAGGCTGTCTGGAGCGAGCAGGACGACGACCTCACTCTTGTTTGCTCGTTATTTTCTCATTGATGTGGCTGACGTTGCTCATCGCCGCATGCTATTCAGTTATGCATGTTATATGCACGGTTGTTAAAAAATACTCGGGGCAAATAGCCGAAAAAATGGTTTTAAATGCAAATTAAATGAATGAATTTGGCTATCTACGCCGAGAAATTACGCCGAGAAATAGCAGGCCTGGGCAATCAGGCCACCTGCTTGAGTGGCTTCTCCTTGCGCTTGGCTGCTGGGGCCTCTTCCTCTTTCGCGCCAGCCTGAACCTTGCCGCCACGAAGCAGGGTTTGCAGCACATCACGCTGCTCTGCCAGGTAGAATGCCAGACTCTCTTGCTGCTCTGGCGCCAGCTCGATAGGGGCGCCAGCCAACAGGGTCATCAACTCGTCGGCCGTATCCAGCAGCTTGTCATAGGCATCGGCCTCTTTTTTGCTGGCAAAGGTCATTTTTTCCACTCCCCCACGAACAACCACATATTTTATCTCGACAGCCATGATGGCCTCCTCTTGGTGATGATGGGTAGAGTGTATGTATGGATATACAGTATTGCAAGTAACCTCACCGGAAAAGAGTTCGCCGGGGTTTAGCGACAAAAGCGGCGCTGGATCAAGCTGTCTCAAAGTGCCATTTGACTTCCACGCCTGACTGGTCGGATCATGGTCTTATGACGATCGTACGACACCTGTTTATCCTGCTGATGGTTGAGGTGCTGCTCCTCGGGAGCATCGCCCACTTGGTCGTGGGGCTCCCTTGGTTGCTGACCCTGCTGTTTGTGGTGTTTGCCCTGCTGGGTTTGCGCTGTCTGGTGGTGCTCGGCAGCTGGCTGTTTACCCGCTTCTACCCCTCCCCGGCCATTGGCGCCTGGCGCAGGGTGAAGATGATGGCGCAGGAGATGCTGGCCTACCTCTACACCTTTACCTGGTTGCTGCCGTTCGAGCCTTTACTGATGGCACCCGATCGGCTGCACCCATGCCAGCGCCCCGTATTGCTGGTGCATGGCTACGGTTGCAGTCGCGGGATCTGGCGTACCCAGCGTGCCCGACTGGAAGCCGCAGGCCATGTGATCGCCACCATTACCCTGATGCCGCCATTTGGTCATATCGATGAGATGGTGCCGCTGCTGGCCACCCGGATTGACGATGTGCTGGCGCAGACTGGCGCCGACCAGCTGGTGCTGGTCGGTCACAGCATGGGCGGGCTGGTCTGCCGCGACTATCTGGCTCTCCATGGTGGTGACAAGGTCGCGCGCCTGATCACCCTGGCGACTCCCCATCAGGGCAGTCAGCTGGCCGCCCTTGGACTGGGGGCCAACGCCCGCGAGATGGAGCCCGGTTCCGGCTGGTTGCAGCGTTTCGCTTCGGTGCCGCTTTGCGTGCCCGGCATCTCGGTGCGCACCAGCCATGACAACGTGGTGATGCCGCAGGAACGGCAACGGTTGGCGGGGATGGACGATATCGAGTTGTCCGCCATCGGCCATCTTTCGCTGCTCTACTCCCGCCGCACCACCGATCTGCTGCTTGATCTGCTGGCTCGGGCATGACCTTCCTTAATCGTTTTGCCAAATAAAACAGGGGCCTGATTGCTCAGGCCCCTGCTCATCTCTTTGGCGCATCATCCGGTTAGAAATGGATCCCCTTGATCAGGGTCGAGACGGCAACCTGATCGGCGGTCGCCTTGGATTTGTCACCATCCTTGGGATCGGCAAAGGTGCGGAAGCTGGTGTTCATGATCACCTGCGCGACCCGCGGTGCCAGCGCATGAACCACCTGACCGAACACCCCGAGGCGGGTTGCCAGCCGTACATGCTTGTTGATGATGGTATCGCACACCAGATCCGCGGCCTCTTCCGGCGTCATCATCGGCACCTGCTCATAGACCTTGGTCGGCGCGACCATCGGCGTTTTCACCAGCGGCATATTGATGATGGAGAAGCTGACCCCCTTGTCGGCAAACTCGGAGGCGGCGGTGCGCACCCAGGCATCAAGGGCCGACTTGGAGGCAACATAGGCGGAGAAGCGCGGCGCATTGGTCAACACCCCGATGGAGGAGATGTTGATGATGTGCCCTTTTTTCTTCTCAATCATGGTGGGCAGCACCCCCATGATCACCTTGAGCGCCCCGAAGTAGTTGAGCTGCATGGTACGCTCCAGATCGTGGAAGCGCTCGAAGGAGTCTTCAATGGAGCGGCGGATGGAGCGGCCGGCGTTGTTGATCAGGATATCCACCCCGCCGTGTTCCTCGACAATCTGCCGGGTGATCGCCTCACCCTGCGCCAGATCGGCGAGATCGCCCTGATAGACCTGCATGGTGAGCCCCAGTTCGGCAAACTCGGCCTGGGTTTCGGCAATTTTCTGCTCATCGCGGGCGATGGTCACCACGATGGCTCCTGCCCCTGCCAGTTTGCGTGCGGTGGCGCGGCCAATGCCGGAGGTGGCGCCGGTCACCAGCACCACTTTTCCTTCGACCCGACCGCGCAGGGAGCGATCGATAAAGAGCTCGGGGTCGAGATGGCGCTCCCAGTAATCCCACAGCCGCCAGGCATAGCTGTGCAGCGGCGGCACTTCGATGCCGGTGCCTTTCAGCAGACGCTGGGTTTCCCGGCTGTCAAAACGGGTCGGGTAGTTGATGAGGCGGAAGATATCCTTGGGCAGCCCCAGATCGGCGATGGCAGCATCGCGAATGCGGCGCACCGGCGTCATAGTCATCAGCATCGCCGTCAAGTGGCGGGGAATGAAGCTGAACAAAGAGGCGTTGATGCGAATGGCCGGCTCCGGCGCATGGGCGGCACGGGAGAAGGTGCTGAGCATGTCGCCAACCCGCATCGGATTGGGATCGGTCAGGTGGAAGGTTTTGTTCTCCTCGCCGTCCTGATGGGCGATATGGGCCATGGCATCGACCACGAAGTTGACCGGCACGATATTGATGCGGCCCCCTTCCACCCCGATGGCGGGCATCCAGGGCGGCAGCAGACGGCGCAGCTTCTGAATGGTCTTGAAGAAATAGTAAGGGCCATCGATCTTGTCCATCTCGCCAGTATTGGCGTCACCGACGACGATGCCCGGCCGGTAGATGCGCCACGCAATGGTGCATTCGTTACGAACGATCCCCTCGGCTTCATGTTTGGTCTGGAAATAGGGCATGTCGAGGTGCTCGGCTTCGTCGAACATGTCTTCCCGAAACAGACCGTCAAACAGGCCCGCTGCGGCGATGGAGCTGCAGTGGTGGAACTGTTGTGATCCCAACCGCTCGGCAAGTTGCACCGCCTGGCGGGTCCCTTCGGTATTCACCTGTTGCTGGATGCCCGCCTTGGCGTTGAGATCGTAGATCGCCGCGAGATGGAAAAAGTGATCGATCTGGCCGCGGAGTTGCTCCTGCTCGGTGGCTGAGACCCCCAGCAGTGGCAGCGTCATGTCGCCAATGATCGGCACGGCTCTTTGCTCATTCACATTCCAGAATGCAAACAACTCCGGCAATTTATCCTGATGAGAGGCGCGCATCAAAAAATAGACCCGATTCTCGGGCGCACGTTCCAGCAATTTTTTGATCAACCTGCGCCCGATAAAGCCACTTCCGCCTGTGATGAAATAGTTCATGTCATTGTTCCGCTACTGATTTGGCTGTTACTTACCGTTAGATATATCACGCTTCATATGGAAATCTGCAATTCGATTGCCGGTTCGTGAGCCATCCCTTATTTCCACCCATTCACTATTTCGTTATTAGGTAGAACCCTCTATTTTTTGTCCCTAGACTGGAGTTGAAAAATCAGTAATGCCACAACCGGATTGCAGTTGTCGTTGTCGCCATTACGTTTAACTGTCGTTATTCAAGGAGAAGATCATGGCTAAGAAATTGAAAGCACTGGCAGGGTCAGTGACCGACAACCAACTCACCTCCACCATCAAGGAGTCCACCCAGCAGATCTGGTTGGCGGGTCTGGGTGCCTATGCCAAAGCACAGGAAGAGGGTGGCAAGATCTTTGAAGCCCTGGTGCAGGAAGGGGAAGCGCTGCAGGCCAAAACCCGTCAGAGCGCCGATGAGAAGATTGCCGCAGTGACCGACAAGACCGCCAATACCTGGGGCCGTCTGGAGCAGGTGTTTGAAGATCGCGTCGCCCGCGCCGTGGCCAGCCTCGGCATCCCGACCCGCAAGGATATCGACAAGCTCTCCAAGCGCATGGCCGAGCTGACCGATGTGGTGCAGCAACTGCTGGATGCCCAGGACGAAGAGGCCCCTGAAGCCGAAGCCAAGCCGGCAGCCGCCAAGAAGCCCGCCGCTCGCAAGCCGCCGGTAAAAAAAGCGCCGGTAGCCAAGGCTAAAGAGGCAGTGGTCGAGCAAGCCGCCGATCTGCTCTCCGCCGCCGAAGATGCGGTGAAAGAGGTGAAGGCCAAAGCGGAAAGCGTCCTGCCCTGATCCCTCACGGTGAAATAAGGTAGTTGATACCGGCCCATGCCCCTCGCTGGGCCGGTCTTGTCATGGAGAGAGTCATGGATAGGGAGGCGACGCTATGAGTACCATCGCAATTGCCCTTGCCGGCGGCGGGCCGCTCGGTGGCATCTACGAGATCGGTGCCTGCGCGGCGCTCTCCGACAGCATCAGCGGTCTGCGTCTCGACCATGCCGACATTTATGTTGGCGTGAGCTCGGGGGCCGTGGTGGCATCGGCACTGGCCAACGGTATCTCCCCGGCGAAGCTGGTGCGGATCCTGCTCAGCGATGATGCGGGGGAGATGTTTGACCCGGCGACCTTGCTGCGCCCCGCCTTTCGGGAATACGCCGAGCGCCTGACCTCAATCCCGCCGCTGGCGTGGCAGAGTCTGACCTACTATCTGGCGGCCCCCTGGAAGCGCAGCCTGTTTGAGTCGCTGCAGGGACTTTCCAAGGCCATTCCGACCGGTCTGTTTGACAACCGCGGGGTGGATCGCACCCTGACCCAGTTTTTCTCTCGCCCCGGCCGCAGCAACGATTTTCGCCAGCTGCGCAGTCGGCTGTTTGTAGTGGCCACCGAACTCGACACCGGTCATCCGGTCGCCTTCGGTAGCCCGGGGCTCGATGACGTGCCCATCTCGGCGGCGGTACAGGCTTCGGCCGCCCTGCCCGGCCTCTTTCCCCCCTCGCTGATCAATGGCCGTTACTATGTGGACGGGGCGCTGATCAAGACCCTGCACGCCTCGGTGGCGCTGCAAGAGGGGGCGGATCTGGTGTTCTGCATCAATCCGCTGGTGCCCTATGATGCGGACATGGCCGCCGGCACGCCGACCAATCTGGTGGATAGCGGTCTGCCAGTGGTGCTGGCCCAGACTTTTCGCGCCATCATCCACTCCCGCATGCATGTGGGGATGGATCGTTACAAACACCAATATCCCGACGCCGACGCCCTGCTGTTTGAGCCCTCCTCTGCCGATGGCGAGATGTTCTTTACCAATGTGTTCAGCTATCGGGATCGCCGCCGCCTCTGCGAGCACGCCTATCAGCATACCCGCCGCGATCTCTGGCAACGCCGTGACGAGTTGGCGCCGGTGCTGGCCAAGCATGGTCTGGAGCTCAATCTGGCGGCGCTGGCAGATGAACATCGCACCCTGCTGGCCCCCGGCAGTGGCTCGGTCGATGCGCTAGACAAGTCGCTGGAGCAGTTGCAGCACTGGCTTGCCAAACGCTATCGCCACGGCGTGCGCCGTTCACCCTCGAAGGAGTAGCATGGATCGCAAACCCAAACGCCGTACCCGGGAGCGGATCCTGACCACTGCCCTCGCCTGCTTCAACCGGCAGGGCGAACCCGGCGTCACTACCTCGGCCATTGCAGCCGAGATGGAGATAAGCCAGGGCAATCTCTACTACCACTTCCACAACAAGGAGGAGATCGTCAACGCCCTGTTTGGTGAATTCGAGCAGCAGATGGATCGCCTGCTGGATGCGGCCACGACCCCGTCCGATGAGGCGGAAGATATCTGGCTTTTCCTCCATCTGATGTTTGAGGCCATCTGGCAGTACCGTTTCCTCTACTACGATATCGCTACCCTGATGAGTGGTTATCATCAGGTGGAGCAGCGCTTTTCCGCCCTGCTGCGCCGCAAGGAGCAGACCGCTGCCGCCATTTGCAATCACCTGCAAACGGCCGGGCTGATGGAGGGCACGGCGCAACAGATGCGCACCCTGGCGGCCAATGTGGCGCTGGTGGGCACATTCTGGATCTCTTACCAGCGGGCACTGCACCCCAAGGCGGATGCCGATATCGCCCTCGGCGTCGTTCAGGTGATGCAGCTGGTCGCCCCCTATTTGCGGGCCGATGCCCGCGCTCATCTGGGCGCCCTCGCCCACCACTACACCGACAAGGTTTGATTCACATGCGACAGGGAGAATATGCATGACCACTTCACAACTCGAATTTGTCCCCTTCCCTTACGTGGACACGGCCTATGACTACGCTGGCCAGAAGCTGGCGGACAACTGGGATCGCCTCCATCAGGGGGATGCAGAACCCTGGCCGGAGGACGAACAGGTTCAGGATGCCTGGCGGGCCTATCATGCCGGGGATTTTGCCAAGGCCGTCGCCCTTGGCGAAGCGGCCACAGAGGCGGGCCTCAATGTGGCGAACAAGGCGCTGGTGATCCACGCCAGCTATCTGCTGGAGGACAAGTACGCCAAGCGCGCCGCCTTCGAGCGGGCAGCCAGCCATGCCGAGAAGCTGCAAAAGCGCCAGCCCGATAACGTCAATGCCTGGTATTTTCACGCCCTGGCGCTCGGTCGCTACAGTCAGGTCATCTCCATCACCAAGGCGCTCTCGCAGGGGATTGGTGACAAGATCAAGGCAAGCCTTGAGAAGGCGCTGGAGCTTGAGCCCGACCACGCCGAAGCCCATATCGCGTTCGGTGCCTGGCACGCCGAGATTGTCGACAAGCTGGGGGCCATGATCGGGGGCCTCACCTATGGCGCCAAGAAAGAGGAGTCAGAGCGTCACTTCAAGGAGGCGCTGGCGCTGATCCCCGACTCGGCCATCGCCCGTATGGAGTACGCCAACGCCCAGGTGATGCTGCACGGCAAGAGCCGCCTGAAAGCCGCCGAAGCCCTCTATGCCGAAGCTGCCGGGTGCGAACCGGTGGATGCCATGGAGCGCCTCGATGTGGAGGCGGCGCGCGAGGAGCTGGAGGAGTAACCCCCCTTCCCGCCATCCATTGATAACAAAACAAGAGGCCAACCCGCGGGTTGGCCTCTTTGTTGATGGTTGTTGCGTGGTTGAACGACCCGTCGCCTGTCGATTCAGCGTCAATCAACCGAGCAGGGCATCCAGTCCATGGGGATCGAACAGCAGATCCGGCTCCATCAGCACCAGCAACAACAGTTGTTCAAACTCTACTGCAAAACGCGCCACCACCCGATCCGGATCCGGCACCAGCTTCTTGTCGGTGATAAGGCCAAGCTGCACCTTGTGATCGTAAGAGAGGATGGAGACGCCGACGCCGATATCCCCCGATTGCGGCACCCAGAACTGCGGCTGGCGCAGCCGCGCCCCCGCCATATAGAGCGTCTGCTGCGGGCCGGGGACATTGGTGATCACCGCACTGGCCTTGGCCGTGAGCAGCTCGACCGCCTGCTGCTGCACCGCATTGGGGGCCATACCAAGGGCGTGCAACAGATTGAGCACCACCACGGGTTGTAGCGAGGTGCGCAGCGCCTGCATCCGATCACGCACGGTATAGAGCCGTTGCAGTGGATGCTCGACATCCAGCGGCAAGTCCAGGGCCACCAGCCCGAAGCGGTTGCCCAGCGCCCCCTCGTCGTCCGGCGCACGCATATTGACCGGTACCAGCGCGCGGATCTTGACCTTGTTGGCGTCATCCCCCTTCTCTTGCAGGTAGTGGCGAAACGCCCCGGCGGTGGCGGCGATCAGCAGATCGTTGACCGAGCAGCCCAGCACCTTGCCCACCGCCTTGATATCCGGCAGATCAATTTGCTCCGACCAGGCCACCCGTTTGGTACTGGCGGTTTTGCCCCGCAGGCGGCAGGGCGAGTCATCACTGAGGGTGGCGATATTGCACAGCTCGCTCGCCAGATCCCGCCCGGTCTTGAGGTAATCCACCGCCTTGGTGGGATGAGTGACCACCTCGACATATTTGGACCAGAGGGTGCCGGTCAGCTTGAGACCGGCCCGCACCAGTCGGCTGCCGTGGTGGCTGTCGTCTGCCTCCTCGTCATCGCTGTCATCCAGTGGCTCCGGTGACGGCGGTCGCGGTGCGCCTTGCGGGGTGTTATCCATCATGGTCAGCATGGCCCGCACCAGCGAAAAACCGTCACCCATGGCGTGGTGAATGCGTACCACCAGCGCTTGCCCGCCCAACGAGGTGTCGGTCAGGTGCATGTCCCACAGGGGGCGCTGGTGGTTGAGCGGTGTGGAGGCGAGATCGGCCACCAGCTTCTCCAGCTCAAGCTTGCCTGCGTTACCCGGCAGGATCACCCGCTTGAGGTGTTGATCGAGATCGAAATCGGGGTCATGGCGCCAGTAGTAGGAGCCCCCTTCCAGCACGGCCCGCTGGTGGAAGCGGGGTTGCACCGAAATGGTGTGGCGTAATCCGGCCCGCAACCGCGCCTCATCGAGCTCCCCTTCAAACATCAGGACGCCGATGATCTGCATCAGGTTGTTGGGTCTGTCCATGCGTAACCAGGCGGTATCGACGCAGGAGATAAATTCACTCGATGGCATGGTTGTTTCCCTACAAAATGAATTTACCGAGGCGGCAAGTTGCTCATGCCCTCATATCTGGACGAGAGCCTTGGGTAATCAAGATGACAATAGCGAGTGCCGACTCGAAATATGAAAATAGAAATGACGAATAACGTACAAAACAGAATTCGGGTATCGCCGGTTAATCACGTTGGCAAACAATATGGCTTGCCTACTTATTTCAAACAGCCATCGTTCACCGCAGGTTTATTTAATGCCAGTGCGACGAAAAGTTTCAAACACGTTTGGGACAAGGTAAGCGATTTTCCACATAATCGAGGATCTCCTGTTCCAGTACGCTGCGTACCGGTAACAGCATCAAGCCAAGATGCACTTCCAGTTCCAGGGTATCGTCGTCCAGGGTGAGCGTGCCATGTACCCCCGAGCCGCGAAAGCGCAGTTCGGTCTCCTCTTCATCTGCCCATTCGCAGTCGAGTTGATAGCTCGCGCTCATATCCTGGGCGATGGCTTCGGCAGCGAGTCGGGCGGCGGCCAGTCCCAGCGGATGCTGACGACTGACCTGAATGGTGGAGAGTGCGCTGCTGCCAGCGAGGGAGTCGTAGAAGAACATGGTAGTTACTCTGGGTCATAAGATATTTATTGATATTAAACACATGTTCACAACAAGTGAAAGGATGGTTCACATAAATGGGACTCACTTAACAGAGTGGATGACGATGAACGCCCTCAATGACACACGGCATTTATTCCCTCCCCCTTGCACGCTACACTTGTCGCCAAACTGATAGGAAAAGCTGCTTGTTTTTCATTCACTTGTATCGCTATTTCTCTATTTTTCAATCAATGGGCCCAAGGCCGGAGAGCGGTAGATGACCCATCAAGAAGATGCCCACGATGACGATAGCACCCTGGGGCGGCTCTACCGCCAGCTCCATCGGGTCGCGGCCTTGCGCGAGCAGATGCGGGCTCACCCGGAAGATCAGCAGGATCGGGACCGGTTGCGCCAGTGGCAGGCCGACCGATTGGGGCGTACCCATCGCGATCTGCTGGAGAGCGACCGCTACGGCCCCGCCGCCAAGTTTTTCCTGACCGATCTCTATGGTCCGGGGGATTGTGCCCGGCGCGATGCGGACGTGATGCGGGTGATGCCGACCGCCGAACGACTGTTGCCTGAGTCCGGCCTCAAGGTGCTGGCGCAGGCGATCGAGCTCGATGCCCTCTCCGAGGAGCTGGACTACCTGATGGTGGTGGCGCTGCGGCGCATTAACGGGCTCAACCCCATTACTGCGGAGCACTACGCTATCGCCTATCGCGCCGTGGGCGAGCAGGCGCGCCGCGAACATCAGATCACTCTGGTCAGCGAGCTTGGCATGACGCTGGACAGGCTGGCGAGAAAGCCGCTGCTTGGCGCGACTCTCAAGCTGGTATCGGGGCCCGCCCATCTGGCAGGCTTGGGCGAGCTATTCTCCTTTGTCGAGCGCGGTTATCAGGTGTGTCACCGGATGGGGCGTGCCAACGAGTTTCTCGAGACCATCGCCAGTCGCGAGACGGCGATCATGACGGCGCTCTTTAACGGCGACAGCAGTGCGCTGGCCTAGTGTTGCAGTGAAGGATAAACCGCCAGAATAACAAAGCGGGCCGATGGGCCCGCTGTTCGTTTAGCGCTGTTTGCCGATATGTTGGTCAACATGAGTTCGGTCAAATCACCAGCAGATCCATAAAGGCGTGTACCGGGGTAGCGGCAAGCCGCGGCCCATCCTGACAGAGGGCCAGAATGTCGCTGACCCGTTTGGTCGGGAAGCGGGTGGCCAGATTGTGCTGGAATTTTTCCACCAGCAGCGGGATCCCCTCCTCCCGACGGCGACGATGGCCGACCGGGTACTCCACCTCCACCTTGGCGGTGTGAGAGCCATCCTTGAAGAAGATCTGGATGGCGTTGGCAATGGATCGCTTGTCTGCCTCCAGATATTCGCGGCTGTAACGCTTGTCCTCCTGCACCACCATCTTGCCACGCAGCGCGTCGATGCGGGGATCGGCGGCCACGTCGTCCTCGTAATCCTCGGCGATCAGGCGACCGAAGATCAGCGGCACCGCCACCATATATTGCAGGCAGTGATCCCGATCGGCGGGGTTGTTGAGGGCGCCGACCTTGCTGATGATGCGAATGGCCGACTCATGGGTGGTGAGCTCGATGCGATCGATCTCGTCCAGCCGTCCCTTCACCTGCTCGTGCAGCTTCATGGCGCACTCTACCGCTGTCTGAGCGTGGAACTCGGCGGGATAGGAGATCTTGAACAGCACATTCTCCATCACATAGCTGCCGTACCCCTGATGCAGAGCGAACTGATTGCCCTTGAACAGCACGTCGTAGAAACCCCACTTGGGGGCGCTCAGTACACCGGGATACCCCATCTCGCCGCTCATGGTGATAAGGGCGAGGCGCACTGCGCGTGAGGTAGCATCCCCCGCCGCCCAGCTCTTGCGCGAACCGGCATTGGGAGCATGACGGTAAGTTCGCAGGCTCTGCCCATCGACCCAGGCCTGGGAGACCGTATCGATCACCTGATCGCGGGTGCCACCCAGCATGTGGGTCACCACGGCGGTGCTGGCAACCTTGACCAGCACCACGTGATCGAGACCGACCCGGTTGAAAGAGTTCTCCAGCGCCAGCACCCCCTGAATTTCATGGGCCTTGACCATGGCCACCAGCACATCGCTCATGGTGAGTGGCGCCTTGCCCTCGGCCACGCGGGTACGAGAGAGCCAGTCGGCAGTGGCGAGAATCCCCCCCAGATTGTCGGAGGGGTGACCCCACTCGGCGGCCAGCCAGGTGTCATTGTAATCGAGCCAGCGGATGATGGCACCGATATCCCAGGCCGCCTTGACCGGGTCGAGGCAGAGCTGGGTACCGGGCACCCGGGCACCGTGGGGTACCAGCGTGCCCGGCACAATTGGGCCAAGGTGCTTGGTACACTCGGGGAAGCGCAGGGCCAGCAGGCCACAGCCGAGCGTATCCATCAAGCAGTAGCGGGCGGTGTCGAGGGCCGCCTCGTTGGTAATGGGGTGGTTGCAGACATAATCGGCAATATCGACCAGCACCTGATCGGGCTCGGGTCTGTGGTTGACGTCGACGTTGGCGGACATCGTGACTTCCTTATCGTTGTTGTAGGGAGACAAAATGACGGGGGGCCGGGCCGACATAATCGGCGCTCGGGCGAATGATCCGGTTGTGCTCGCGCTGCTCCATCACATGGGCGCACCAGCCGGTGACCCGTGAGCAGACGAAAATAGGCGTGAACAGCTTGGTCGGGATCCCCATGTAGTGATAGGCGCTGGCGTGGAAGAAGTCGGCGTTGGGAAAGAGCTCTTTCTCTTCCCACATCACCTTCTCTGCCTCGCAGGAGACGCGATAGAGGCGATCATCCCCCACCGCTTCGGCGAGCTTGGCTGACCACGCCTTGATGATAACGTTGCGTGGATCCGAGGTACGGTAGATGGCGTGGCCAAAGCCCATCACTTTATCCTTGGCCGCCAACTTGGCCAGCAGTTCGCGCCTTGCCTGCGCCTCATCTTGCCAGGGCTCGATCATCGCCATGGCCGCCTCGTTGGCACCGCCGTGGAGCGGGCCGCGCAGGGTACCGATGGCGGCGGTGATGCAGGAGAACATGTCGGAAAGGGTCGAGGCGCAAACTCGCGCCGCAAAGGTGGAGGCGTTGAACTCATGTTCGGCGTAGAGGATAAGAGAGACATGCATAACCCGGCGCTCCAGCTCGCTCGGCGCTTTCTGGTGCAGCAGTGCGAGGAAGTGGCCACCGATACACTCCTCGTCGGTATCGAGGGCGATGCGCACCCCTTCATGACTGAACTTGTACCAGTAGATCAGAATGCCCGGAAAGGCCGCCAGCAGCCGATCCGCTACTTCATGCTCATGCTCGAAACCATCTTCCGGCTCCAGATCGCCGAGCATGGAGCAACCGGTGCGCAGCACATCCATGGGGTGGGCATCGGCGGGAATGCGCTCCAGCACCTCCAGCAGCGGCTGGGGCAAGGCGCGCAGGCGGCGCAGTTCGCGCTTGTATGCGTCCAGTTGCTGCTCACCGGGCAACTCCCCCTTGAGCAGCAGATAGGCGACCTCCTCGAACTGGGCGCTATCGGCCAGCTCCTTGATGTCATAACCGCGATAGGTGAGACCGGTGCCGCTCTTGCCTACGGTGCAGATACTGGTCTCCCCCGCACTCTGCCCGCGCAGGCCTGCCCCACCCAACGGTTTTTGCTGTCCCATAAGCTGCCTCCTATTCCTTGGCTGAAAACAGACGATCCAGTGTCTGCTCGTAGTGGTGATATCCGAGGAAGTCGTAGAGCGACTCCCGGGTCTGCATGGTCGCCACGACGGCTCGCTGATGGCCATCCTGGCGAATATGTTGATAGACGTTGAGGGCGGCCTGATTGGCGGCGCGGTTGGCGCTCAAGGGGTAGAGCACCATGTCGACGCCGTGGTCGGCGAGTTGAGCCTTGTCAAACAGCTCGGTTTTGCCGAACTCGGTCATGTTGGCAAGAATGGGCACTCCGGCCGCCTGCCTGAACTGGTCATACTGGGCAAGCTCGGTCACCGCCTCGGCGAAGATCATGTCGGCACCAGCAGCCACATAGGCGGCGGTGCGCTCAAGAGCCGACGCCATTCCCTCCACCGCCAGTGCATCGGTGCGCGCCATGATGACGAACTCGTTATTCTCGCGGGCATCCACCGCCGCCTTGATGCGATCGCACATCTCCTCAAGCGTGACCACCGCCTTGTTGGGGCGGTGGCCGCAGCGCTTCTGGGCCACCTGATCTTCCATATGGACCGCAGCAACCCCGGCCCGCTCGAACGCGTGAATGGTGCGGGCAATGTTAAACGCCCCGCCCCAGCCGGTATCAATATCGACCAGTAGCGGCACTCGAGTCGCCGCAGTGATCCGCTCGGCATCGATCAGCACATCGTTAAGGGAGGTCATGCCAAGATCCGGCAAGCCGTAGGAGGCGTTAGCCACCCCGGCGCCGGAGAGATAGAGGGCTTGAAAACCGCTGCGCTCGGCCATCAGCGCCATATAGGCATTGATGGTGCCGACGATCTGCAGGGGACGTTCAGTGGCAAGGGCGGTGCGAAAGCGCAGGCCTGCCGAGGGGGGCAAACTGGACATCATGACTCCTTTCACCTGTCTAGTCTGGCTATCTAATATCACGTTTACGTTAACGTCAATTATACTTTCGTAACATTCCGGCCGCAGGCAAGACAGGAAACCGGTTTTAGGGTAAATTTCACCAATTCCTTCAACAGGTTGAATTGTATGATGGAGCCCGGTTCCGTGATTGTCTGTCCGGCGTGCGACTTGCTGATCCAGCGCAAGGCGCTGCCGTTGCGTCGCCATGCCCACTGCCCACGTTGTCACCAGCATCTCTATGGCCGTTATGCCTTTCGTCCCTCCCAGTTGATGGCACTGACCATTACCGGTTTTTTGTTGCTGCCCTCCGCGTTTTTTGAGCCGCTGATCTATCTGCGGCTGGCGGGGGTCAACTCCGATGCCGATCTGCTGCGGGGGATCCTGGTGCTGTTTGGCGAAGGGGAATTTTGGGTGGCCTCTTTGGTGCTCTGGTGCGCCGTACTGGCGCCGGTAGGATTGTTGGCGGGGATCTTTGCGCTGGCATCTGGCATGGCCAAGCGTTGGCACATCCTTGCGCCCACCTTGAAGATGGTCGAGGTGTTTCGTCACTGGGCCATGCTGGAGGTCTATATCGTCAGCCTGCTGGTCGCCCTGTTCAAGCTGATCGACATCGCCGATGTGCGCCTCGGTGGCGGGTTGCTCAGCCTCGGCATTCTGATGCTGCTCAACATGACCCTGCTGATCCTGTTTGACCCCGCCCCCTACTGGGCGCGGATCCCGTTAAAGGAGCCGGCACATGACCAGCGCCCGTGAGATGGGGCTGTGCGGCTGCCAAACCTGCGGCCTGCTGGTCCGTTATCGGTTCCACGCCGTGTGTCCCCGCTGCGGCAGCAAGCTGCAGGTGCGCATCCCCCGCTCCCTTGCTTGGTCATGGGGCTTGCTGGCGCTCGCCACCTTCATGTTGCTGCCTGCCAACCTGCTGCCCATTACCCACTTCTACAACAAGGGGCTGCTGCAATCCGATACCATCTTCAGCGGTATCATGATGCTCTATCGCAGCAAAATGAGCGGGATTGCGACCATCGTCCTCACCGCCAGCATACTGGTGCCGGTGGGCAAGATATTGGGGCTGGGCTGGATCTGCTGGCAGTTACAGCGGACCAAACCGGTGCGGCGCAAGCGTCAGTTAGTGATGTATCGGGTGATCGATTTTATCGGCCGCTGGTCGATGCTGGACCTGTTCGTGATCTCGCTGATGGTGGCGCTGGTCGATCGGGGCGTCCTGCTGAGTGTTCGCGCAGGCCCCGGTGCCACCGCCTTTGCCGGTGTGGTGGTGCTGACCATGATGTCGGCCCGCATGCTCGATACCCGTTTACTGTGGGACAAGGCGGCCCGTTGATGATTTCTCTGTTTTTGTCTGATGCGCTGTTTAATCCAGCCAATAAGGAGTCGGTATGATCGGGGCTGAACCCGTCATTGAAAAGCGTCGCTGGTTATCGCCGGTCTGGCTGTTACCCCTGATAGCCCTGCTGCTGGCAGGTGGCTTTCTCTATCAGCAGGTATTGAGCCGTGGCCAGCTTATCCAGATCAACTTCGCGCAAGGCAACGGCATCTTGCCGGGCAAAACCCAGATTCGTTATCAGGGGGTGGCCATCGGGGTGGTGCAGGAGCTGGAGCTGGCCGAAGATGGTCGCAAGATTGCGGTCATGGCCAAGATTGACAGTCGTGCCAGACCGCTTATTCGCAAGGGGTCCGATTTTTGGCTGGTGAGCCCAAAGGCGTCGCTCACCGAGATCTCCGGCCTCGATACTCTGGTTTCCGGCAACTACATCAACCTGCAGCCGGGGCGTGAAAGCAATCCGCTGGAGGAGACCTTCGATGCGCTGGAGGGCCCTCCCCCCGGCTATCAGGCTCAGGGGCGGATGCTGCACCTGACCGCCGATTCGCTGGGCTCGGTGGGGATTGGCGCCAAACTCTATTTCCGCGGTATCGAAGTGGGCAGCGTCATCAATACCCGTTTGGGCCAGGACAACCAGAACGTCATTCTGGATCTGGTGATCGAGCCGCGTTTCGAACATCTGGTCAAAGCCGATACCCGCTTCTGGAACATCAGTGGCATCAAGGGATCCTTCAGTCTGGCCGGGGTGAGCGTGGAGGCTGGCAGTCTTACTTCCATCCTGAGCGGTGGCATCGCCTTTGATTCGCCCAAGGATTCACCAGAGCCGGAAAAAGGGCAGCTGTTCACTCTTTACAAAGGGCTGGCGGAAGCGGCGCGCGGCGAGCGCATCGAGATAGCTGCGGGCGATCTCCCGATCAAGGAGGGGATGCCGATCCTCTACGAGGGGATCGAGATTGGTCGTATCGACCCCATTCGTCTCACCGACAAGGGACGGGTGGTAACGGCGCTGATCAACCCGGAGCAGGCCTATCGCGTCACCGACAAGAGCCAGCTGGTGTGGGAGAGTGTCGCCCTCTCCGCGACCGGCGTGCAGCATGCAGATCGCCTGCTCTCCGGCCCGGCCATTCGCCTCGACTATGTGGCGGGCAAACCGGCACAGAAGATGACCCTGACCGATCGCGCCCCCCAAAGTGGCACCAAGGTGACGCTGCAGGCTGACGATCTGGCGGGGCTCAATCAGGATGCGCCGGTCTGGTACAAGGGATTGCAGGTGGGCCGCATCAGCCAGCTCACTCTGGATGCGCGCGGCAATGCCAGTGTCGAGCTGGTGATGGCGCCGAACTACGGCCATCTGCTCAACCGTGCCCGCTTCTATCGCGCCGCCCCGCTGCAGATCGATGCCGATCTGAGCGGTATCAAAGTGGAAACCAGTCCGGCCAGTGCCTGGCTGGGGGGCGGGATCAAGCTGGTGCAAGCCAGCAGTGGCGAGCGGATTAATCGTCTCTACCCGAGTCAGGAGTTGGCACTGCTCGGTACCCGAGATGCCAAGCCCCAGCGCTGGTTACTCAAGGCAGATCAGGCCGATGGCATCGGCATTGGCTCACCCGTGCTCTATCTGGGGCTGGAAGCGGGCAAGGTCAAACAGCTGCGCGCCGCCAAAGAGGGGGTCGAGATCGAGCTCGAGATTGATGGAGTCTATGCTCCCCTCCTCGCCCAACAACCGCAATTCTGGAAAAAAGCGGCCATCGATACCCGGGTCGGGATTGATGGTGTCAAGGTCAAGGTCGGTAATCTGGCAACTCTGTTGCGCGGTGCCATCGAGTTCGACCGGCTGGCCAATGGCCGGAGCAGCCATCAGCTGTTTGACAGTAAAGAGCAGGCCTGTGCGAAAGTACGCACCCTCTCTCTGGTCGCTGATAACAATCCGGGGCTCGGGATTGGCAGCCCGATCCGCTATCGCGGAGTCGATATCGGCAAAATTGAAGAGATCGAGCTGGAGCCATCATTGGGTCAGGTGATCTTCAAGGCGGAGCTCGATGGTCACTACGCCGAGCGTTTCCTGCAATCCGGTGCCCGCTTTACGCTGGTGCAAGCCAAGCTGGGGTTGGGCGGTGTTGCGCACCTCGATACCCTGATCAAGGGGGCGTTCGTAGAAGCACAACCCGGTAAAGGCGCTGGCAAAGATAGCTTCCCCTTAAGTCAGGTTGGCCCTGTGGGTTTGGCCCTGACCCTCAAGAGCCCCTCCGTCAATGGCCTGAGCGTCGGCAGCCCGCTGCTGTTTCGCAAGATGGTGGTCGGCAGTGTAACCAAGGTGGCGCTGGCTCGGGATGGCAGCGAGGTGGTGATCGACGTCAGTGTGGAGAAGGAGTATGCCCATCTGGTGCGGACCAACTCGCGCTTCTGGAATGTCTCCGGGGTCAAGGCAGATATCGGCCTGACCGGCGGCACCATTGAAGTGGAAACCGTACAAAGCCTGCTGGCTGGCGGCATCGCCTTCAATACCCCGGAGAAAGAGATGGGGCCAACCGTCAAGGCGGGCCACAGCTATCCGCTCTACGGCAAAGCCGAGAAAGAGTGGCAGGAGTGGAGCCCGCGCATCCTGCCCTGATCCCTCCCCTTTGCGTATATCCTCCAAGCCCGGCCTCGCGCCGGGCTTTTTTATATTCCGGTACCTGTTGACGGTGTTCAGATTCAGAATATTCCTAGCCTTGTGGTAGGATATCGCCCCTCTTTTTCGGTCAACGAGACGGCACCGTGCACGACAACACCTTCCTTCCCGATTACTTTTTACGCCACATTGCCGCCATCATGCCGGCCCATCTCTCGATGGATGAGTTTGTGGCCAGTTGTCGACGTCCGCTGCGCCGCAGTATTCGGGTCAATACCTTGAAGATCGCCGTCTCCGACTTCGTCGCGCTGATGCAGCCATTGGGGTGGCAGCTTGATCCGGTGCCCTGGTGTGACACCGGCTTCTGGTTGACCCGTAGCGATGAAACGGTGCCCCTGGGCAATACCGCCGAGCATTTGAGCGGGCTTTTTTACATTCAGGAAGCGAGCTCCATGCTGCCGGTGACGGCGCTCTTTGCCAGCGACAAGATCAAAGCGGATGGCATGTTGCTGGATGCGGCGGCGGCTCCCGGCTCCAAGACCACCCAGATCGCCGCCCTGATGAACAATCAGGGGATGCTGGTTGCCAACGAGTTTTCCAGCAGCCGGCTCAAGGTGCTGAGCGCCAATATCCAGCGCTGCGGCGTGACCAATGTGGGCATGACCCATTTTGATGCCAAGGTGTTTGGCCAGTGGTTGCCGGAGACCTTCGACGCCATCCTGCTCGACGCACCCTGCTCCGGCGAAGGGACGGTGCGCAAGGATGAAGATGCCCTGCGCAACTGGAGCATCGAGAGCATCGACGAGATCGCGGCGGTGCAGCAAGGGTTGCTGGAGAGCGCCTTCCATGCCTTGAAACCGGGCGGCGTACTGGTCTACTCCACCTGCACCTTGAGCCAGCAGGAGAATCAGGCGGTCTGCCAATCCCTGCTGGACAAGTTTGGTGATGCGTTGAGTTTTGACTCGCTGGCGGACCTGTTCCCCCATGCAGAGCAGGCCTGCACATCCGAAGGATATCTGCACGTTTGGCCCCAGATCTTCGACAGTGAAGGCTTTTTCGTTGCCAGATTGCGCAAGCATCACTCCGTGCCAAACACCATGTTCAAGCCGGGCAAGCTCGGCAAATTCCCTTTTGCGCCGCTACCGGCCAAAGAGGCGGAACCCATGTTGCGCGACATTGAAGCCAACTTTGGTGTGACGCCTCAAGGGCAGCTGTTTGGTCGCAATGACGAGATCTGGCTCTTCCCCAAGCGGTTTGATCAGGTGCAAGGCAAACTGCGTTTCGATCGCATCGGTATCAAGCAGGCCGAGACCTTCAAGAAAGGCTATCGCCTCACTCATGAGTGGGCGCTGGCCTATGGTGATAAAGCGAGCAAGGGCGTGGTCGAACTGGACAGCGCCAACGCGCGGGAATTCATGATGGGGCGGGATGTCTGGCCAGAGCAGGATGCTGGCGCTGGCGAGGTGATCGTCCGCTATCAGGGGCATACCCTTGGCATGGGAAAATGGGTTGGCAATCGGGTCAAGAATGCCCTCCCCCGCGAGCTGGTGCGTGACAACAATCTGTTCAATGCATAGTGGGTTGTTCGGTGCATAAGCACTTGAACGAGTCTGGATACCCACACTGCGGTTGAACTTTTATCGGGATCTTGAAAAGCCTTGAGCCTTGTCTAAGCTTAAGGCAATCCGAACACCAGTTAGCGCACGGCTCTGCAAGGAGCCAATTCCCCTATGCCAGGTACAAGGAATTCGTACCTGGCTTTTTTTATCTCTTATCAAATGGCCGTTGCTTCACTCTTGGCGCTATTCAACAGTCTCTTCGACCAGCGTGGCAACTCTGTTTTCAAACAGGGATTCCCTGCCCAGCTCATGTTGATAGAGCAGATCGATCGCCTGCTCGATGAGTGATGCCTGACTGTCTTCGAGATGGATACCCAGAGCGGCCAATCGTTCGGCATGGCGATTGCTGATCCAGCATTGCAATCGGGTATGGGTCTCCTGCTTGCGTTTTACATGCTGGCGCTGCCGCTCGGCATTGTTTTGGGGGGCCGCTTCTTGCTCTTCACGCGCTGTCATTTCCTGGCTCATATGTCCTTGCAATGCCCTATTTTCGGATTTGTTATCTCTCATAGCCTGCCCTTATCCATTGGACGATGGCCCTTCCACCTTGGGCTGTTGGCTGCTCGGCAAATATATCATCAGATCAACAAGATATCATTTAACATAAAATATGCAGTAACGCAGTCATATCAAAGCAAACCATCGAGCGCATGATCGGAGAACTTATGGGCGTCATCGAAGTACTCCTGCAGGGTCCGCATATCCTTGTGGCGCGTCACTTCGATGATCTTGTTCATCGGTTTGCCGGCAGTCACCGCTGAGGTGATAAATCCGCGGCGCAGGCTGTGGCCACTGACGTAGAGATCATCGATGGCTTGACCGGTTCGCCGCTTGATCATCAGGTTAATGCCCTGGGGACCAAGTGGTTCGGCCATCAATTGGCCCCAGCGATTCATGCGCCGAAACAGTGGCCCCTCGTTGATCCGGCTTTTTCGCAGCCAGTTTTGCAGTGCTGATACGGGACAGTAGTGCTTGCCCGGGATCAGGGCTATCTCGGTTTCATGGAGCTGATGCTTGCTCGGTTTGAGACGAAGGCGGATCCCCTGCCCCACAAAATCGAGATCGCTCACTTCAATTCGCGCCGCTTCCGAACGGCGTAAAGCACCACTGAACATCAGCAGTAGCAGGGTGTGATCGCGCAAGCCCGCCAGATCATGGGTGTCGATGCCATCCAGCACCTGGGTCAATGGCTGTAACGTCAGGGCGCCGGTTTTGCGTTTGCGGTTATCCCCCAACCTGACAATACCGCGCATCATCTCCTTGATTTCGGGATGTTCGGTGGGCATGGGATGAATGCCTTTCTGCTTGAAGGCATAACGGATCCCCGCCAGACGCCTTACCAGGGTTGCCGGTTTACGAGGTTCACCGTTACGCAGCTCCCCCTTCCCCTCCTCTTTATCCAGCCAAACCCAGTCGGCCAATACGCCATCGGCCTGATCTGCCAGAAAGTTCATGATGTCGTGATGGGTGGTTTGCAGCGGATCCAGCCCGTGCAATTGGCACCAGAAGACAAAAATACGGGTATCCGCCTGATAGGCATTGAGGGTGGAATCCGCTTTTGCACTGCGCAAAAAGCGGCGTGCCCGACTATTTAGCTGCGCATCGAAAACAGTCTGCAGTGACTGATGAGCCGGACTGGACAAGGTTGGATATGCCACGGAACACTATGATTCATATGAAGTTTGAGAGGATCTTACAGGATCCCCCACAGACATCAAGTATCGATAATGAATATTATCGATACTTATAGCATGCTGTTTTAATACCCATTGGCCACAGTGAACAGACGAAACATAGGAGTATTATTCGACACGGTTTTGTATGGATGAACGAGTTGAATTGGTTGGGCGAGTGAGAGATAACGTAGTGCGGAGTTGATATTCAGGTGGGTAATCAGCTTGGTATTTGAAATAAAAGAAGCCCCGAACAACGGGGCTTCTGTGTTATTTTTTCGCCAGTTTGAACAGTTCAAAGAAATTCCGGCTGGTCGCTTCTGCCAATTCGCTAAGCGGGATCTGACGCAGGTCGGCAATAAACTGGGCAACATCTCGCACGAAGGCGGGCTCGTTCTCCCTCCCCCGATGCGGAACGGGAGCAAGATAGGGCGAGTCGGTCTCGACCAGCAATCGGTCGAGGGGCAGAGCCTTGACCACCTCTTGCAGGGCGGACGCATTTTTGAAGGTGGCGATCCCGGAGATGGAGATATAGAACCCCATCGCCATCGCCGCTTGTGCCATCTCGAGGGATTCAGTGAAGCAGTGCAGCACACCGCCAACCTGATCAGCTCCCTCTTCACGCATGATCTGCAAGGTATCTTGCTGGGCATCGCGAGTGTGGATGATCAGCGGCTTGTTCAGGGCGCGGGCAACCCGGATATGTTCGCGGAAAGAGGCTTGCTGCACCTCTTTGTTCTCGGGGGAGTAGAAGTAGTCGAGACCGGTCTCGCCGATGGCGATTACTCTCTCATCTGCCGCCTGGGTCAGCAACAGGGCGGCATCGACACCGGGTTCCTGATTGAGCGGGTGTACCCCGCAAGAGGCAAACACCTGGGGATAGGAGGCAATCGCCTCGAGCATGCTCGGGAACTGTGCCTGAGTGACACTGACACAGAGAAAATATCCCACGTCCAGTTTCGCGGCCTTGGCCAGTACATCGGCCATGCTGGTCTGCTTGCTGCCATAGCTGAGGCGATCGAGATGACAGTGGGAATCAACGAGTAACATATAAAACCTTTCTGCTTGTCGGTACTTATAACCAGCGACTGAGCCAGTTCATCAAATGGATGGTGGGATTGGAGAGCTGCCCCGGCTGGCAAGCGGCCTTGAGGTCAACCAGACCTTGTTCTGCCTCCAGCAGTTTTTCGCTGGAGTGCAGCTCCGCTAACCGCTGACTCAAAATAGCCAGATCCGGCATCGCCAGTTGATGGTGACCACATCCGGCCTGGGTTTTCAGGGCATCGCACAAGAAGAGCTGCAACCAGTGCAACCTGACCTGCGTCTCCTGACCCAGCTGGCTGCACAGTGCCGTCGCCTTGACCGGACTTTGACTCAGGGCGACAAACTGTTCCAGCAATTCGCGGCGAGTACCGTCCTGTTGCTGCTCGATATAGTCGAGTACCCGCAGCGGGGCCCCCTGACAGATCCGCACCTGAGCCAACGTGGCCTGATGACCCTGCTCGGCCAACCAGCGTACCGTCTCCCCTTCCGCAGGCAACTGACAGACATGTTTATGACAGCGACTGAGAATGGTGGGGAGCAACCGCGAAACCTGGGAGGCGATCAACAACAACAAGCTGTCGCCGGCTGGCTCTTCCAGGGTTTTCAGCAAGGCGTTGGCCGCCGATTCGGTCATCCGCTCTGCATCAGGAATGATCACCACCTTGCCGCGGCCGAGCTGGGCAGAGCCCTGCAGCCGGGTGCAGATCTCGCGAATGGCTTCGACCCCGATGGTCTTGCTATCGCGAGCGATGGTGCCGAGATCCGGGTGGTTACCCTTGTCAAACAGCTGGCAGGAGTGGCACTGACCGCACGGTTCTCCGCGATCGGGGTGCTGGCAAAGGTGCAAGCGTGCCAACCGCTCGGCAAGCTGCTCCTTGCCAAGACCGGGATCGCCGAGCAGCAACCAGGCGTGGCCGAGACGACCGGACTGGGCCGTCTGGCTCAGGGCATGCCAGTCGGGGATCAGCCAGGGATACATAGGCGCTCGTTCGACAGATAGTGATCCAATGCACGCTCGATGGCCGCTTTGACCTGTTCCGGCGTTTGCGCCGCATCGATCACCACAATGGAATCATCCTTGGCGGCCAGTTCGAGATAACGCGCTCGGGTACGCTCGAAAAAGCTCAGTTGCTCCAGTTCGATGCGATCCAGCTCGCCACGATGGCGAGCGCGCTGCAAGCCAAGGGCGGGATCAATATCGAGATAGAGGGTGAGATCCGGCTTGAAGTTGCCGAGTACCGCCTGCTTGATGGCACCGATGAGCTGGGGATCGATACCGCGACCACCGCCCTGATACGCTTGGGAGGAGAGATCGTGGCGATCCCCAACCACCCAGACACCGTCGGCCAGCGCGGGCTTGATGCGGGTCTCCACCAGTTGTACCCGGGAGGCATACATCAGCAGCAGTTCGGCTTCGATGGTGAGGCGCTCGTCGTGCACCTCTTTGACGATGGCACGCATCCGCTCGGCCAGCGGGGTACCACCCGGCTCGCGGGTGCACTCGATCCGGTCGATACCGTGGTGTTGCAGATAGTCTGTGACGTAACGTACGGCAGAGCTCTTCCCTGCCCCTTCCAAACCTTCAATAACAATAAATTTAGACATCAGGATTTCTTCAATATGTATTCGCGAACCGCCCGATTGTGTTCATCGAGGGTCTTGGAGAAATAGTGGGCACCGCCCCCCTTGGCGACAAAGTAGAGATAGTCGGTCGATTTGGGGTTGAGCGCTGCTTCGATGGAGGCCTTGCCCGGCATGGCGATAGGCGTGGGCGGCAGACCGTCGATCACATAAGTGTTGTAGGGATTCTTGTCGGTCAGATCACTGCGGCGAATGTTGCCATCGTAGCGATCCTTCACCCCGTAAATGACGGTGGGATCAGTCTGCAACTTCATCCCCAAACGCAGACGGTTGACGAATACGGAGGCGATCTGCGCCCGCTCGTCCGGCTGGCCAGTCTCTTTCTCGATAATGGAGGCCATGATCAACGCCTCATAGGGCGTTTTGTAAGGCAGGTTGGCCTGACGTTTCTCCCAGCTCTGCTGCAGGAAGGTCTCCATATCCTGATGGGCGCGGCGCAAGATCGAGAGATCGCTGGCATGGGTGGTATAGGCGTACGTTTCCGGCAGGAACCACCCCTCCAGCTTGCCATTCTCGATGCCGAGCTCCTGCGCCAGATCGGCTTCGGATTGCTCAACGGTCAACCGCTCGAGATATGGAGCGCTGGCGAGCTGCTTCTGCCAATCCTCGAAACGGGAACCTTCAACGAAGGTGAGGCTGAAGTGAAACTCCTTGCCTGATGCAAACAGAGAGAGGGTCTCCTTGAGGGGGGCCCCTTCCTTGATCTCATAGGTGCCCGATTTGATGGCCACCAGTTCGGGATGGCCGCGCAGCCAGAGTCGCACCGCCCACGGGCTGGTTTCCCCCTCCCCCAATTCGGCGATCAGGCGCGCAGCATGAGCGCCTTTCTCCACCGTATAGAGCCGGGTCGGCCCCTTGTTGGTGAGCGTCTCCACCTGTTGCCATTTGTGATATACATAGCCCCCGGCGACGGCCACAGTCAGTGCCGCCCCCGCGAGCAGGGTGTAAAGCCGATTAAACTTCAATGACCAAACGCTCCTGTAAACGGCGACTCAATACCGCTGCGGGATAATGAATATCCTCGATGCCGTTGACCGGCACCACCCCCATCAGGGTATTGGTGAGCCACACCTCTTCCGCCTGCCATAGTGACTCCAGCGGAGCCTCTACCACACGCAACTCAATACTCATCTGTTTCAGCATCGCCATCACCTGGCGGCGCATGATGCCATCGACACCACCGCGGGCCAGATCCGGCGTAAACACCGTCTTGCCCCGACGCCAAAACAGATTGGCACTGACCCCTTCGGTCAGAAAACCGCGGCTGTTAAGCACTATCCCTTCGACTGCATCACGGCTGACAAGTTCGCTTTTCAGCAACACCTGCTCCAGACGATTCAAGGTTTTAAGCCCGGCCAGCATTGGGGCATCGCCGATCCGCTGGCGGCACACCACCATCTCGATACCCTGCTGTTGCCACTGGCCATAGTGGGTAGGAAATGGCGCCAGGCTGACAATGCGGGTCGAGTGCTGACATCCGCTGCCATCATAGCCCCTGCCACCCTCGCCGCGGGTCAGGATCATCTTGGCCACGCATTGTGACTGGTTGGCCACCATCTCTTCAACTTCCTGGCTCAACAGACCCCAGTCAGGATCAGCCAATCCCAGCCGATTGTTGGCCTGCTGCAGCCGTGCCAGATGGGCAGGCCACTGCAATACACGACCATCCCTGACCGCCATGGTGGTGAAATGACCGTCACCATAGGCCAGCCCCCGATCATGGGCCGAGATGGTATCAAGCTTCATTCCATTGATAAGCAAAGGGATCCCTCCGATAAAAAAGGCCCGATACCGGCAGTATCGGGCCTGTGTCTTTGCCCTGCGGCAAATTATACGCGTTTGAAGATCAGCGAGCCATTGGTGCCGCCAAATCCAAACGAGTTGGAGAGGGCGTACTCGAAGCAGCCTGACTTGGCCACGTGGGGCACCAGATCCAGATCGCACTCTTCATCCGGGTTGTCCAGGTTGATGGTGGGCGGCGCCACCTGATCACGCAGTGCCAACACTGTGATGATCGCCTCGATGGCACCGGCGGCGCCCAGCAGGTGACCGGTCATGGACTTGGTGGAGCTGATCATCAGGGATTTGGCGTGCTCACCAAACACCGACTTCATACCACGCAGTTCGGCCACGTCACCCAGCGGGGTGGAGGTGCCGTGGGCGTTGATGTAACCAATCTGCTCGGGGGCGATACCGGCATCCTTGATGGCATTTTTCATGGCGCGGGCGCCACCGTTGCCATCGGCGGGAGGCGCAGTCATGTGGTAGGCGTCGCCGCTCATGCCAAAACCGACCAGCTCGGCGTAGATCTTGGCGCCACGGGCCTTGGCGTGTTCGTACTCTTCCAGCACCAGTACACCGGCACCGTCACCCAGCACAAAACCGTCGCGATCCTTGTCCCACGGACGGCTCGCCTTTTGCGGCTCGTCATTGCGGTTGGAGAGCGCCTTGGCCGCCGCGAAACCCCCCATCCCCATCGGGGTGGAGGCTTTCTCAGTGCCGCCAGCCACCATCACGTCCGCATCACCGTAGGCGATCATCCGACCGGCCATGCCGATGGCATGGGTACCGGTAGTACAGGCGGTAGTCACGGCGATGTTCGGCCCTTGCAGACCTTTCATGATGGAGAGATGACCGGACACCATATTGATGATGGTGGACGGTACGAAGAAGGGGCTCAGCTTGCGCGGGCCACCGTTGATCAGGCTGCTGTGGTTCTGTTCAATCAGACCCAGACCGCCGATACCGGAGCCAATCGCCACGCCGACACGCTCGGCATTCTCTTCATTGATGGTCAGGCCGGAATCATCCAGCGCCTGGATCCCCGCCGCCACGCCGTACTGGATAAAGAGATCCATCTTGCGGGCTTCTTTGCGGTTGATGCCGTATTGCTCGGGATCGAAATCTTTGACCAGACCTGCGAAGCGGGTTGCGAACTCGCTGGCATCAAAGTGATCGATAAGGGAAATGCCGCTCTGCCCGTTGAGCAGTGCTTGCCAGCTGGATTCGGCAGTGTTACCCACCGGGGAAAGCATCCCCAAGCCGGTCACCACGACTCTGCGTTTTGACACTGAGGTAGTCTCCGAGAGGTGATTTGAAAGGAAACAAATACAAAAGAAGCGGCCCTTGGGCCGCTTCTTTCAGAACAGGAACTTATTCCTGATTAGCGGTGATGTAATCGATAGCCGCTTGAACAGTGGTGATCTTCTCGGCTTCTTCATCAGGAATTTCGGTATCGAATTCTTCTTCCAGCGCCATTACCAGTTCAACGGTATCCAAAGAGTCAGCGCCCAGGTCGTCGACGAAGGAGGCAGCGTTCTTGACGTCTTCTTCTTTAACACCCAGTTGTTCGATGATGATTTTCTTTACGCGTTCTTCGATGTTGCTCATGACCTGAATTTTCCTTTAAAAATACGCTATTTGCGTCTGGTTGGGGTAGTTTATTCAATTGACGTGAGTTTGCAAGTAGCTTGCCGCTGGTCAAACCACGAAATGTGCCAAACTTCGGCGTACTATCGCAAATTTGAACAGATCTCACGACAAATTGATTACACCATGTACATCCCGCCATTAACATGCAGGGTTTCGCCGGTGATATAGGCTGCTTCATCAGAAGCCAAGAATACCACAGCTGCGGCAATTTCTTTTGGATCACCCAAACGGGCGGCAGGCACCTGACTCATGATGCCGGCACGTTGATCGTCATTCAGGGCACGGGTCATGTCGGTTTCGATGAAACCAGGGGCAACCGCGTTCACTGTGATACCACGGGATGCCACTTCCCGCGCCAACGATTTGGTAAAACCAACCAGACCCGCCTTGGCGGCAGCATAGTTGACCTGACCCGCATTGCCCATGGTGCCTACCACGGAACCAATGCTGATGATGCGACCGTGACGTTTCTTCATCATGGCACGCAACACCGGTTTGCTCAGACGGTAGAGCGAGGTCAGATTGGTATCGATGATCTCGTTCCACTCGTCATCTTTCATCCGCATCAACAGGTTGTCACGGGTGATCCCCGCGTTGTTGATCAGAATGTCGATGTCGCCAAAGCGCGCCTTGATGGCGGCAAAGACGGCTTCGATGGATTCCTGGCTGGTCACGTTCAGCGCCATACCGCAACCATGGTCGCCCAGATAGGCGCTGATCGCCTCGGCACCGCTCTCGCTGGTGGCCGTCCCGACGACTTTGGCGCCACGGGCCGCAAAAGTCTCGGCAATCGCACGGCCGATGCCACGACTGGCACCGGTCACCAACACTACCTTATCGGTAAAACTCATCACTTGCTCCTGTTTACTTGATCTGGGCCAGCGCCTGCTCGAAAGAGGCGGCATCGTTGGCGTGAATACCTTCCACGCGCTTGTCGATGCGCTTGGCGAGCCCGGTCAGCACTTTGCCCGGTCCCATCTCGATCTCGAGAGTTACGCCCTCATTGGCCATCCGCTCGACAGTCTCGGTCCAACGAACCGGGCTGAACAGCTGACGCACCAGCGCTTGCTTGATGGCGGCCGGATCCTGTTCACAGGATACGTCGACATTATTGATGACCGCGATGGTTGGAACCTTGATCTCGATCCCGTCCAGCGCAGCTGCCAGTTTTTCTGCGGCAGGTTTCATCAGCGCGCAGTGAGATGGAACGGAGACCGGCAGCGGCAGTGCACGCTTGGCGCCCGACTCTTTCATCAGCACGTTGGCTCGTTCAACAGCCTCTTTGTGCCCGGCGATAACCACCTGGCCCGGGGAGTTGAAGTTGACCGGAGAGACCACCTGCCCTTGTGCTGCTTTTTCGCAGTTGGCCGCGATGGATTCGTTGTCCAGACCGATGATGGCAGCCATGGCGCCGGTGCCTTCCGGTACGGCTTCCTGCATTGCCAGGCCACGCAGCTCGACCAGTTTGACCGCATCGGCAAAATCGAGTGCGCCGCTGCAAACCAGCGCGGAGTACTCACCCAGGCTGTGGCCCGCCATCACGGCAGGCGTTGCCCCACCCTGCTGTTGCCACAGACGCCACAGGGCGACAGAGGCAGTCAGCAGCGCCGGCTGGGTGCGCCAGGTTTTGTTCAGATCTTCAACCGGACCATCCATCACCAGGGCAAACAGGTCATAACCCAGCACCTGGCTCGCCTCGGCGAAGGTCTCCTTGATCACGGCATGTTGTTCGGCCAGCTCGGCCAGCATGCCAACGGACTGGGAACCTTGTCCCGGGAAGGCAATGGCAAATTGGGTCATCATTGATTCCTTTTAGATAAGACAAAAATGAAATCGGTGACGGGATGATGGGTACACCATCCCGCCGAAGATCAGAGGCGAACCAGCGCCGAGCCCCAGGCAAAACCGCCGCCAAAGGCTTCCAGCAGTACCAGCTGACCCGGTTTGATCCGGCCATCCCGAACCCCTTCGTCGAAGGCGACCGGAACGGAAGCGGCAGAGGTATTGCCGTGCTTGTCGAGGGTCAGCACCACTTTATCGAGGCTCATGCCGAGCTTCTTGGCCGTGGCGCTGATGATGCGGAAGTTGGCCTGATGAGGCACCAGCCAGTCCAGCTCGCTCGGTTCGATACCGGCAGCGGCCAACGTTTCGGTGACGATCTCGCTCAGACGGGTGACCGCTACCTTGAAAACATCGTTGCCCTTCATATACATGTAGGCTTCGAGCTCGGCACCCGGCATGCCGCGACGGGGGTGAGGCAGTTTGAGCAGCTCGCCATAACGGCCATCGGCATGGAGATGGGTAGAGAGGATGCCCGGCGTCTCGCTGGCACCGACAATCACAGCCCCTGCCCCGTCACCAAACAGGATGATGGTGCCGCGATCTTGCGGATCGCACATGCGGGAGAGCACATCGGCCCCGACGACCAGCACATGGCGGGCGGCGCCGGATTTGACGAACTGATCGGCAATGGAGAGTGCGTAGGTGAAACCGGCGCAGGCTGCAGCCACGTCAAAGGCAGGAATGCCCGGTACGCCGAGCAACCCCTGCAGCTCGCAGGCAGCAGCCGGGAAGGCATTTTCAGCACTGGTGGTGGCCAGCACTATCATATCGAGATCGGCAGCGGTCAGACCGGCTGCTTCCAGGGCCCGCAGGGCGGCCTGGTAAGAGAGGGTGGCAACGGTTTCGTCAGCCCCGGCAATACGGCGCTCACGGATACCGGTGCGTTCCACGATCCACTCATCACTGGTCTCAACCATCTGCTCGAGATCGGCGTTGGTACGCACTGAACTCGGCAGGTAGCTGCCAGTACCTAGAATTTTGCTATGCATAGAGTTCTTATAGATCCCTGTCAGAGAAGACAGCTTCAAGGCGATCTGCTATTTGCAGTGGAAGTTGATGTTTGGCCTCTTGTGCGGCCAGCAGGATCGCATTACACAGGGCGCGCCGTTCGGCCCGCCCATGACTTTTTACCACAATGCCGCGCAATCCTAACAGACTTGCCCCGTTATACTGGTCGGGGTTCAGGTAAGAAAAACGCCGTTTGAACATAAATCCGGCGATCCGGCCAAGAAAACTGCGTTTCTTGCGGGGATATCCGGCCAGCTGGGCCATCATCCGCACCACCCCTTCTGCCGTTTTGAGGGCGACATTGCCGACAAAACCGTCACAGACAATCACATCGCTGTCACCGCTGAAGATGCGATCCCCTTCGACGAACCCGACATAATTGAGCGCGTGGCACTGGCGCAACAATTCGGCGCTGTGACGCACCAGATCGTTGCCCTTGATCTCCTCCTCGCCGATGTTGAGCAAGGCAACACGAGGTGACGCAATGCCTTCGACCTTTTCGGCCACGACGGAGCCCATCACTGCAAACTGCAGCAAGGTATCGGCATCGCAACTGACATTGGCGCCGAGATCCAGCATCACGGTGCGTTTACCGCTCAAGGTCGGCAACGCCTTGATGAGGGCCGGTCTGTCTACCCCCGGCAGGGATTTGAGCACGCACTTGGCCATCGCCATCAGCGCGCCGGTATTGCCGGCACTGACACAGGCATCGGCCTCACCGGCTTTCACCAGATTGAGTACCACCCGCATGGAGGAGTCTTTCAGAGTACGCAACGCCACGATCGGTTTATCGCCCATGCCAACCACCTGGGATGCATGTACGAAACGGACGCGGGGATGATTCAGCAAGCCATGTTGCTGCAGCAAAGAAGAGGTCTGGTGCTGGTCGCCGACCAGGATCAGTTTTAGCTGGGGTAAAAGAGACAGTGCCTGCACGGCGGCAGGCACTGTTTCCGAGGGGCCAATATCTCCCCCCATGATGTCTAGCGCGACAGTTTGCGTAGACAAAGGCAATCCTTAAGCGATTACCTTTTTACCGCGGTAGAAACCATCGGCAGTCACGTGGTGACGACGATGAATTTCGCCACTGGTCTGATCAACAGTCAGGGCAGCGGTGGTCAGCGCATCGTGGGAACGACGCATGCCACGCTTGGCACGGGTTTTACGGTTCTGTTGTACGGCCATTGTAGGCTAACTCCTAAATTCACTTACGTTTAAGCTCTTCAAGAACTGCAAAGGGATTCGGCCGCTCATCAGCAGGTTCGATTTCACCCCAGGTCATCTCCATGTTACCTCTCGGGCAGGCATCCATAGGATGCATTGCGACTTGAGGCAACGAGAGGATAAGTTCATCCTCCAGGATTTTATGAAGATCTATCTCGCCGTTTTCGTCCAACTCAATGGGCTCATAAGCTTCCGGCAGTTCTTCCTCGTTTGTTCTTTCGAACAGCGGAGTGTATATAAATTCAGCTTCACAGAGGTGTTCGAATGTCTCTCCGCAACGTTGGCAAACCAAGTCAACCTTGGCATGGGCAGTGCCTTTCATAACGGTCAACTTCTGGACATCTTTGCCAAAGTGCAGTGATACATCGATATCACTCTGCAAGCCAGCGGTTGATTCCTCCAGCCTGGGCATCTGCGACTTTTCCACTATCCCGATGTAATCGAGCAGCTTCAAGGCACTACGGACTGGATCAACCTTAACGGGCAACTTCACCTTTTGCATAGGGCGCGAATAATATAGGTCCAACAACTGATAGTCAAAGGAAAAAGTCCTTACCGCCGATGATTTTAACGTCACAAGTCCCTAGAATGCCGGTACTCGCTTTCATCGGTATTCGGATTATGCCACAGAATCTTATCCTCGCCTCAACTTCTCGCTATCGCAAAGCCCTGCTGGAGAAGCTTGGCCTCCCCTTTGAATGTGCCGCCCCAGACGTTGATGAGCGCCCGCTGGCTGGCGAATCCGCCAACGCGCTGGTAGCCAGACTGGCCCGCGCCAAGGCTGATGCCATCGCCGGGCAACGTGATCACGGCTTGATCATCGGATCTGATCAGGTGTGTGTCTGCGATGGTCGCATCCTTGGCAAACCGGGCACCATCGACAATGCCATCGCCCAGCTGATGGCGGCCCAAGGGCGCAGTGTTACCTTCTATACCGGCCTGTGCGTGGTGAATGCCGCAACCGGTGAGGCTCATCAACTGGTGGAACCCTTCACCGTCCATTTTCGCAACCTCGATGAAGCCGCCATTCGCCGCTATGTAGAAGCAGAATTGCCCCTCGATTGTGCCGGCAGCTTCAAATGTGAAGGGATGGGGATCGTGCTGTTCAAAGGGCTGGAGGGGCGCGACCCCAATGCCTTGATCGGCTTGCCGCTGATCGGTCTGATCGAGCTGCTGGATCGCCACGGCATCGCCCTGCCCTGATGTCCGGTGTGCTGGCAACCCGCCGTCTCGCTGAGATGCCTGCCTGACAAATGCTTATGACAGGTGGCGCACTGGCGCGCCGCTTCAACCCTATCAACCGGGATCCTGATTGTGCGTATAGATGATTTGAGGCTTTTTCTCTCTGTGGTCGAACTGGGCAACTTTGCCGCCGTGGCACACTCCCTCGATGTGCCACGGGCCCAGGTCAGCCGACGCATTGGCGATCTGGAACATGCTCTGGGCTGCAAGCTGTTTACCCGCACCACCCGCAAGCTAACCCTGACGCCAGCCGGCACCGACTATTTTATGCAGTTGCAGGAGATCATTCCGCGACTAGAGACTCTTAACCAGAGCATCAAGAACCAGAGTTCGGCCCCTACCGGTTCGGTCAAGCTGGGGTTGATCGGGGATGCCGACATACTGGCCCACGACTTGCTGGTCAATTTTCTCGACAAGTATCCCCTCATCACCCTGGAGACCCACGTCAGCAACCTCGGTTATCACGACATCATGAACTACGGGCTCGATGCCTGCGTCCATATTGGCGAGATGAAAGAGAGCTCGTTTGTCGCCCGTCCCCTGACCACGGTCTCACGCAAACTCTACGCCAGCCCGGCCTATGTGGCCGCCCACTGCATGCCGCAACAACTTGACGATCTTCATCAACACGCCCTGCTGATCCATCGCCTGGCCAGCGGCGAGCTGGAGGATTGCTGGAACTTCAATACCGGCCCGCTCAAGGTCAGCAGCCGGCTCATCTCCAACAGCAGCCACTATATCCGCTACGCGGTGCTCAAGGGGGCCGGGATCAGCCTGCTGCCCGAGCTGAGTGTCAAGGCACAGGTCGCCAGTGGCGAATTGCTGGAGATCCTGCCGACCCACAAGGTCTATCTCGATGATGCCTGGCTGGTGTATCCCAGCCGCAAGGGGATGACCCATGCCGCCCGTCTGCTGATAGAGAGTCTGTTGGCAGAATCGGCGTTGTTATTCGGCTGATTGTCACAAATTACGAGACATAGAAGCATAGATAGACGGGATTAATCACAAGGAGTGATTCAATTAGACTGGCGCCATTTGATAACGCTTGTCTAAAGGAATCCTCTCATGACACCTCCCCGCTTCAAAACAACACTGCTCGGCAGCGCTATCCTGCTGCTGTTGAGCGGTTGTGGCGCCGACGCCACCACGCCAGCTGCGCCGCAACCACCGCAACTGCGCGCCGTCCGGGTCATGACCCTGAAAGCCCCCGTCGCCACCCGCCAGCACACCTTCAGCGGCGTGCTGAAATCGGCCCGCACCACCGATCTGTCGTTCCGGGTACATGGAATGTTGCAGGAGCTGGTGGTGACCGAGGGGACACGGGTCAACAAGGGGGATCTGCTTGCCCGCCTCGATCCCCACGATTTCCAGGTCTCTGTCAGTCAGGGAGAGGCCCAGCTGGCCGAAGCCCGTGCGGCCCATCGGCTGGCGCGCATTGAGCTGCAACGGATCAGGCAGGCCACCGCCGACAACGCCATCGCCGATGTCAATCTTGATCGGGCCATCAGTGCCGAAGCCCGCGCCGGCGCGGCGGTCGAGATGGCCAGCCAGGGGCTGCAAAAAGCCCGCGATGCGCTGGCCTACAGCGAGCTGCGCGCCCCCTTTGACGGGATGATCGGCAAGCGACACATCGACAACCACGAGTTTGTGCTGCCCGGCGTCAAGGTACTGACCCTGCACCAGCCGGCGCGGCTCAATGTGGTGATCGACGTACCGGAGCGCCAGGTTGCCAAGATCACTCCCGGCCTGCCTGGCCGCCTCGCCTGGGGCCAGCGCCAGCAAAATATCGCGGTGACGGTGACCGATATCGCCTCCATCCCCGCCCCGCTCAAACGTACCTACGAGGTGACGCTCTCCCTGCCGCGGGATCAGAACAATCTGGTGGCAGGCAAGTCGGTCAATGTCACCCTCGACCTGCCGCAGCAAGCAGACACCCACCTCTTCTGTCTGCCCGCCATGGCGGTCAACAGTCAAGATCGCCAGTGGCATGTCTGGCGGGTAGATGCGGATCGGGTGGTCCGGGTGCCGGTGTCGCTTCATGGCCAGCAGCGGGATGCCCTCTGTGTCAGTGGTGAGTTGGCGACGGGTGATCAGCTGGTGGTGGCAGGCAGCGCTTTTGTCAGCGAGGGTGAACAGGTCGCCGTGATGGCAGATCGCGCGTTGGAGCAGGTGGCCAAATCATGAATCTCTCCACCTTTGTACTGCGTCAGAAGACCTTCGTGATCTTCTTCACCCTGCTCTGCACCCTGGTCGGGCTGGTCTCCTACTTCCAGCTCGGCAAGCTGGAAGATCCAGCCTTCACGGTCAAGAGTGCGGTGATCGTGACCCTCTATCCCGGCGCTGATGCCGGTGAGGTGGAGCGGCTGGTCACCGATCCCATCGAAACCAAGTTGCAGGAGATGGAACATCTGTGGAAGCTGCGCTCTCTCTCCCGTCCCGGCAGTTCGATGATCTTTGTCGATCTGCAAGAGCAGGTGAACTCGGCCGAACTGCCCCAGCAGTGGGATCTGCTGCGGCGCAAGGTCAATGACGTCAAGCTCTCGCTGCCTCCCCAGGCCCAGCTCACCATAGTGCAGGACGAATTCTCCGAAGTGTATGGCATGCTCTTCTCCCTCTATGGTGACAGTGTCGCCATGGCCGAGCTCAAGGATCACGCCCGCGAGCTGCAACGCCGGCTCAAGGCCATCGAGGGAGTGAAGAAGATACAACTGCACGGTATTCAGGAGCAGGTGATCAACATCGATGTCGATGATGAGCGGCTGGCGCAGGCCAACCTGACCACCCTGCAGTTGTTCGAACAGCTGGGTAGCCAGAACCTGCCACTGCACAGCGGCGATTTCACCATGGGCATCGAGCAGATCCGCGTCGAACAGGCCGGGGCATTCGGCAGTGTGGAGGATATCCAGAACCTCAGCATCAAGACCGGCATCAATGGTCTGGAAAGCGCCACCGTGCGGCTGGGTGATATCGCCAACGTCTACCTCGACTATCAGGATCCCGCCATGACCCTGAGCCGTTTCAACGGCCAGCGGGCGATCACCCTGGCAGTCAGCCCGGTCAACGGCATCAACGTGGTCAGCATTGGGGATACCCTCCGCCAGGAGTTGGCACAATTCGAAGCCACTCTCCCGGAAGGGGTTCATGTCGGCGTCGTCGCCTATCAACCGGAGGAGGTGGCCAAGTCCGTCAGCAACTTCATCATCAACCTGGCCGAGAGCGTGATCATCGTGGTGATCGTGCTGCTGATCTTCATGGGTTGGCGCAGTGCCGCCATCGTCGGAGTCAGTTTGTTGCTGACCATCCTCTTTACCCTGATCTACCTCAACCTGACCCAAGTTGATCTGCAGCGGGTCTCGCTCGGTTCATTTATCCTGGCGCTGGGCATGCTGGTGGATAACGCCATCGTCATCGTCGATCTCGTTGAGACCAAATTGCGTCAGGGGATTGCCCACAATCAGGCGGTGAGCGACAGCATCCGCGAAATGGCACTGCCGCTGTTGGCGGCGACCCTGATCGCCGCGCTGGGTACGGCGCCCGTGCTCTTCTCCGAGACCGATGCGGCCGAGTTCGCCCTCTCCATCGTGCAGGTGCTGTGCAGCTCGCTGCTGCTCTCCTGGCTCATCGCCATGACGGTCACCCCGCTGCTCTGCTGGTATTTCATTCCCGCACCGACCCAAACTGATGAGCCGATCCCGCCTTCACGGCTGGCAGCGCTCTACCAAAAAGCGGTCTGCTGGTCGGTGGACAACCCGGTCAAACTGCTGCTCGGGGTCGCCCCGGTATTGCTGCTGACCCTGGCGATCATCCCATTGCTGAAGGTCAACTTCATGCCCTCCTCCGATCGCCCCATGCTGTTTCTCGACTACTGGCTGCCCAACGGCGGGCGGATTGCCCAGACCTCTGCCGACATGCACAAGATTGAGCAGTGGTTGCTGCGCCAGCCACAGGTGACCAGCCTCTCCAGCCATATCGGCGAGAGTGCCCCCCGTTTCTCGGTCACGGTAGAGCCGGAACCCTTCGACAGCAGCTATGGCCAGATCCTGATCAACACCCGCAGCTATGAGGATATTGCCACCCTGACGGCGGCAGGCGATGCCTGGTTGCAGGCCGAATTTCCCTACGCCGAGCCCAGATTCCGCCCGCTCAAGCTGGCCACCAAGGACAAATTTGCCATCGAGGCACGCTTCGTCGGACCGGATCCACAACAGCTGCACCGGCTCGCCAATGAGGCCAAACGGCGGCTGGCCGCCAACCCTCACCTCATCTATATCAGGGATAACTGGCGCCAGGAGAGCAAGGTGCTGGTACCCCTCATCAATCAGGATGCGGCGAGGATCGCCGGCATCAACCGCGCCGACATCGCCAACGCCATTACCCGGGCAACCGATGGCAGCCTGATTGGCCAGATGCGCCGTGATGATGACCTCATCCCCATCAAGCTGCGCAGCAGCAATGCCAACCTGGCCCAGTTTGACAATATTCCGGTGCGCTCCCTGCTCGGCAGCCACAGCGTGCCGATGGGACAGGTGGTCGATGGCATCGAGTTCAAGGGAGAAGAGAGCATGCGTTGGCGCTACAACCGCCAGCCTGCCATCACGGTGCAGGCAGACGTGAGGGGCGATACCCCCTCCAATGTGCGCAAGGCGATTGCCCGCGAACTGGAGGCGATTCCCCTGCCCCCCGGCTACACCATGGCGTGGGGCGGTGAATATTATGACGAGAAGCGCTCGGTCGATGATCTGATGACCCAGACCCCCAAGGCGATGGTGCTGATGACCATCATTCTGGTCGCCATGTTCAGTGCCTACCGTCAGCCGTTTATCATTCTGGTGACGCTGCCGCTGGCCTCCATCGGCATTGTCTGGAGCCTGTTGCTGCTGGACAAACCGTTCGGCTTTATGGCGATTGTCGGCATGATCTGCCTCAGTGGCATGATCATCAAAAACGGCATAGTGCTGATCGACCAGATCGAACTGGAGCGCAAAGGGGGCCGGGCTCTGGCTGACGCGGTCAAGAGAGCGACCCTCAACCGTACCATGGCCATCTCGATGGCGGCGCTCACGACAGTGCTCGGGATGATCCCGCTGCTGACCGACCGGCTGTTTGATCAGATGGCCGCGACCATTGTTGGCGGGCTCTCTGCCGCCTCCTTCCTCTCCCTCTTCGTGATGCCAGCCCTCTATCAGCTGCTCTATCGGCGCGAAGCGCAAGGCGCACTCATCCCTTCCCGCAGCAAGGAGCCATGCCATGACTGATCTTCGACTCACCCTGGTGGCCACGGCTCTGCTGCTGGCCGGTTGCAGCATGACCCCTGACTATGAGGTGCCACAGGTGGCCGTGGGGAATGTCTATCTCAACGCCAGCCGTGCCGAGGGGATCAGTGAGGCCAAACCGGAGCCCGGACGACTCTGGTGGCAACAGTTCAATGATCCGCAGCTCGATCGGCTGGTCATGGCGGCCCAGCAGCAGAATATCCCCATCAGGATGGCCAGCGAACGCATCAAAGCGGCGCAATCCTACCAGGCCGCGGTCTCCTCGCTGAAGGTGCCCACCATCGCCATCAACGCGGGTTATATCGATATGCGGTTGAGCGAAAATGGCCCGCTAAGCGGCCCTGCCGTTGCCGAGTTCACCTTGCCGCCTCAACTCGGGGGGAGCAGTCTCAGTGTGCTGGATCGTGATAACCAAACCCATCTGGCCAGTGCCACCATCGGCTGGGAGGCAGATCTGTTTGGCCGGATCGATGCCCTGAGTCAGGCGGCCAGCATTCGGGTAGCGCAAGCCGAACTGCTGCAGCGCAATCTCACTACTCTGATGACCGCCGAGGTGATCAACAACTATCTGCAATACCGCGCCGCCGGGGAGCGCGTCACCATCACCAGACAGATCATCGCCGAACAGCAACAGGTGTTGACGCTGGTGCAGTCGCTGCATCGTCATGGCTATGGCTCCGAGCTGGATCTGGCCAATGCCCGCGCCGCCCAGGCCGCGACAGAGGCCATGCTGCCGATGCTCGACAGTGCGCGCGCCGCCCATCTCGGCCGGCTGGCCATCCTGCTCGGAGAGAGCACAACGCAGACCCGCAACCGGCTCGGCGAGGGCTCGCTGCCACAGATGTCGGGCCTGATCCCGGTGGGGTTGCCCTCTGAACTGCTGAACCGGCGCTTTGATATCGCGCTGGCCGAGCGGGAGATGGCAGCACGCAACCAGCAACTGGGCGCCGCCATCGCCAACCGCTATCCGAAACTGGTATTGACCGGTACCCCCGGTGTGTCGGCCAGCGATCTCGACGATCTGATCTCCTCCGGTTCAGTGGGCTGGTCCCTCGGCGCAGGCATAAGCTGGAACCTGTTCGATGGTGGGCGGGGAGCCGCCATGGTGGATCTGCAACAAGCGGGGTTCAGGGAGTCGGCCCTCGCCTACCAACAGGTGGTGAATGGCGCCTTCAACGAGGTCGATACGGTGTTGAGGGCCTATGCAAACAGCCAGCAGTATCAACAGTTGATCGCCCGGGCCGACGATCAGGCTCAGATAGCCGTCAACAAGGCGACCAGCCTCTACCGGGCGGGGCTCGAGAACCACCTGAGCGTGCTCAATGCCCAGCGTGTCAGCAACAACCTGCAGGATGCCCGGGTACAGGCCCGCCTCAATACCGCCACCACAGTAGTGCTGCTGCACAAAGCATTGGGTGGCGAGTGGCGAGTGCCACAGGACGCGCCTCAAGAAGATGAGGCGTTAACAGAAGAGGCGACATAGCAATGAGCCCGGCCAATTGGCCGGGCTCATTTTTTTTCAATCAGCACCCTGTTGCTCGCAAGGAGAGGGTCACAACAGCGCTCTGAGCGCCGCCATGGAGTCCACCACGGCCACAGGCCCGTGACGACCGAGGGCATCACGACTATCCACCCCCCAGGTGACGCCAATGCGCGGCATGGCGATCGCCTCGGCCATCGCCATATCGTGCACGGAGTCACCGATCATCACCGCCTGCCGGGGTGACAACCCCAGCTCGGCCAGGATCTGCTCAAGCATCAACGGATCGGGTTTGGAATTGGCCTCATCGGCGCCGCGACTGGTAACAAACAGCGGGCGCAGTCCGGTCTCATCCAATACCCGATCCAGCCCGCGGCGTGATTTGCCGGTGGCGACCGCCAGTTGCAGCCCCTGTGACTGCCAGTCATGCAGCAACTCACCTGCCCCGGCGAACAGCGGGCTGGGGGTGGCATCGTGCAGATAGTGATGACGATAGCGATCGATGAGTGCGGCAATCAGGCGCTCATCGCTGGTAGCGCCACTGTCACTGCATAAGGGGAACAGACGGGACATGGCGACATCGAGGCTCAATCCGATGATCTGCCGGATCCGGGCTGGCGTAGGCACCGCCAGTTCACAATCTCTGGCGGCTCCTTGCACACAAGCAACGATCCGGCCCACCGAATCCATCAGGGTACCGTCCCAATCGAAAATGGCGAGCCGGATATCTTGCATTAGTGCGCCAACTTTTCCAGGAAACCGTCAAGCTCGGGTGCAAGGGGGGCTTCCACCTGCATCTCGCGACCATCGGCCGGATGAGTGAAGCTGAGCTTCCAGGCATGCAAAAAGAGCCGTTTCAGTCCTTGGCTGCGCATTTTCTCGTCAAACGCCGCTTCACCGTACTTATCGTCACAGGCGATCGGGTGACCGGCATGCAGGGTATGCACACGGATCTGGTGGGTACGGCCGGTGATGGGGCTGCACTCGACCAGGGTCGCTTCGGCAAATTGACGCACGATGCGGAACCGGGTTTCGGAGGGCTTGCCATCGGCACTGACCCGCACCACCCGTTCACCGGATTGCAGATCGTTCTTGCGCAGCGGGGCGTTGACCACCTTGACGTGGGCCTGCCACTTGCCACGCACCAGCGCCAGATACTGCTTGCGCATGGTCTTGACGCGCAGCTGTTCATGCAGGCTGCGCAGGGCGCTGCGCTTCTTGGCAACCAGCAGTACGCCGGAGGTATCGCGGTCGAGGCGGTGCACCAGTTCGAGGAAGCGGGCTTCCGGACGCAGGGCGCGCAGTCCCTCGATGACGCCAAAGCTCAGACCGCTGCCACCGTGCACGGCCATGCCGGAGGGCTTGTTCAGCACGATCATGGCATCGTCTTCGAACAGGATCTGACTCTCCAGACGCTGGATAACCCCGAGGTTGGCCGATGGCAGCTCATTTTTTTCGGCAACACGTACGGGGGGTACCCGCACCTCGTCACCCGCGCAGAGTTTGTACTCCGGTTTGATGCGCTTTTTGTTTACCCGCACTTCGCCTTTGCGAAGGATGCGATAGATCAGGCTCTTGGGGACGCCCTTTAGCTGAGTCTTGAGAAAATTGTCGATGCGCTGCCCTTCATGCTCAGCTTCGATGGTGAGCAGCTGCACTTGTTGTTGTATCTGTGTCATGGCGCGGATTTTAACACTGCCAGCGCCCCTTGGCTGCATGGTTTGTTGAAAAATGGCGCCTTGCTATAAAAGAGGTTTAAATGGGATAATAAACAAGGTTTTGTCATTGTGTTCAAGCCTTGTACTAAGTGGCCAAAAAGTATGCCACCCAATCCCGAAACACCGTGTATACAAGAACATGACGGTTCCCGGGTGCGAGGTACAACGCATGGAGAACACAAACATTACCGTTTATTTGTCTCCATTTCGGCATCCTTATTCATCCCTTCTCGAGAAGTGATGACCAGAGCGCCCTTAGTTTGCGCCTCATGCATACCCCAACCGGGAGGTTGCCCCAGTATGCTGAAGACCCGAGGCCGGCGCCGGCAGGACCCCAGATGGAGGAAATCAAAATGACACAATAATGAGAACTCAATGAAAAGAATGCTTATCAACGCAACTCAAGAAGAGGAGTTGCGCGTAGCGCTGGTTGACGGACAACAGCTCTACGATTTGGATATTGAAAGTCCGGGACACGAGCAGAAGAAAGCGAACATTTACAAGGGTAAGATCACCCGCGTAGAACCCAGCCTTGAAGCTGCTTTTGTTGACTACGGCGCCGAGCGCCACGGTTTCCTGCCGTTGAAGGAGATCGCCCGCAATTACTTCCCCTCCGGTTACTCCTATCAGGGTCGTCCCAACATCAAAGAAGTGGTCCGTGAAGGTCAGGAAGTTATCGTCCAGATCGACAAGGAAGAGCGTGGCACCAAGGGTGCAGCCCTCACCACCTTTATCAGCCTGGCCGGTAGCTACCTGGTGCTGATGCCCAACAACCCCCGTGCCGGTGGTATCTCCCGCCGTATCGAGGGTGATGAGCGGACCGAACTGAAAGAAGCCCTGAGCGGATTGACCGTGCCGGAAGGCATGGGCCTGATCGTGCGTACTGCCGGTGTGGGCAAGTCTCCGGAAGAGCTGGAGTGGGATCTGAACGTTCTGCTCAACCACTGGGACTCCATCCACAAGGCGTCACAAGAGCGTACCGCTCCCGTGCTGATCCACCAGGAAAGCAACGTGATCGTGCGCGCTATCCGTGACTATCTGCGTCGCGATGTCGGTGAGATCCTGATCGACGATCCGGTGATTTTCGAACGCGCCAGAGCCCATATCGAGCTGGTTCGCCCCGATTTCCTCAACCGTGTGAAGCTGTACAAGGGTGAAGTTGCCCTGTTCAACCACTTCCAGATTGAGAGCCAGATCGAGTCAGCCTTCCAGCGTGAAGTGCGCCTCCCCTCCGGCGGCAGCATCGTTATCGATCCGACCGAAGCCTTGACCTCCATCGATATCAACTCCTCCCGCGCCACCAAGGGCGGCGATATCGAAGAGACTGCGCTGCAAACCAACCTGGAAGCGGCCGACGAAATTGCCCGTCAATTGCGTCTGCGCGACTTGGGCGGCCTGATCGTTATCGACTTCATCGACATGACCCCGGTTCGCCATCAGCGCGAAGTGGAAAACCGTCTGCGTGAAGCGGTGCATCAGGACCGAGCCCGCATTCAGCTGGGCCGGATCTCCCGTTTCGGTCTGCTGGAGATGTCTCGCCAACGTCTGCGTCCCTCCCTCAACGAGTCCAGCAGCCATATCTGCCCCCGTTGCCAGGGTCAAGGGGTCATCCGTGACAACGAATCCCTCGCCCTGTCCATCCTGCGTCTCATAGAAGAAGAGGCCATGAAGGACAACACCGAGCAGGTTCACGGCCAGGTGCCGGTGGATGTTGCCGCCTATCTGCTTAACGAGAAGCGTGCCGCCATCGCCAGTCTGGAACAGCGCAATGATGTGCGTGTTTACATCATTCCGAACCAGCACCTGGAAACCCCGCACTACGAAGTAACCCGCATTCGTCAGAACGAGATCCCGGAAGCGGCCAGCTACGAGCTGAAAACCGAAATTGCCAAGCCGACCTACCAGCCGAAACAGGCCCAGGTGATCGAGCGTGAGCAACCGCTGTTGCAAGGCTTTGCCCAACCGGTACAACCGGCCCCTGTTGCCCCGCAACAGCCGGTGGCGCCCGTTGCTGCAGCCCCTGCCGAAGCCGGTTTCTTCAGCAAGCTGATCAAAGGCATTAGCGGCCTGTTCAGCAGTGATAGCGCCCCTGCCGAAGTGAAAGCGCCCGCCGAGAAACCGGCAGCGCGGGAAGCTCGCAAGGATGAAGGTCATCGTCACCAGCGTGATGAGACCCGCGCCCGTGGCCAGCGTCCCCGTCGTGACGACAATCGCAACAACCGCAACACTGCGGAAGCTGGCGAGAAGCGTGAAGGTGGCAACCGCGAAGCCGGTGAAAACCGCAATCGCCGTCCCCGCAAAGAGCGTGAGCCCCGTCAGGAACGTGAAGCCCGTAGCGAGACCCGTGGTGAAGTGCGCAGCGAACAGCGCATGGAACGTGAACCTCGTCAGGAGCGCGAGCCTCGTGAACCTCGTCAAGAGCGTGCGCCACGTCCGGCCCGTGAACCGCGTGCTCCCCGTGAGCCGCGCGCCGAGGTCGTTGTTGAAGCGGTAGAAGCCGTTGATGCAGTCACCATCGAGCCGCGTCAGGAGAAAGAGCAGAAAGTGGCCGAGCGCCGCGAACGTCGCCAACTGCGCAAGCAGATCCGCGTCGATGTCGCCGCAGCTGACACCCCTGCCCTGCCGGTTGACGATGCAGCAGTGCAAGCTGAGGTGATCGATGCAGTGGGTAACGAGCAGGAAGAGCAGAGTGAAGGGCAACGCCGTTCACGTCGCACTCCGCGTACCCAGCGTATCGAAGGCCAGCGTCGCAAGCGCATCAACGAAGATGCCCGCAGCCAGCGTGATGAAGAGCAACCAGCAACAGAAGGCCAGCTCACTACCGCTGCCCAGGCTGATGCAGCCAAGGTAAAAGCCGAAGAGCCGGTAGTACCTGTGGTCACCATCCCGAGCGCGGAAGCCATTGCTGCCGCCCTGCAGGCCTCTTCCGCGCTGACCGAGCACGTCGTTGCTGAAGCCATTGCCGAAGAAGCTGCCGAGCAGGCCACTGCCCTGGTTGCAGCAACTCAAGCCGATGTTGCTACCAGCCCGGTTGTTGAAGCTGTCGCTGAGGTTGTCGTTGCCTCAGAGCCAGAAGTAGCCGTTGTCGCTGCGCCGGTTGCCGAAGTGGTCACCGCCACCGTGGTTGAAACCGCACACGTTGTTGAAACGGCTCCGGTTGTTGAAGAAGCACCTGCCGTAACAGCTCCTGTTGTGGAAGCCGCACCTGTCGCCGCTGTTGTCGAAACACCAGCACCTGCTGCTGTCATCGAAACCCCGGCTACCGTGGCTGCGGTTGTGGTGGAAGAGGCGCCGGTCGTCGCCAAACAGGTAGTACACGGTGCTGGCTTGCTGGCTCGTGCTCGCAAGGCATCAGCGCCGATGGCAACGCCTGCCGAAGCCCCTGCCCTGCCTGCTCGTGAGCCGGTTAACCACCCGCCGCTGGTACGCAACGAGGTGAGCACATCCGGTCGTCATGGTGGTAGCACAGCTGCCGTCAACGTGGCTACCAGCCCTGCTGGTCGTCCGTAACCGATCCGGGTTAGCCCATTAATCAAAGCCACACCAATCGGTGTGGCTTTTTTATTACTCTCTTCCCTATTCTCTTATAGATACAGCCCCCCTCGGCTAGACTCACGCGCTACCTTTGTTCGCTGTTCCCAGCTCTCACTCGTGCTTGCGCTTTGAATATCCCCGAGAGCGCCTACTCAAAGCGCTCATGTTCAGCATCATGCCAATTGATATTGTTAGTGCAGACTCTCCTCTTGTTTGTTGGCATACAGCAATCATTCGGATGACCGTTTTAAAGATTGAATTCAATGAAACCATGCATGACGGCAGACTTGGTGGTGGTTGCTGTTTGGTCTAATCATCCCGGACACCATTTTAGGTGGTACAGTCGCCACCAGACCAATTAAAAGAGCAAGCTCCCATCACCTTGGTCTGCTGTGCTTTCGGTGTTCCAACATCCTGTTTTTACGACTATCTGGCTCGCAAGCGGACGATTAACCGTGAGCGGATACAGCAACGCAGCGAGTTGCGCCGGTCATACTTGGCGGGTCGCCGGCTGGGCGATGTCTGACAAGCCTGATGCAGAGTTGACAATAAAAGCACTGGAGATGGCCTATCAGCAGCGGGGTTGTCCATCCGGTGTGTTGTTTCACTCCGACCAGGGTAGCCAATATGGCAGTCGGGCATTTAGGCAACGACTGTGGCGCTATCGCATGACCCAGAGCATGAGTCGCCGTGGTAATTGCTGGGATAACGCACCGATGGAGCGATTGTTCAGAAGCCTGAAGTCAGAGTGGCTCCCGGCAACGGGATATATGGGCCTACGGGAAGCGAAGCGGGTACCTGATAGATTACTACAACTGGCAGCGTCCACATCAACACAATGACGGGATGCCGCCAGCAAAAACCGAGGATCGGCCTAACCAAGTGTCCGGATTTAGTTGACCACTACAGCCGTCGGTAGAGATTGAAAGGCTGCTTATTTTTCAGCAAAAGAGTGTCTAGAAAACCAGAGGTGACCCAATCGTAGATATGAAAAAAGGGCCCGCAGGCCCTTAAAAAAAAGTAACGATGTTATCCACCAAACAGATGGTGGCTGACGATGAACAGGCCGCCGGAGAGCAGCATGGTCAGCGGCAGGGTCAGCACCCAGGCCATCAGGATGGTCTTGATGGTCTGGCTCTGCAGGCCGGATTTGTTGGCAATCATGGTACCCGCCACCGCAGAAGAGAGGATGTGGGTAGTAGACACCGGCATACCGGTCAGACTGGCGACCCCGATGGAGGTTGCAGCCGTGATCTGGGCCGCGATGCCCTGACTGTAGGTCATGCCGGTGGTACCGATCTTCTCGCCCACGGTATGGACGATACGACGCCAGCCCACCATGGTGCCGCAACCGAGCGCCAGTGCGATGGAGACGATCACCCAGGTCGGTGCGTATTCAGCAGTCGCAGTCAGATCCTTGCGCCATTTGGCCAGATCGGTCAGCTCCTTGGCGGGCAGCGGCAGCTTGGCAGCCTTGCGGGCGGTGTCATCGATACAGAGCAGCAGACGACGCACTTCACGGCGATCAGTCAGGCTCATCTGATCATAAGTACGCACGGCAGCCAGACGGGCATCCAGGGTAGCCATCGCCTGCAGCACGCCATCGGCGGAGCAGTGGGTCATCAGCTCTTCCTGAGCCGTTACCGGTGCAGAGAAGTTGATGACGCCAGAGAGCGCGGGCTGGTTGCGCTGGTAGATCTCCATGATGCGCTGGTTGGCATCCTGAGTCCGGTCCAGATCATAGGAGCGGCTGCTCATGTCCAGCGCGAAATAGGCGGGCGCCATGCAGATCAGCACCAGCATCACCAGACCGATGCCCTTCTGGCCATCGTTGGAGCCGTGCACGAAGCTGACGCCCATGGCAGAAGCCACCAGGGTCAAACGTGCCCAGAACGGCGGGTGCTTCTTGCCATCCACCAGCTGACGCTCTTCCGGCGTTTTGTGGATCTTGTTGCTGGTCCAGACCCGCTTCATCGCCAGCAGCAGCAGCGCCGCAATGATGAAACCGATGGTGGGAGAGATAATGAGGGAAAGCATGATGTCGATCGCTTTGCCCACGTTGATCCCCTCGGTCACCGGTTTATGGGTGATCCAGGCATAGGCGCCGCCTACCCCCAGAATGGAACCGATCAAGGTATGTGAACTGGAGGCCGGGATCCCGAAGAACCAGGTACCCAGGTTCCACACGATGGCGGAAAACAGCAAGGAGAAGACCATGATCAACCCTTGGGTGGAATCCATCCCAAGCAGCAGGTCGATGGGCAGCAGATGGACAATGGCATAGGCCACCCCCAGTCCGCCGAACATGACGCCGAAAAAGTTGAAGATCCCCGATGCGACCACCGCCAGGTGAGCCGGCATCGCCTTGGTATAGATAACCGTTGCTACCGCGTTGGCGGTATCGTGAAAGCCGTTGATAAATTCATAGGCAAGCACAAAAAAAACGGCCAATACCAAACCGATTGACCACCACAAACCCAAACCACTAAACATTTCAAACATAAAAAAAAGCCTGTTTATGAGTTGCGGCGGATTATGCCAGATGGCGGCCAACACCATAGCCACCATTGAAATATTTCAGCCATAAAAAAAAAGAGCTTTTTGGTAAAAAATATCCTAGAGCCAGTCTTTATGCGGCTTGCCATTGATTAATTAAAGCCATCAATGATTGCGCGAAAGGGCAAAAATAGCTGATATTTAAGCCAATAATTTCATTTTTATGACGTTTTTATGACAGAAAAATGGGCAAAAATGGTGATAAAACACCCCTTCCCTGCCAATCTCATCCGACCAGCACCTCAAACCCCATACCCGTTTGATTCCAGATGCAAAAAGGGAGCACCTTGTGCTCCCTTGAATCGTTGCTGTGCAGCAGGTTATCAGTCCTGATTGATGCGGCTGGCAACGGCGCCCTGCTGGCTCTTGTACTTGGCATTTTCCCGCTTGTTGTACGGACGGGCGGCGGCGCCGGAGAGCATTTCGAAGTTCAAGGCGCCGATCTTCATCTTCGGGCGCAACGCCAGTGGCAGTTTGCCGCCGTTGTAGAACTCCAGCACGATGCGACCGGACCAACCCGGATCGATGCGGTGTGCGGTCACGTGTACCATCAGACCCAGGCGCGCCAATGAAGAGCGGCCATCCAGCCAGCCGACGATATCGGCAGGCAGGGTGACGGATTCATAGGTCACCGCCAGCGCCAACTGGCCCGGGTGCAGATAGAAGGCTTCACCATCGGGGACGTGGATCTCGTCACTCATCACCCGATCGATGGCATCGGCCATCTCGCTGTTCGGACCGCTCAGATCAATATAGGGAGCGGTGTGATCGCGAAACACCCGAAACTCGTTACCCAGCAGCACATCGACACTGACACCACTGATCCGCTCTACCCCGGGCCGTGGCTCAATGACGATCTTGCCTTCATCCAGATGGCGTTCAATATCGGTATCACACAGACGCATTGGGCGACTCTCCTGACAAATTGTGCTTTTAAAAAAGCCGGGCATCACCCGGCTTGTTTCATCTTAACCAATCAACATGTGGCGAATACGCGCCTTGAGCATGTCGATGGCGATGCGGTTCTTGCCCCCACGGGGCACGATCACATCGGCATACTGTTTGGACGGCTCGATAAACTGCAGGAACATCGGACGCACCGTCTTCTGATACTGCTTGAGCACGGAGTCCATGGTACGACCACGCTCCTGCACGTCACGCACCAGACGGCGCAGCAGGCAGATGTCGAGCGGGGTATCCATGAAGATGGAGGCATCCATCAGATCACGCAGACGGCTGTCGGTCAGCAGCAGGATCCCTTCCAGAATGATCACCCGGCGCGGCGCAAACGGGGTCACTTCGCTCATCCGGGTATGTTCGGTGTAGGAGTACTGGGGAATGGCGACCGCATCACCTTTGACCAGCTGACTCAGGTGCTGTACCAGCAGGTCGTGGTCCAGCGCATTGGGGTGGTCATAGTTGGTTTTGACCCGTTCTTCCATGGTCAGGTGGGTCTGATCACGGTAGTAGCAATCTTCGGTGATCACACCAATCTGACCTGCGCCCAGTTCGGCCACCAGCTCTTCATAAATGGTCTGGGCGATAAGACTTTTGCCAGACGCAGATGCGCCCGCAATACCGATGATCACACACGAATGTTGAGTATCAGACATGACAAATACCTAAAAGAGAAGAGCAGTGGGGATGGTTTAAACCGATCCATTATATAAAAAAGGGTGGGTCATGCCCACCCTCAATTCCCTTTCAAGTGACCGATAGCCGATTATTCATCCAGCGCCATGGCATAGAGGGGGGTCGCAATCGGTTTTGCGCTGAAAAAGAGTTCAGCCCCTACCCTGCGCGCCAGTTTCAAATAGGCCTGAGCCAGACTTCCTTCCGGTGCGCCGAACACCGTCGGGCAGCCATCATCCATGTGCTGGCGGATATCGATGTGCAGCGGCAGCTGGCCAAGCAGCGCCACTTGATACTGCTCTGCCATCTTCTGGCCGCCACCGGTACCGAACAGCGGCTCATGGTGACCACAGGCGCTGCAGACGTGGTAGCTCATGTTCTCGATGATGCCGAGCACCGGCACATTGACCTTGTTGAACATGGCGATCCCCTTGCGAGCATCGGCCAGCGCCACATCTTGCGGGGTCGTGACGATCACTGCCGCCGAAGTGGGCACCTGCTGGGCCATGGTGAGCTGGATATCGCCGGTGCCCGGCGGCATGTCCACCACCAGATAATCCACTTCACCCCAACGGGTCTCATGGAGGATCTGCGCCAGCGCCTTGCTCGCCATCGGGCCACGCCAGATGGTGGCATCCTGTTCGGAGACCAGATAGCCGATGCTGTTGCTCTTGAGGCCACAGGCCATCACCGGCTCCATCAGTTTGCCGTCATGACTGACCGGGCGCTCCTTGAGGGTGCCCATCATGGTGGGAATGGAGGGGCCATAGATATCGGCATCGAGAATGGCGACCCGCGCCCCCTCTTTTTGCAGGGCCAGCGCCAAATTGACCGCGGTGGTGGATTTACCCACCCCGCCCTTGCCGGAAGCAACCACGATGATGTTGCGAATGCCCTGCACGGCGTTGAGCCCCTGCGCCCGTGGCATGCTGGCGACATCTATATCCAGTGCCCAGTCGATACGGGCGGCGCCGGTGGCGCTGCGCAGCCTGGCATCGTAATTCTCTTTGAGCTGATCGAGCAGCGAGAGACCGGCAAACGGCAATACCAGCCGGATAGTGAGCCCCTGACCCTGATTGATGATCTCGCGAACGAATCCGGCATCCACCAGATCCTTGTGCCAGCCTGCTGGCTTAAATTCGGCGAGGATCTGTTTTACTGAATCAATCACCATTAACTCCTCATTATCTTGTCATTATCTTGAGGTGAACGGTTACCGCACACAAATCAGTGGCTTGCCTGCCATCGTCACAGCAGGTTCTGCCAAGGTTGGCACAGCCACAACCCTAGGCAGGCTACCCCCAATTCGGGTAACATGCACGGCACTCTATCATCCCAACAAGCACATCAAGAACGTAATATGGCAACTGATCCTCGTAAAATGCTGGTAACCTGCGCCCTCCCCTATGCCAATGGCTCCATCCATCTTGGCCACATGCTGGAACACATCCAGGCCGATATCTGGGTTCGTTATCAGCGAATGCGCGGTCATCAGGTGCACTTCATCTGTGCCGATGATGCCCACGGCACCCCGATCATGCTCAAAGCGCAACAGATGGGGATCACCCCGGAAGAGATGATTGCGGCCGTCTCCAAAGAGCACCAGACCGATTTCGCCGGTTTCAACATCAGCTTTGACAACTATCACTCCACCCACAGCGACGAAAACCGCGAGCTGGCGGAACTGATCTACGGTCGTCTGAAAGAGGGTGGCTTTATCAAGGGCCGCACCATTACCCAGCTGTTCGATCCGGAAAAATCCATGTTCCTGCCGGACCGTTTCGTCAAGGGCACCTGCCCCAAGTGCAAATCTCCGGAGCAGTATGGCGACAACTGTGATAGCTGCGGCGCTACCTACAGCCCGACCGAGCTGATCGATCCGAAGTCTGCCGTCTCCGGCGCGACTCCGGTAATGAAGGACTCCGAGCACTTCTTCTTCGACCTGCCGCAATTTGAAAAATGGCTCTCTGAGTGGGTGCGCGGCTCCGGCGCCATTCAGGAAGAGATGGCCAACAAGATGCAGGAGTGGTTCGAGAGCGGCCTGCAACAGTGGGACATCACCCGTGACGCCCCCTACTTCGGTTTCGAAATCCCCGGCGCGCCGGGCAAGTTCTTCTACGTCTGGCTCGATGCCCCCATCGGCTACATGGCCTCCTTCAAGAACCTGTGCAACAAGCGCGGCGACATCGACTTTGACAGCTACTGGAACAAAGACTCCAGCGCCGAGCTCTACCACTTCATCGGTAAAGATATCGCCTACTTCCACTGCCTGTTCTGGCCATCCATGCTGGAAGGGGCCAACTTCCGCAAGCCGACCAAGGTCAACGTGCACGGCTATGTGACCGTCAACGGCGCCAAGATGTCCAAGTCCAAGGGCACCTTCATCAAGGCGTCTACCTACCTGAACCACCTGGATCCGGAGTGCCTGCGTTACTACTACGCCGCCAAGCTCAACAGCCGCATCGACGATCTGGACCTGAACCTCGATGACTTCGTGGCTCGCGTCAACGCCGACGTGGTCAACAAGCTGGTCAACCTCGCCTCCCGCAACGCCGGCTTTATCGCCAAGCGTTTCGACGGCAAGCTGGCTGCCACCTGCGCCGAGCCCGAGCTCTACGCCGAGTTCGCCAACGCCCGTACTACCATCGCCGAGGCCTATGAGGCACGCGAATTCAGCCGCGCCATCCGCGAAATCATGGCGCTGGCCGACAAAGCCAACCGCTACGTGGATGACAAGGCTCCCTGGGTCATCGCCAAGCAGGAAGGGGCTGACGCCCAGCTGCAGGAAGTCTGCTCCGTCGGTATCAACCTGTTCCGCGTGCTGATGGCTTACCTCAAGCCGGTGATGCCGCTGCTGGCCGAGCGTGCCGAAGCCTTCCTGGGTGAAACCCTCTCCTGGGATGGCGTGGCCCAGCCGCTAACCAACCATCAGCTGACCCCGTTCAAGGCGCTCTTCTCCCGTATCGAGCCCGCCAAGGTAGAAGCCATGGTAGAAGCCTCCAAGGAAGATCTGGCCAAAGAGCAGGCACCGAAAGTGACCGGCCCGCTGGCGGACGATCCCATCAGCGAGACCATCAGCTATGACGACTTTGCCAAGATTGACCTGCGCGTCGCGCTGATCAAGAAGGCCGAAGCGGTACCGGAAGCCGAGAAGCTGCTCAAGCTGCAACTGGATATCGGTGGCGAGACCCGTCAGGTGTTTGCCGGTATCAAATCCGCCTACAACCCGGAAGATCTGGAAGGCAAGCTGACCGTAATGGTAGCCAACCTGGCACCGCGCAAGATGCGCTTTGGCATGTCCGAAGGCATGGTGCTGGCCGCAGGCCCGGGCGGCAAGGATCTCTGGATCCTGGAGCCGCAGGAAGGCGCCCAGCCTGGCATGCGCGTCAAGTAAGCGTATCGCTGACTGCGACCACAGCAAGATAGAGAAGAGAGGCCAAACGGCCTCTCTTTTTTTGTCTCGCATGTTTGTCCTGGATAGTTTTTGTGGATGCAGGTCGCGAATGGCTGTCCCGAATTTATCTGCCACTCAGCTTGGCAGGATCTGCGCTTTGGTCCGAATCACTGACCACCCGACTGGGCATTTTATCCCTGTTGTGAGCCTGCCAGCATCGCCAGTTTGAGCGCCACCAGCTCCGCCTGCTGACAGTCCAGTTGACGCAAACGGGCGCTGATCTTTCCCTTCAACTGCAGCCGCAGCGTCGTTTGCTTGTGGGTGCGTCCCTTTTCTGCTCGCAATGCCCGCCGCCATTGACGCCAATCCTGCAACTGGCCGAGTCGCTCCTGCCAATGCGTCAGGGTGGCCAACCAGCCCGGATCCCCTCCCCCCAGCGCCTGCAGCAGCTCAACGCCATAACGGACCTGCTTGATCTCGAGGCGCAGCCGATGCCAGCGGCGCAATTGTTGACGAAGGGTGTGGGCCGATTTTCCGGCAGAGAGAGGATGTTCATCGAGGGCGCACTGCGCCTCATCAAGCCGCAGGGCCAGATGTTGCTGATAAAGCGGCACCAGTGCCCACGCATCCGGCACCTGCGCCACCGCCACGAGCCAGCGGGCCAGTCGGCGCGACAACAGGGGCACGCGGCAGGTCGATTTGTGGGTATCAACAGTGCTGGCGGGCGGCTTGCCAAAACGTTCGGCGTAGACCTGCGCATCCCTCAGCGCCGAGAGCCGCCCGACCGAGCGCAGCAAACGCAGCTCCAGTTCGGGGTGATAGATCAGTGGCCGCCACAGGGCGAGCAGCGCCAGCAAGCGGCGCGCCGCGATACGGTAGCCATGCACGGTCGGCTCGCTGGCCTCTTCACGCACCGCCCGCGCCGCCTCCTGATAACGGGCGACCCAGACTTTTGCCTGAGTCAGCAACAGACATTCCTTGTCAGCGTCCATCTCGTCCCTGCCGCTTCAGTTAGTGTGAAAGCCCTGACCGGTGGGTGGCAGCGCCTCTTCATACTCCATGCGGGTCACTCTGGCGGTGCGCGGGCCATGCTCCAGCCACCCCAGCATCATCTGCACCCCCTGAGCGGGGCCGCTGATCAGGATCTCCACCGAGCCATCTTCGAGATTGTAGGCATGGCCCCGCAAACCCAGTTGCAGCGCCCGCTCACGGGTGAAATAGCGAAATCCCACCCCCTGCACCTGCCCCCACACCCGAATGACAAACGATTGCTCTCCCATTTCTCGCACCTTCCACTTAAGAAAAAATTTCCCGCGACGATAATGTGCCCGACACCCTATCTTCTGCAGGATGCAGCTCCATTATGAAAGAAGTTAAATTCCGGTGGGTTGACCGCTATCTCATTCACCTCACCATCAGTGAAAAATTCCATATCGCGTTCTGGTTACCGCTCTTTATCATCGCCTTTCTCAGCTGGTACATGCTGGCGGCCAGCCATCAGCAGGAGATCTCCCTGCGGGTAGCGTAGTTGCAGCAACGGGTCGAGACCACGGCGCAGCTGATCAGCCAGCAGCCCACCCTGGTGTTGCCTGCGGATCTGCGTCTGACCCGGCAAGGCCGCAGCGGGTTGCAGCAGCAAGGGGCTCACTACCTGTTTACCGCGCCAGCGGGTCAGGCAGGCTACGTCACCGGCGATCTCGATACCGGCAACCTCTCCATGTGGGACGGCCAAGGCTCGACCCTGACCCTGATCGCCGCACTGGCCGCCCTGATGGCGCTGGTGATCCACTACATGATGACTTTTGTCTCCGGTGCGCTCTACTCCACCAACAAGGCGCTGCAAACCGTGGCGGACGGGGATCTCACTTTCCGTCTCAACTTCTTCCCGGTGCGCGACGAGTTCTCCACCCTGGCGGGCAGCATAGACCGCTTTACCGACCGCCAGCACCAGATCGTCAAACTGGTGGAGGAGTCTGCCGAAGCGCTGACCATGGCCGCCGACGAGTTTCGTGACCATGCCCGTGAAGGCGAGAGCATGGCACGCTCCCAGCGCCAGCACATGGATTCACTGGCCACCGCCATGGAGCAGATGTCGGCGGCGATCCGCGAAGTGGCGCGCAATGCCAACGACACCCTGCAACAGACCCTCCAGTCGAGCGAAGAGGCGGCCAATGGCGCCAACCGGGTAGCCCGCACCATCGAGGCGATCCGCACCCTGGCCGACGAGATTGACAACGCCTCCGGCGCGGTCGAGCGGCTCACCCACAACGCCAACCGGATCAACGAAGTGGTCAACGTTATCAACGCCATCTCCCAGCAAACCAACCTGTTGGCCCTCAACGCCGCCATCGAAGCGGCCCGTGCCGGTGAGCAGGGTCGCGGCTTTGCGGTGGTGGCCGACGAGGTGCGCACCCTCGCCAGCCGTACCCAGCAGGCGACGGTGGAGATCCAGCAGATGATCGAGGAGCTGCAGACCGGTACCGGCGCCCTCAACGAGATCATGGAGAAGACAGTTGGCCGCGCCGCCAGTAGCCAGCAGCTCATCAGCGAGGTGGGGCTGGATATCGAAAAACTGAGCAACCACAGCGATGCGGTGCTGGAGATGAGCACCCAGATCGCTACCTCGAGCGAGGAGCAGAGCTCGGTCGCCGCCGAGATCACCCACAATCTCGATCAGGTACGCCATGAAGCGGCGCAGGTGGAAGAGTCTGCCAGCGCCTCGGTAGCCGGTACTCAGGGACTGAAAGCCACCGCCACCGAGCTGACCCAGGCACTCAAGGGGATTAAGATCTGACCATTCGCGGTGCCAGATCAGGGCAATCCGCTCCATTACACTGGGTTGTTTGAGTTTTACCTGCGGGCCACATAGAATGTGGCCCCTTTTCTTTCTACCATCGGCAAACACCCATGAGCGTTTTCATCTATCTCGTCAAAGGCCGCGAAAAATCCCTGCTGCGCCGTCACCCCTGGATCTTCTCCAAGGGGATTGAGCGGGTTGAAGGCAACCCCGTTGACGGCGACACCGTCGAGATCTATGCCAACGATGGCAAGTGGCTCGCCCGTGGTGCCTGGTCAGGCAGCTCCCAGATCCGTGCGCGGGTCTGGACCTTCGATAAAGAGGAGACCATCGATCTCGACTTCTTTATCCGTCGCCTCAAATATGCCCAGGAGTCCCGTGATCCGCTGATCAAGCGTCAGGGTCTCACCGGCTATCGCCTGTGCGCCGCCGAATCCGACGGCCTGCCGGGTCTGACCATCGACCGTTATGCCGATTTTCTGGTGTGCCAGATCCTCTCTGCCGGTGCAGAATTCCAGCGTGAGCTGATCACCCAGGCACTGCGTACCCTCTACCCCGAGTGCAGCATCTATGAGCGCTCCGACGTGGCGGTACGCAAGAAGGAAGGGCTGAAAGAGCGCACCGGCGTCATCTATGGCGAGACGCCGAACGAGCCGGTGGTGATCGAAGAGAACGGCGTGAAGATCCTGGTGGATATCCGCAACGGCCACAAAACCGGTTTCTATCTGGATCAGCGTGACAACCGTCAGGCGGCCGCCAAGTACACCGAAGGCAAGCGGGTGCTCAACTGCTTCAGCTATACCGGTGGTTTTGGCGTTTATGCCCTCAAGGGCGGTGCCAAAGAGTTGGTCAACGTTGACCTCTCCCAGAATGCGCTGGATATCGCCCGCCAGAATGCCGAGCTGAACGGGCTGGATACCAGCAACACCCAGTTTATCCGTCACGACGTGTTCAAACTGCTGCGTGAATACCGCGAGAAGGGCGAGAAGTTCGACGTTATCGTGCTGGATCCGCCCAAGTTCGCCGAGAACAAGGCCCAGCTGCTGGGTGCCTGCCGCGGCTACAAGGACATCAACATGCTGGCGTTCCAGCTGTTGGCGCCGGGTGGCGTGCTGCTGACCTACTCCTGCTCCGGCCTGATGGAGCAGAGCCTGTTCCAGAAGATCGTTGCCGATGCGGCGCTCGATGCCGGTCGCGATGCCCAGATCCTGGAGCTGCTCTCCCAAGCGTCCGATCACCCCATCGGTACCGCCTATCCGGAAGGCTTCTACCTCAAGGGTCTGGTAGTGCGCGCCCGCTGATCGGCAACCCCCCTCCCCTTGTGATCAATCAGGCCCCTTGCGGGCCTGATTGTTTTGCGGTGCTGTGTATTGGGCTGAGTAACACTCGCCACCATCCCTATTCCACCCTATCTGCTTGCACTTCTTTCCCAGCCTGTTCTCCACTTTATTCTCTGTTTAAATTTCTTTGCACAATAACTGCACACTTATGATTCAAATCACACTCGTATGACTCTCTTTCTCGTAGAGTGATCCCGCCTGCGACAGCCAAGCCGGGGCAACCGTCCAGTCAGGAGTGATGGCGGCACAACAACAAAATCGATGTCAGGCCAAGCTGAACATCACAAGGGATCCCGATATGAATCAATCATTGCCGCTGTTAACGCCGCTGCGGGGCATCGCTGCCCTGATGGTGGTGCTGTTCCATGCCCGCTTGCTGCTCTTTCCCCAGTGGATGGAGTCGATCGCAGGCCACACCCAACTCATCGAGAATGGCTACCTCTGGGTCGATCTGTTCTTTATTTTGAGCGGCGTGGTGCTAGCCCATGTCTATGGAGAGGCCTTCACCCGCACGCCACGCACCGTGGGCTATGGCCGCTTTCTTTGGCTGCGGCTGAGCCGCGTCTACCCCCTCTATCTGGTGACCCTGCTATTGCTGGTTGGCTGGGAACTTTACAAGGCGCAGCACGGGGTGGGTTTCTATGCCGGCCCCTTGTTCAAGATGTGGGAGTGGGAAGGGATGCCGCCTTTCGGTTCCCCCTTCACCCCGGCCGAGGCGCTGCCCAGCGCCTTCCTGCTGCTGCAGGTGGTGACCGATCACGGGCTGACCTGGAACTTCGCCGCCTGGTCCCTGAGCGTGGAGTGGATTAGCTACCTGCTGTTCCCGCTGCTTATCCCGCTGGCGGTGACCCGCAGTCGCTGGAGCCATCTCGCCCCCCTGCTGGCGCTGACGGTGCTGGCCTTTATCGTGCACAGTCGCGGCACGCTGGATGTCACCAGCGGGGTGCTGGCGGTGGGGCGCGGGGTGAGTGAATTTGTGCTTGGCCTCTGGCTGCTGCCGAGGGTCAAGGCCGCGCAAGGCTTGCCCATGATGAAGCATGATCTGCCGCTGCTCATCGCCTTTGTGCTGCCCTTCGCGCTGATGCAGTTCACCATGACGCCACAGCTGACCCTGCTGCTGATCGGCTCCTACGTGCTGCTGATCTGGATTTCAGCCGCTCAGGGGGAGCGCCAGAGTCCGCTGCTGCGCCTGCTGGATAACCGCTTCACCAACTGGCTGGGAGATCTCTCCTACTCCATCTACCTGCTCCATGCGCTGGTGCTGCTCACCGGCTGCGAGTACATTCATTATCTGGCGCCGGGGCTCACCGAGTGGTGGTATGGCCAGACCAACCCGCTGCTGGGGGTAGTGGCAACCTTGCTGATGCTGGCGGTACTGATAGGCCTCTCGGCATTGAGCTACCACCTGCTGGAGCGGCCACTGCAACGGCGCCTGCGCCGTTGGGGCAAGGCACGGCAACCGGTAATGGAGCGTGCAGATTAAGTTAACCCCACCCTGTCTGGATGAGTTGACGGGTCTTATGCCAACTCATCCAGCACCAATTCATCCAGACTGCTCATCACCCAGGCACTCGGGTGCTGGCTAAATCCGAGCTTGGGGTAGTACGCCACCGCCTGCGGCGCAGCCAGCAGGATCAGCTTGCAGCCCGGCTGCAATTGCAAAAATGTCTCGCGAATAAGTGCTTTGCCAATCCCCAGCCCCTGCACCGACTCGGCCACCGCCAGATCCGAGAGGTAGCAACAAAAATGAAAATCGGTCACCGAGCGGGCCACACCGACCAGGGTCTCGCCCTGCCAGGCGGTGATCAGCAGATTGGCGTGATCCAGCATGCCCTGCAGGGTGGCCGGATGATCCAGCGGCCGTCTCGCCCCCAACGAGGTCTGCGCCAGCAGCGCCGCAAACTGCGCCGTGGTAATGGGGTGGTTAACCAAAAACGTGGTGGTCACGAAGATCTCCTCCTTATGGCGCAGTGGTTGCGTGCGCTATTGCTCTCAATTGACGTTCTCTTGGCTGCATCTGTACTGCAATCAAGCAGTGCGCGGCGGTTCCAGCCTGTTGACAAGCAAGTGCGGGCAATTCCCTGCTGTTTATGTGAATTCCTGTTCGAACCCCAAGGGGCAGATGTGGCATAATGCTCCGTCCTGTGGCCCTTGGCGGGGCTGCGCTGGCGCACCTGGTCGCCCTCTTGTTCCCCGTCCGGCCTGGCGGTCCTCCATAACTGCCAGTCATCGCTGCCCCTGTTGGCACCGAGGCCACCCATATTTGCGGCTTCTTGTCTTCCAATCTACAAGGCCGCCCATTGACCAAGACGGCTCCACAGAGCCTCTGCATAAGGGGTAAGTATGTCTTCCATTCGTCTGACCCAATACAGCCACGGCGCTGGCTGCGGCTGCAAAATCTCTCCCAAGGTACTCGACACCATCCTCAAGAGCCAGATCCCGGGCTTCAACGACCCGACCCTGATCGTTGGCAACAGCAGCAAGGATGACGCGGCCGTGGTCGATATCGGCAACGGCCAGGGCATTGTCTCCACCACCGACTTCTTCATGCCCATCGTCGATGACCCCTTCACCTTTGGCCGCATCGCCGCCACCAACGCCATCAGCGACATCTATGCCATGGGCGGCAAGCCTATCGTTGCCATCGCCATCCTCGGCTGGCCCATCAATACCCTGCCTGCCGAAGTGGCCCAGCAGGTGATCGACGGTGGCCGTCAGGTGTGCCACGAAGCAGGGATTTCGCTGGCCGGTGGTCACAGCATCGACGCCCCCGAGCCCATCTTCGGCCTCGCGGTCACCGGTATCGTACCGCTGGATGCCATCAAGCAGAACGACACCGCCAAGGTGGGTGACACCCTCTATCTGACCAAGCCTATCGGTATCGGCATCCTCACCACCGCCCAGAAGAAGAGCAAGCTCAAACCCGAACATGAGCAACTGGCCCCTAACGCCATGTGTACCCTCAACAAGATCGGTCAGCGTTTTGCCGAGCTGCCGGGTGTGCACGCCATGACCGACGTCACCGGCTTTGGTCTGGCCGGTCATCTGCTGGAAATGTGTGAAGGCTCTGGCGTCAGCGCCCGTCTCGACTTCAAGGCGCTGCCGCTGCTGGATGAGGTGGATTACTACCTCGCCGAGGGCTGCGTACCGGGCGGCACCCTGCGCAACCACGACTCCTACGGCCACAAGCTGGATGCCATGGACGATCGCACCCGCAACATCATGTGCGATCCGCAAACCAGCGGCGGCCTGCTGGTTGCCGTGGGTAAAGAGAGCGAAGCCGAGCTGCTCGCCATCGCGCGCGAAGCTGGGCTAGAACTCTCGCCCATCGGCCAGCTCAAGCCCCTTGAGGGCACCCGCTTTATCGAGATTGTCCAATGAGTGAATTGCCACTGGCCACGGACTACGCCCGGATTTTTTTAGGCGATGTGCCGTTGATTGATGTGCGCGCCCCCATCGAGTTCAAGGAGGGGGCCTTCCCCTGCTCGACCAATCTGCCCTTGATGACAGACGATGAGCGCGCCCAGGTGGGGACCTGCTTCAAGAAGCAGGGTCAGGCCGCCGCCATTGAGCTTGGTCACAAGCTGGTGGGGGGAGCAGTACGCGCCGAGCGCATCGAAGGCTGGCTGGCGCAGTTGCGCCAGCAGCCCGATGCCCTGCTCTACTGCTTTCGCGGCGGCCTGCGCTCGCAAACCGTACAACTGTGGCTCCATGAAGCGGGGGTCACTCGCCCCCGCGTCGCCGGTGGCTACAAGGAGCTGCGTCGCTTTTTGATCGACACCCAGGACAAGGCCTCTGCCGAGTGCCACTGGACGGTGTTAACCGGCATGACCGGCTCAGGCAAGACCCATATGCTGGACCATGTGGCCCAGGCGCTCGATCTGGAAGGACACGCCCATCACAGGGGCTCCTCCTTCGGTCAACTGCCCGGTGGCCAGCCCAGCAATATCAACTTTGAAAACAACATGGCCATCGAGCTGCTCAAGCGTCGCCATCAGGGCGAACACGCCTTTGTGGTGGAGGATGAGAGCCGCCTGATCGGTCGCTGCTGCCTGCCGCTCTCCCTCCATGAGGCCATGAGTCAGGCGCCGCTGGTGGTGGTGGATGTACCGCAGGAACAGCGAGCCGAGCAGATCCGTGAAGATTACGTGCACGATCTCTGGCTGCGCTATCAAGCCATGTATGGCCAGGAAGCCGGATGGCCGCTGTTTGCCGCCTACCTCACCGATGCGCTGGCCCGTCTCAAGCGCCGTCTCGGCGATCAGGCCCACCGCGAGCTGGATGCCCTGATGCAGACCGCCCTCACCAAGCAGGAAAAGAGCGGCGATACAGGGCTGCATCTGGCTTGGATCACCCTGTTGCTGACCCGCTACTACGACCCCATGTATCTCTATCAGCTTGGCAACAAGCAGGAGCGCATCGTATTCCGCGGTGACAAGCAAGCCTGTCTCGACTATTTCGCCGAGCAGCGTGCCAACGGGCTACAGGGCTGACCCGTCGCCTTGCCAACAAGAGGACCCCACATGTTGAAATTCGAGGTGATCCCGGTCACCCAGTTCGCCCAGAACTGCTCCCTCATCTGGTGTGACGAGACCCATCAGGCGGCGCTGATCGATCCGGGCGGCGAAGCGGATAAGCTGCTGGCGGCCATCGCCAAGCGCGGCCTGACCCTGACTCACATCCTGCTGACCCACGGTCATCTGGATCACGTAGGGGACGCCGCCGAGCTGCGCGAAAAAACCGGCATCACCATCACCGGCCCCCATAAGGAAGACGCCTTCTGGTTCGACATGCTGCCCCAGCAGAGCCAGATGTTCGGCTTCGCCCATACCCCTGCCTTCACGCCGGATCGCTGGCTTGAACAGGGCGACAGGGTGCAAGTTGGCCTGTGCGAGCTGGATGTCTACTTCTGCCCCGGCCACACCCCGGGCCATATCGTGCTGCTCTCCCAGGCCGAAAAACTCGCCTGGGTCGGTGACGTGCTGTTTGCCGGCAGCATCGGCCGCACCGACTTCCCCCGTGGCGATCACGGGATGCTGATCAAGTCGATCACCGAAACCCTGCTGCCGCTGGGGGACGACATCGTCTTTATCCCGGGCCACGGCCCCAGCTCCACCTTCGGTCGCGAGAAGGTGAGCAATCCCTACCTGACCCAGCCTATCTGGTGATCAAAAAAGGCAGCGGTGTTAACCGCTGCCTTTTCTCTCTTCTCTCCTTTGTATTCTCAATTCCAGGCCATCCGGCCAACCTCGAACACTCTGCTTTCCCCAGATCGGCATGCCTGTTTCTTCCTTTCGCCCAATAAAAATCCCCACCCGAGGGTGAGGATTGATTTATAGGTGCAACACTCTGGTGGCTTATTGTGCCAGCAGGTGACCTACCAGCTCATGACGCCACCCTTGCAGCAGCATCGGCTTGTCGCTGCGGGCCCGCTCTTCGTCGTTCATCCGCCAGCTCCAGGTGAAGTACTGGTGAATGATCTTCTTGCTGGCAATCAGCTCGGGCGGAATGTTGCTGGCCTTGGCCTTCTCTTCCACCATGGCCTTGATGCGCTTGAGCTCGGCCTTGTACTGGGGGAAATCCACCAGCCGGCGAATGGGCTCGGGCCAGCTATCCGGCTCGCTCTGCTGCGCCTTGGCGACGATATCGAGCATCCGCTTGCCGTGGATCTTGATCTCGATAGGCGAGAGGCCCAGCTCGTTGAGATCCCGCAGGGAGGCAGGACGACGCTCCGCAACCTTGAACAGGTGCAGCTCTTTCACCACAAAGTTGAGGGCCAGATCGCGGCGCACCGCCTCTTGCTGGCGCCAGGCGGCCAGCTCGCGCAGAATGGCGAGTTCGCGGCGACCCAGTTGCCAGGCATTGACTATTTCGAGATAGGCCTGACGGGGATCGCTACCCTGGGTCTTGCGGGCGGAGTGGTTCTGACACTCCTGCTCGAACCAGGCAAACTTGCCGCTTTCCCGCAGTTTGGCCATCACTTTCTCGTAGAGCGGCATCAGGTAAAAGACATCCGCCGCCGCGTATTCGAGTTGACGTGGCGTAAGCGGGCGGGCCAGCCAATCGGTGCGCGCCTGATCTTTTTCCAGCTCGACCCCGAGGAATTCGTTCACCAGCGCACCAAAGCCGACCGAGACGCCGTAACCGAGGAAGGCGGTAGCCAGCTGGGTGTCGTGCATCTGGTTGGGCAGGTGGCCTGCCTGATGCTGGATAAGCTCCAGATCTTCGCCAGAGGCGTGCAGGATGGCGATCTGCCCTGCCCTGCCCAGTCGCTGCCAGAGGGCGGAGAGATCCAGCGTCAGCGGATCCAGCAACGCCAGATGCTCGCCGTCATAGATCTGGAACAAGCCAAGCTGGGGATAGTAGGTACGGGTGCGAACGAATTCAGTATCGATAGCCAGGGGAACGTCGGCCAGAGAAGCGAGATAGTGCTCAAAGTCGGCTTGCTGAGTGATAAGTTGATAGTGCATCTGTGCCTGCGCGGTTGATCAGGGCCAAAAAGAAAAAACCGTGGGATGACCCACGGTTTTGCATAACGACGGTGCTGGTTTGCAGAGGGTTCTACAGCCGCAGTCCGGTTATTGCTTGGCAATCTCCTCGTCGCGCAGTACGCGGCGCAGGATCTTGCCCACATTGGTCTTGGGAAGTTCGTCACGAAATTCTACCAGTTTCGGCACCTTATAGGCAGTCAGATGTTTGCGGCAGTGGGCAATAATCTCGTCCTCCTGCAATTTTGCATCTTTCTTGACCACAAAGATCTTCACCAACTCGCCGGAGACCTTGTGCGGCACGCCGACGGCGGCCACTTCCAGCACTTTCGGGTGCAGGGCGACGACATCTTCGATCTCGTTCGGATAGACGTTGAAACCGGAGACCAGGATCATGTCCTTCTTGCGGTCAACGATCTTGAAGAAGCCCTGCTCGTCGCACACGGCGATATCACCGGTACAGAGCCAGCCATCCTGCATCACTTCGGCGGTCGCCTCGGGGCGCTGCCAGTAACCGGTCATCACCTGCGGGCCGCGTACCTGCATTTCGCCGGGGGTACCGAGGGCGTGAACCACCTGGCCGCAGTCATCCACCAGACGAATGTCGGTGGAGCAGACCGGCAGACCGATGGAGCCATTGTAATCGGTCAGATCGTAAGGGCAGACGCTCACCAGTGGCGAGCACTCGGTCAGGCCATAGCCTTCCAGCAGCGGGGTATCGGTCAGTGTCTTCCACTTCTCCGCGACCGCGCGCTGCACCGCCATACCGCCGCCGATGGTCAGCTTGAGCTTGTCAAAGGCGATCCCCTGAAACTCTTCGTTGTTGACCAGCGCATTAAACAGGGTGTTGACCCCGGTAATACAGGTAAAGGGGTACTTCTTGATCTCTTTGACAAAACCCGGGATGTCGCGCGGATTGCTGATCAGCAGGTTGTAACCACCGATACGCATAAAGAGCAGGCAGTTCACGGTCAGAGCGAAGACGTGATAGAGCGGCAATGCGGTGACCACGAACTCCTTGCCGCGCTCCAGCATGGGGCCATAGACGCCGAGGCACTGCTCGACGTTGGCAATCATGTTGCGATGGGTCAACATGGCCCCCTTGGAGAGGCCGGTGGTGCCACCGGTGTACTGCAGGAAGGCGAGATCGTCGTTGGTGATCTCCGGCTTGATGTACTGCAGGAAACGCCCCTTGGAGAGGGCCTGACGCATGGTGGTGGCGTGGGGCAGATTGTATTTCGGCACCAGCTTCTTGACGTACTTGACCACGAAGTTGACCAGAGTGCCCTTGGCCAGCCCCAGATTGTCCCCCATCCGGGTCAGGATAACGTGCTTGATCGGGGTGTCGTAGACCACCTTTTCCAGGGTATGGGCGAAGTTGGAGACGATGACGATGGCCTTGGCACCGGAATCTTTGAGCTGATGCTCCAGCTCGCGCGGGGTATAGAGCGGGTTGACGTTGACCACGATCATGCCGGCGCGCAGGATGCCGAACACGGCGATGGGATATTGCAGCAGGTTCGGCATCATCACCGCAACCCGATCCCCTTTCTCCAACTTCAGCTCGTTTTGCAGGTAGGCAGCAAAGGCGCGGGACTGCTCTTCCAGTCGGCGGTAGGTGATGGTTTGGCCCATGTTGACGAAGGCGGGCTGATCGGCAAACTGGGTCACCGAGGATTCGAACATCTCGACCAGGGAGCTGTATTGGTCTGGATTGATCTCGGCGGGGACCCCTTCCGGATAACGTTTCAGCCAGACTTTTTCCACAAACTTCTCCTGCATAACTAGCACCTGTGCGCTCACTGTGTTGCCTCCGTCCCGGTTCACATCCATTTTAATCGGTTGTTTTAAGCTGATGCTCTAATGCCGCACATATTTACACAGCGCAACATCAATTAACAGCAAATTAACAACAGAAAAATGTGAGGGAGAAAACAAACCTGGAATTATTGAAAGCTGGCGATTCTACCGAACTTGACAAAACTTTACGATACAAACGGCCGTATCAACCGAATTTTCCATATGAAAATGGTGGTTTCCACCCAATATGACCCGCTCGATCTGCTGGAAGGCATCCTGACGGGCCTGCCATTGGGCTTCCAGCGCAGCAAAGCCCTGCTCCCCCTGAATCAACAGCACAGGACAACGGATAGCCGCCATCAGTGCCCGAGCTTGTCCTTCGCTCATTCTCAAGGGCGACAGATCCCGCAAGCGGGGGTCGCTTCGCCAGTGCCAGCGCCCTGCCCGCTCTTCAAGCTGCCGCTCACAGATAAGACGCGCCGCCTGCTGCGTGATATCCGCCACTTTGCAACGGGCGGCGACAGCCTCATCGATGGAGGCAAAGCCGTTGGCACTGCGCTCCCGGGTGCGACTACGGTTTAAAATCGCACGTCGCAGCTGGGCAGGAGCCTCCTCATCGGGCTGGCTCAGCGGCCCCAGCCCCTCCAGCATGATCAACCGCTCCACCTGTTCGGGGAACACCCCGGCATAGGCGGAGGCGATCAGCGCCCCGAGGGAGTGACCGAGCAGAGTGAAGCGCGACCACCCTGCCGCCTGCACGATCTGGTAGAGATCGTCCAGCCAGTCGACAAAGACATAAGGGGTGGTTTTGTGATCGGAGTGACCATGTCCCGGCAGATCGACACAGATGAGGTGAAAATCCCCCAGATGCGGCGCCAGCGGCAAGAAGCTGGCGCTATTGTCGAGCCAGCCATGCAGGGCGATCAGCAGCGGTTTACCCTGCTGATAATGCTCAGCGGAGTAGTTCTCCAACAGGGCAACCCGCCGACCATCTGCCAAGGTGAGCAGACGTTCGTGCAGAGTGCTTTTGATGCTCTTGATCATGGCAAGCCTTAGCGACGCAGCGGCCGTCTCGGCCAGAAGGGATCATAGAAGGGGTCGTAGAAGTAGGGGTCCATATAGCGTACCTCCACCTCTTTGACTGGCGGCCACAGCTTGCTGCCCGTCACATTGAGCACCGAGAAGCGGTACTTGTGCTCGCCAATCTGGCTATCCACCGGTTTGCCTATGGTGCCAAGCACCGTCAGGCTGCGCCCCTTGGCGTAGAGGGTCGGATCGACAAAACCCTTCATGATGGCCAGAAAACGGCCCGGGCTCTGCTCGGTCTGCTCCGGCACACCGTTGGACTTGAGCGACAGATAGACCACTTCAATAACGCTCTGATCCGCCTTGTTGTGCACCGCCGAGATAACGCCGCTCCAGCGGGCCGGTTTGCCCTCCATTCCGCCAAGGGCGGGCTGATAGGCCACCAGCTGGTTTTCTGGCTCATAGGCCAGTTCCTTGGGGACCGAACTGCAAGCCCCGAGCAGCAGAGCCAGCGCCCCGACCACCATAGTGCGTTTCATCATGTCGCTTCTGCTATTACGCATCATGTCACTCTCCTGTTGCCAGCATGGCCCGTCGGGGCCACCCGCTTGTGTTGCAGCTGATGAGCGGCAAGAGCGACATGCCTCTTGCCCTTATTCGCGACCCGGCAGTTTTTTCCAGGTCACCTTGTCACGCAAATAGACCGGCGTTGCTTGTTCTACCGGCACCGCCTCCCCCGCCAACCAAGCGGCGCGGGCCAATGGCAACATGTCTGCTGCCGCCGGGAAGCGCACCTGACTCACCGCCAGCTCATCGGCCAAACCACTCAAGGTCTCGCCATAGGTTTCAAAACCGGTGCCAACGCAGGTCACACGACCCGCCAGCTTGCCACGGACGTCAACCAGTGCCGAAGGATCGCTCACCACCTCGTCACCCACCAGCTGCATACGGCCGTCAATTAGCTCATAGCGGCCGAAATAGACCTCGTTCATCCGCGCATCGATGGCGGTCAGTACCTGCTCGGCGCCATCCAGTCGATAGGCGCCTTGTGCCATGGCGGCCAGGGTCGAGATACCGATCAGCGGCACACCCGCACCAAACGCCAGCCCTTGCGCCACCCCGATACCGATCCGAACGCCGGTAAAGGAGCCGGGGCCACGACCGAACGCGATGGCGTCGAGGTCACTCAAACTTATCCCGGCATCGTCTAACACAGCCTGAACCATGGGCAGGATTTTTCGGGTGTGATCCCGTGGCGCCTCCTCCCAGCGGGAGAACAGCTTGTCACCCACCAGCAAGGCGGCGGAGCAGGCTTCGGTGGCGGTATCTACGGCCAGGATCTTCAACTCGTTCATGCTTTCCAATCTCTATAAAATCAGTCAATTACATAACCGGCAAGCGAGAGATGCTCACCCGTTGTTCAAATCTGTTATCTGGCGGCACACTTATTCACCGCGTTCAGTGCGATCGAAAAAGCTCCCCAGCGTCCCCAACTCCCGGGTGCGAGGGATGGCGGGCAGACTCTTGATAAAGGTGGCGCCGTAGGGTTTGTTGACCATCCGTGGATCACAGATCACCAGCACGCCGTGATCACTGCGATCACGAATAAGCCGCCCCACCCCCTGTTTGAGTGCAATCACCGCCTTGGGCAACTGCAGCTCGGCGAAGGGATCGCCCCCCTTGAGCTTGCAATCATCCACCCGCGCCTTGAGCAGCGGATCATCCGGGCTGGCAAACGGCAGTTTGTCGATGATAACACACGACAACGCCGCCCCTCGCACGTCGATCCCCTCCCAAAAGCTGCTGGTCGCCACCAGCACGGCGCGGCCATTTTCGACAAACTCCTTGAGCAGCCGCTGCTTGTTGTCCTCTCCTTGCAGCAGCACGGTGCGGCCAATCTCCCGGCGCAGCACCTCGGCTACCTGACGCATCACCTGATGGCTGGTGCAGAGGAAGAAACAGCCTCCCGGCGTCTTGTTGATAAGCGGGATCATCAGATTGGCCAGCTGCTCGCCGCGACCAAAGGCGTTGGGCTCCGGCAGATAGCGGGGCACACAGAGCCGCGCCTGCTCGCCATAGTCGAACGGACTGTCGAGAATAAGCTCGGCGCTGCCCGCCAGCCCCAACTCAGCCTTGAAGTGATCAAAACGCATATCCACCGTCAGGGTGGCAGAGGTAAAGACCCAGGCCACCTCCGGCTTTTGCACCTCGGCACTGAATCGCTCGGCCACCGAGAGCGGCGTCAAATTGAGGGAAAAATGCAGTCGCGAGCAGTCATACCAGTAGGAGAAACCGGTCTGGTTGACCGCCAGCACCTCGCCAAGGCGGGTGCGCAGCTCGCAGATCCGCTCGAAAGCGTGATCGAGCTGCTCGCCACGGCCGAGCGCGAGTTTGAGCACCTCGTAGCAGAGCCCGATGGCGTCGTTGAGACGAGCCAACGCCTGGCCCCAGAGCGATTGGCGCAGCATGTCGCGGGTATTGCCGCGACCACCATCCACCCCGAAGGCGAGGCGCAGATCCTGACTGGCGATGGAGAGCCGGTCCGCCGCCTTGCCAAGCTGGGCCATATCGTGGGCCTCTGCGCGATAGGCCAGCTGGATATCCTGCGCCAGATCCTGGATGGTGCGGCTGCCCACCGACTTGCCGAAGTAGTTGGTGGCGATCTCCGGCAGCTGATGCGCCTCATCAAAGACATAGACTTGCGCTTCTGGCACCAACTCGCCAAATCCGGTGTCTTTCACCGCCATATCGGCGAAGAAGAGGTGATGATTGATCACCACCACCTGGGCATCCATGGCGCGGCGGCGGGCCACAACCAGATGGCAATCGTCGTAATAGGGACAGTCGCGACCAAGGCAATTGTCGTTGGTGCTGGTGACGTGGGCGAGGATCTCGGCGTTCTCCTGCAGTCCCGGAATATCCCCCACATCGCCGTTATCGGTGGCGGTGGACCAGGATTTGACCTTCACCAGATCGTTCAGGACTTCAGGCTTTTGCAGATGGGATTCACTCAACAGCCGGTTCATTCGCTCGATGCAGAGATAGTTGCTGCGCCCCTTGAGCAGGGCCACCGGCGGGGTGTAGGAGAGCGCACCTGTGATGGTCGGGAGATCCCGATAGAAGAGCTGTTCCTGCAGGTTCTTGGAGCCGGTGCTGATCACCACCCGCTTGCCGGACTCCAGCGCTGGCACCAGATAGGCGTAGGTCTTGCCGGTACCGGTCCCCGCCTCCACCAGCAGACGGCCACCACTCTTGATGGCGCGCGCGACCGCTTCGGCCATCTCCAGTTGGGGAGCGCGGGCTTTGAAACCGTCGATATGGCTGGCCAGAGGGCCATCTGGCTTGAACAGGGTCTGGATGGTCAAAAGGGCGTCCCGCAGCAAAAGCGGCCATTATGCCAAAAGCGCGGCAAAAGCGGGACAGATAATCTGCCTAGACGAACAGATCGATCTGATGGTCGGGATCCGGTTTGTGATCATCCTCTTCCACCTTGGGCTGATCACGCTTGGCGGGCGTGCTATACGCCTGCTGGCGCTGCTGGGAGTCACTGTTGTCCGTGCTGGTCTTGCGCAGCTGGTGCTTCTTGCTGATCTGGTTCACTTCCCGCTTGATCTCTTCGCTGCCGGGCGCAGCGGGTGCCCGGGGCAAAATGGGGAACAACAGGTCCTGGCTGGGCATGATGGCGACTCCTGCAAGGGGTTATTGTCTAGTTATCGACCAGAAAACCGTTTTCTCAACTTTAATCGATCAAATCACAATTTCGGGTTGCATTTTCTGTCAAGGCAGGTAGTTTAAATCAGGCGTCAACTACGACATCTTATTTTGTAAAGGATTGATTACATGAAGTTCACCACCCTGAAGACTCATCACCACCATCATCATCCCGACTAGTCTTTCAGGAGGTTGACTGCTGGAAGACACTTAACTGGTGACTTCCAAAAGGACCGCAAGATTCATAAACCCTCGGAAGCACACACTTCCGAGGGTTTTTTCGTTTTTGACTAGAAGGAAATCGAGCAAATGGAAACACAACGTCTGCGTATCGCCATGCAAAAGTCCGGTCGTCTGAGCCAAGACTCCCAGGCCCTGTTCAAGAGCTGCGGCCTCAAGATCAACCTGCGCGAGCAGCGCCTTATCGCCCATGTCGAGAACATGCCCATCGATATCTTGCGGGTGCGCGATGACGACATCCCGGGTCTGGTGATGGAAGGGGTAGTCGACCTTGGCATCATCGGCGAGAACGTGCTGGAAGAGGTGCAGCTTATTCGTGCCTCACAGGGCCTGCCGTTCGAGGTCAAAACCCTCAAGCAGCTCGATTTTGGCGGCTGCCGCCTCTCGCTGGCGGTGCCGGAAGACGTCACCTACACAGGGCCACAGAGTCTGGCGGGCAAGCGTATCGCTACCTCCTACCCGGGGCTGCTCAAGCGCTTCTTTGATGAAAAGGGTCTTGGCTTCAAGAGCGTGATGCTGGGCGGCTCGGTAGAAGTAGCTCCCCGTGCGGGCCTGGCCGATGCCATCTGTGATCTGGTCTCCACCGGCGCCACGCTGGAAGCCAATGGCCTCAAAGAGGTGGAGGTGATCTACCGCTCCAAGGCAGTGCTGGTACAGGCCCCCAACCCCTTGTCCGATGCCAAGCAAAAACTCATCGACAAACTGCTGCCCCGCATTCAGGGGATGCAGCAGGCCCGCGAGAGCAAGTACATCATGCTGCACGCCCCCAAGGACAAGCTCGATGCCATCACCGATCTGCTGCCGGGCGCCGAGCGCCCCACCATCATGCAGCTGGCCGGTGACACCAATCAGGTGGCCCTGCACGTCGTCTCCAGCGAGACCCTGTTTTGGGAGACCATGGAGCAGCTCAAGGCCCTCGGTGCCAGCTCCATTCTGGTGCTGCCCATCGAAAAAATGATGGAATAAGGAAGGGACATCATGCAGACCCTGATCTGGAAGACCCTCTCCCCCGCCCAGCAGGCCGACGTGCTGACCCGGCCTGCCCTCAATGACGAGGCCGATATCGGCGTCGTAGTGCGGGATATCATCGCTGCGGTGCGCAGCCGGGGCGATGAGGCCCTGCGCGAACTGAGCCTGCGCTTCGAGCGCGCCCCCCGTGAGCAGTTGCGCGTCAGCGAGTCCGAGATTGAAGCCGCCTGCGCGCGGCTGGATGACGAGATCAAAAACGCCATCGAAGCGGCGATTGCCAACATTCGCACCTTCCACGCCGCGCAAGTGCAGCCGGTAGTGCGGGTGGAAACCCAGCCCGGGGTGGTGTGCGAGCTGCGCACCCAGCCCATCAGCCGGGTCGGCCTCTATGTGCCGGGGGGCAGCGCGCCGCTCCCCTCCACCGTGATGATGCTGGCTATTCCGGCTGCTATCGCCGGTTGCCGTGAAGTGGTGCTCTGCACCCCATCCCCCGCCAGCGACGAGATCCTGTTTGCCGCCCGCGCCTGCGGGGTCGAGAAGGTGTTTGCCATCGGCGGCGCGCAAGCCATCGCAGCCATGGCTTACGGCACCGAGAGCATTCCCAAGGTGGACAAGATCTTCGGCCCAGGCAACGCCTATGTGACCGAGGCCAAGGGGCAGGTTTCGCGCGACTGGCGCGGCGCCGCCATCGACATGCCCGCCGGCCCCTCCGAGGTGCTGGTGATTGCTGACGAGAGCGCCAACCCGGCCTTCGTGGCGGCGGATCTGCTCTCCCAGGCCGAACACGGTCCCGACAGTCAGGTAGTGCTGGTGACTACCTCGCCGCTGCTGGCCGATGCCATCGCTGGCGAAATCAAAAGCCAGCTGGCCAAATTGAGCCGCCGTGATATTGCCGCGCAGGCGCTCGGCAGCAGTCTGGTGATCCTCTGCGACGATCTGGCCGAGGCGTGTGCCATCTCCAACGCCTATGCCCCGGAGCACCTGATTGTGCAGACCCAAGTGCCTCGCGATCTACTGGATCAACTTGAAAACGCCGGTTCCATCTTCCTCGGGGCATGGACCCCCGAGTCGGTCGGTGATTACGCCAGCGGCACCAACCATACCTTGCCCACCTATGGCTATGCCCGTACCTGCTCCAGCCTTGGCCTCGCCGATTATCAGCGCCGCTACACGGTGCAGGAGCTGAGCGCGCGCGGCATTCAGGGCCTTGGCCCCATCGTCGAGCGCATCGCCCAGGCCGAAGGGCTTGATGGCCACAAGAATGCCGTCACCCTCAGGTTGAACGCCCTGGCCGCCGCGCCCCAACAAACAGCACAGCAGAAGGATTTGTCATGAGCATTGCCAACCTGGCGCGCCGCGTGGTGCGGGCCCTCACCCCCTATCAATCCGCTCGCCGCATCGGCGGCAAGGGCCACGTCTGGCTCAACGCCAACGAAGCGCCGCTGGCCTATCCCTTCACCATCGAAGGCAGCCGTCTCAACCGCTACCCCGAGTGCCAACCGGCCGAGGTGGTCAACGGTTATGCCGCCTACGCCGGGGTCAATCCGGATCAGGTGCTGGTCAGCCGCGGCGCCGACGAGGCCATCGAGCTGCTTATTCGCACCTTCTGCGAGGCGGGTGAAGATCAGATCCTCATCTGCCCGCCTACCTACGGCATGTACGCCATCAGCGCCGAGACCTGCGGCGTCGGTATCGTCGAGCAGCCGCTCACCGCCAGCCGCCAGCCGGATTGGCCCGCCATCGCCGATCGCCTCGGCGATGTGAAGCTGGTGTTTCTCTGCTCCCCCAACAACCCCACCGGGGATCTGGTGGGTCGCGACGGCCTCATTGCCCTGCTGGAAAAAGCCCGGGATCGCGCCATCGTGGTGGTGGACGAGGCCTATATCGAGTTCTGCCCCGATGCGTCTGTGGTGGACCTGCTGGCCCGCTTCCCCAATCTGGTGGTGACCCGCACCCTCTCCAAGGCCTTTGCCCTGGCGGGGATCCGCTGCGGCTTTACCCTAGCAAATCCCGAGGTGATCGCCATGCTGGCCAAGGTGATCGCCCCCTATCCCATCCCCGAGCCCATCGCCCAGATCGCGGCGCAGGCGCTCTCCCCCATGGGACTGGAGCTGATGCGCGAGCGAGTGATGGAGCTCAACAAGCAAAAAGCCGCCTTCAAGGCCGCGCTCGACGAACTTTCCTGCGTAAAAGAGGTATTCGAAGACAAGGGCAACTTCGTGCTGGTGCGCTTTGTGGATGGCGCCGCCGTCTTTGCCGCCATGAAGGCCGCCGGCATCATACTGCGGGATTTCTCCAGCAAGCCGGGTCTGGACAACAGCATTCGCGTCACCATCGGCTATCAGGGCGAGATGGATGCCGTGCTGGCGGTATTGCGTGACCTGCCCTCTCCCACTTTGTAAGACAAGGATGTAGCGATGAAGACCCCGTTTTTGTTTATCGACCGCGACGGCACCCTGATTGAAGAGCCGGTGACCGACAAGCAGGTGGATAGCCTCGCCAAGCTGCGCTTCGAGCCTATGGTCATTCCGGTACTGCGCGAATTGCAGGCCGCCGGCTACGTGCTGGTGATGGTGACCAATCAGGACGGGCTGGGCACCGCCAGCCTGCCGCTGGAGAACTTCCAGCCACCCCACGACCTGATGATGCACCTGTTTGAATCGCAAGGGGTGAAGTGGGAGCAGGTGCTGATCTGCCCTCACCTCCCCACCGACGGCTGCAGCTGCCGCAAGCCCCATCTCGGGCTGGTGAAAGAGTACCTCGCCTCCGGTCGCATCGACTTTGCCAACTCCTTCGTGATTGGCGATCGCCAGACCGATCTGCAACTGGCCGAGAACATGGGCATTGGCGGTATTCGCTACCACCCGCAGGATCACGACTGGCTCGCCATCCGTGATCAGCTACTGTCCAAGGGGCGCGTAGCCTCGGTGGAACGGTACACCAAGGAGACCCGTATTCAGGTGGCGGTGGATTTGGACCCTTCTGCCACCAACAAGAGCGGCGGCAACCAGATCGCCACCGGTATCGGCTTCTTTGATCACATGCTGGATCAGATAGCGACCCACGCCGGTTTCCAGCTCAAGCTGAACGTCAGCGGCGATCTGCATATCGACGATCACCACACGGTAGAGGATGTGGGGCTGGCGCTCGGTCAGGCGCTGCGTCAGGCCCTTGGCAACAAGCGTGGAATCGGCCGCTTCGGCTTCGTACTGGCGATGGATGAAGTGCAGGCGGTGATCGATGCGCGCCCGCTGACCGAGCAGGAGGTGAGCACAGCACTGGATCTGAGCGGTCGCCCCTACTTCGTATTTGACTGCCCGAGCGGCTTTGGCCGCGACAACGTGGGCGAGATGGCCACCGAGATGGTGCCACACTTCTTCCGCTCGCTGTCGGACGCCATGGCCATCACCCTGCAGATGAAGGTGGGCAGCGGCAACACCCACCATCAGGTAGAGGCGCTGTTCAAAGGCTTTGGCCGCGCCCTGCGTCAGGCCATCCGGGTGGAAGGGTCTGACCTTCCCTCCAGCAAGGGAGTGCTGTGATGGATGTGAGCAAGCAGAAGCTGGTCATCATCGATACCGGCTGCGCGAATCTGGCCTCGGTCAGAATGGCGTTCGAGCGCCTCGGCGTAACGCCGCTGGTCTCCAGCCAGGCGGCCGATATCGAGCAGGCGGACAAGCTGATCCTGCCCGGTGTCGGCACCGCGGTGGCCGCCATGAAGAATCTAAACGAACGGGGGCTGGTGCCGCTTATTCGCGCCGCCAAACAGCCGCTGCTGGGCTTTTGCCTCGGCATGCAGATGCTGGCGGAGGCCTCCGAAGAGAGCATGGGCACCGAGGATTCGCCAGATACCCTTATCAACTGCCTTGGCATAGTGCCGGGCAAGATCCGGTTGATGGAGGTAGGCAATCTGCGCCTGCCCCATATGGGCTGGAACCAGATTGAGCATGACGAGACCCATCCTCTGCTCAAGGGGATCCCGAGCGGCAGCTACTTCTACTTCGTGCACTCCTATGCGCTGGAGGTGACCGAAGCGACGCTGGCGACCTGCGACTACGGCAAGCCGTTCACCGCCATCGTCGCCGGGGTTGCAGAGCACAGTAACTTCTTTGGTGCCCAATTCCACCCGGAGCGCTCAGGCGCAGCCGGTGCCCGCCTACTGAAAAATTTTTTGGAGCTGTAACAAGGATGATTATCCCAGCCATTGATCTGATTAACGGCCAAGTCGTGAGGCTCTATCAGGGTGACTACGACCAGAAGACCGAATATAGCAGCAGCCCGCAGGCCCGCTTTGATGAATATGTCTCCCAGGGGGCGGTGCAGCTCCATCTGGTGGATCTGGACGGTGCCAAGGATGCCAAGGCACGCCAGCTGCCCCTGTTGACCCAACTGCTGTCGGCCACCGAAGCGCCGGTGCAGGTGGGTGGTGGCGTACGCACCGAACAGGATGTGGCGGATCTGCTGGCTGCCGGTGCCAGCCGGGTGGTGATTGGCTCGACCGCCGTCAAATCCCCGGATCTGGTAGCCAGCTGGATGGAAAAATATGGCCCCGAGCAGATCGTGCTGGCGCTGGACGTCAATATCGATGCCCAGGGTAATCGCCATATCGCGGTGGCAGGCTGGCAGGAGAACAGCGGCGTGACCATCGAAGCGCTGATCGAGCGCTTCCTCCCCGCCGGTCTCAAGCATGTGCTCTGCACCGACATCAGCCGTGACGGCACCCTGGCTGGCACCAACGTCGAGCTCTATCGGGATCTCTGCGCCCGCTACCCGAGCGTGGCCTTCCAGGCCTCAGGCGGCATTGGCGGGATCCAGGACATAGAGGCGCTCAAGGGCTCCGGGGTCAAGGGGATCATCCTTGGCCGCGCCCTGCTGGAGGGTAAGTTCTCGGTAGGTGACGCCATCGCCTGCTGGGGGAATGGCAGCCAGGAACAAGCCAGCTGAAGCCGTCGCTATCAGGACGTTGATTGAGAAGGGGCTCCCTGCCAGATCATCCGGCCGGAAGCCTCTCCATCAAGGGGTAGATCGCGCCAAGCCCCTACCCATTGGTAACAATTGACTCTACACTCGAACTCATTGCGACACTGTCACGGAGCGCTCATGTTCACATCTCACTCCGCCACTATCCTGATTGTCGATGATTCTCCCGAGAATCTGATGGTGTTGACCGACCTGCTCTCTCCCACCTATCGGGTGCTGGCCGCTCAGAGCGGAGAGAAGTGCTTGCGCATTGCCAACGGTAAAACCGTGCCCGATCTCATCTTGCTGGATGTAATGATGCCGGGCATGGATGGCTATGACGTCCTCAAGCAGTTGCACGCCAACCCGCAGACCAGCACCATTCCCGTGGTGTTGCTGACCGCCCTGGCCGATCCCCGGAGCGAGGAGTTCGGCCTCTCTCTCGGGGCAGCCGACTACATCACCAAACCCATCAAACCGAGCATCGTCCAGGCACGGGTACGCACCCAGCTGGATGCCAAGCGGGCCCGTGACGGGCTGCAGGATCAAAATGCGGCGCTGGAAGCCGAAGTGGCCCGCCGGATGACCGAGAATGATCTTATCCAGCAGGTCTCCATTCGGGCGCTGGCTCATCTGGCAGAAATCCGCGACCCCGAGACCGGCAACCACATACTGCGCACCCAGGGCTACGTGCGGCAACTGGCTTGCGCGCTGGCCAGCCACCCCCGCTTTAGCGACACCCTGACGCCCCGCTACATCGATCTGCTGAGTCGCTCGGCCCCCCTGCACGACATCGGCAAGGTGGGCATTCCCGATCACATTCTGCGCAAGCCCGGCAAGTTGACCGCAGAGGAGTGGGACGTCATGCGCACTCACGCCAAACTCGGCAGCGACGCCATCGAGCAGGCAGAACAAGACATAGAGCAACCCCTGGCATTCCTCACCCTGGCCAAGGAGATTGCCCACTGGCACCACGAGAAGTGGGACGGCAGCGGTTACCCCGATGGTCTGAAGGAGGATGCCATTCCCCTCTCGGCAAGATTGATGGCGCTGGCTGATGTTTTCGATGCCCTCATCAATGTCCGCGTCTACAAACCCGCCATGCCTTATGAGGAGGCCAGGACCCTGATCCTCTCGGGTAGCGGCCAACATTTCGATCCGGATGTGGTAGCGGCGTTTGACAGCCATTTCGAGCAATTTGTCGCCATCGCCGAGCGCTATCAGGATGACTGTGAGGCGACGCATGGCTAAACAGCCTCCGTTTACCCGCGCCCATGTCCTCAATGTGGTACTCACCTATGCTGCGGTAGCCAGCCTGTGGATCCTGCTCTCTGACAAGGCGGTGGAGTTACTGTTTCGCTCACCGGCCCAGTTTGCCCTGGCCAGCACCCTCAAGGGCTGGCTGTTTATTCTGATTACGGCGTTCATGCTCTATGCCATGCTGCGCCGACGTATCGATCAACCCACGGTGAGCAGCCGCCTCTCCAGACGCCAACTGCTCCCCTTCATCCTGCTCAACAGCTTGATCATGGTACTGACCGGCATGGCCATCGCCCAGAATCTGGGACAGACCCGAGACAAGGAGGTCGCCCTTATCGAGGCTATCGCCGATCTTAAAAGCACACGCATTACCGAATGGCTCGAAAACCGGGAACAAGATGCCCGCCAGCTCATTGAAAACCCGCTTTACACCGGACTGCTTTCCCGATCTGACAGCCCGGCCGGACGTCAGCAATTGCAGGAACGCCTCATTGAGTTTGTCTCCTTGCGCGAATTTGATGGCGCCACCCTGTTTGGACCAGATCAACAGCGGTTGCTCAGCACACCGTTGGCCGGTGACATGACCCCTCCTTTGCGCGAGGCGCTCAAGGGACTGGAAGCCGGCAAGATCCTGCGGGTAGGCCCCTATCTTGATGCTCGGTCACAGCCCCGGCTCGATTTTGTCGCACCGCTGCCCGCCGGTACGGGCCCTCTCTCCTTCATCGTGCTGCAGACCAACGGCAGCGACTGGATCAACCAGATCCTCAGAAGCTGGCCCATTCCCGACAGCAGCGGGGAAGCCATGCTCTTTCGCCAGCATGGCGAACAGGTGCAATATCTCAACGATGTACGCTACCGGCCCGGCTCGGAGCTCACCCTGCAACTGCCGCTGCAGCAAAAGGAGCTGCTGGCCGCCCAGTTTTTGCGCCAGCATGACAAAGCGGGCGGTCCCCGGCTCTTCTTTGGCAAGGACTACCGTGATATCGCGGTATTTGGCACCATCACCGGGGTGGTTGGCACCGACTGGTATCTGCTGGCCAAGATAGACAGATCCGAGCTCAATCAGTCCGCCCTCCGGGAGAGCATCTGGATTGTGTTGACTGGCCTGCTGGTGCTCTTCATCGCCAACACCGGCATCATTTTGTTGCGTCAGCATACACAGCTGCAAATCGCCGAGCAGGTACGCCACTCCCAGGCGGGTCGATTGCAGGCGCTGCAACTGCTCTCCGCCATTGCCGACAGTTCGGAAGATGCCATCTTCGCCAAGGACAAGGAGGGCAAGTACATCCTGTTCAATCGGGCTGCCTGCCAGTTTGTGGGCAAGTCACCTGAAGAGATCCTGGGACAGGACGATCTGGCCATCTTTCCCCCCGATCAGGCACAGATGCTGATGGAGCTGGGACGCCAGGTGATCGCCAGCAACAAGGTCGAAACGCGGGAAGAGTACCTGACCCTGCCCAGCGGTGACCGGGTATTTCTCGCCACCAAGGGACCACTGCAAGGCAGCGATGGCGAGGTGATCGGCATCTTCGGCATCTCCCGCGACATCACCGACTTCAAGCGCGCCGAGGCCGGGTTACAGGAGCGCGAGGGGCTGTTTCGCGCGCTGGTGGAGCAATCTCTCGCCGGTATCTACATCATTCAACGGGGAGAGCTTAGCTATATCAATCCGGGGTTTGCCCGCCTGTTTGGCTACCCCTCCACCCACGCCCTGCTCAGGGTGGGAACCCTGCCCGCCCTGATCAGCCCGAAAGACAGCGCCAGAGTGGCGGAACAACTGCAGCACTGCGAGCAGGAAGAGTGCGAGATCCACACCCGCTTCACCGCGTTGCACCACGATCAGCAGAACATAGAAGTAGAGCTCTACGGACGGCATGTGGACTACCGCGGCCAGCCCGCCGTACTTGGCCTGTTGTTGGATGTGACCGAGCGGGAGCAGGTCGAGCAGGCTCTGACCCGACAGGCCATGGAGCTGCGTCAGCAGAACAGCGAACTGGAGCGTTTCAACCGGGTGATGGTGGACAGGGAGCTGGCCATGCTGGCACTCAAGCACCAGATCAATGAGCTGTCACGCCAGCTCGGACAGCAACCGCCCTATCCACAGGCACCACCGCCCCCCGAGGAGTCCCTATGATGCAGTGGCTCGGCGCATGGCAAAAACGAGGGTCTCGGCAACAGTGGGGAGCATGCCTGCTGGCTCTGCTGCTGCCACTGTTGATGCTGCAACTCAGGATCCAGCTGCCCATCGCCTTTGGCGAGCGGCCCCTGCTGGTACTGTTCATGCTACCCATCATTGTCTGTGCCCTGCTCGGCGGCCTGTTGCCGGGTCTGCTCAGCACCCTGGTGACGGCCCTGATCACCACCTACTACGTGCTGCCGCCGCTGCATCAGCTCGCCATCGGCATGGGACAGGATCTGGTGCAATGGGGGATCCTGATTGCCAACGGTGTCCTCATCAGTCTGCTCAGTGCCGCCATGCACAACTCGCGGGCCAGAGAGATCCAGCGCTGGCAGGAGTTGCTGAGTACCCAGTCCCGCCTGCAGCAGAGTGAAACCCGTTTCCAGGCGACCTTCGAGCAAGCCGCAGTGGGCATCGCCCTCGTCTCTCCCGATGGCAAGTGGCTGCGGGTCAACCAGCGTTTGTGCGACATGGTGGGCTATCAGGCCGACGAGTTGATGAACATGACGTTTCAGCAGGTCACTCATCCGGACGATCTGTTCATCGACCAATCCTATGTGGCCCAGATGCTGGCGGGGAAACGCCCCCACTACACCCTGGAGAAGCGCTACCTGCGCAAGGGCGGCGAGGTACTCTGGGTCACCCTGACAGTGGCGCTGGTCAGAGATCTCAACGGCGAGCCCGACTACTTCATCTCCATCATCGAGGATAATCAGCAGCGCAAGGAGACCGAAGAGGCCCTGCGCCGCAACGAGGTGATCCTGCGTGAATCCCAGCACCTGGCCAAGATAGGCAACTGGCGCTGGCACATTGCCGACGACACCCATTTCTGGTCGCAGGAGATCTACCGCATCTATGGCCGTGATCCCGCGCTGCCGCCAGCCATCTATCCGGAAGTGAAAAAGTATTTCAGTCAGGAAGGATGGCGTGCCATTTCCCAGGCTGTAGAACGCTGCCTGCAAGACGGTCAACCCTACGAGTGCGACGCCGAGGTGCTCCACGAGCACGAAGGATCTGTCTGGATCATCGCCCGGGGAGCGGCGCTGCGCAACAGCGAAGGCACCATCGTCGAGCTGTATGGCACCGTGCAGGACATCACCGAGCGCAAGCTGGCCGAACAGCAGTTGCTGCATAATCAGCAACTGGCGCTCGATACCCAGCGCCGTGCCCGTCTGGCGGCGCTGAATCTGATGGATGATGCCATCAGCGCCCGTATCAAGGCCGAAAGTACCAGCGCCGCCCTGCGGGAAAGCGAACAGCGACTGCTGATGGCGCAGGAAGGGGCCCATGCAGGTATCTGGGAGTGGGAGATCCCGAGCGGCAGGATCTTCTTCTCGGCCGAATGCGCCCGTCTCTATGGCCGCAGCGTGGAACAACTCGGCCATTTCAATGACTGGCAAGCCTGTCTGCATCCCGATGATCAACCCCGGATCGCCGCGCTGTTGGCCCAACTGCCCCAACCGCCCCGCCCGCTGGATCTCGAATTTCGCATTCTGCTGCCAGATGGCAGCGTACGCTGGATCAGCAGCAAGGGCAGCGTCTATCGGGATGCGCAACAGCAACCGCTGCGCCTGCTGGGCATACACCTGGACATTACCGAGCGCAAACAGGCCGAGCAGCAGTTGCGCCAGCTCTCGCTGGCGCTGGAGCAGAGCCCGGACGGCGTCTTTATCACCGATATCGACTCTCGCATCGAGTATGTCAATGCCGCCTTCCTTGCCGCCAGCGGCTATCAGAAGAGCGAAGTGATAGGCCAGACCCCCTCTCTGCTGCGATCGGGGCTCACCCCGCAGGCGACCTATGTGGCCCTGTGGGATGCCATCAAGCATGGTCAGCGCTGGCACGGTGAGTTTATCAACCGGCGCAAGGACGGCTCCCACTATCAGGTGCTGGCCACCGTCTCCCCCATCCGTCAGGAGAACGGCGAGATCAGCCACTTTGTCACCGTGCAGGCCGACATCACGGAGAAAAAGCAGCTCGGCGAGGAGCTGGATCAATATCGCTACCATCTGGAAGAGATGGTCAATGAGCGCACCTTGCAGCTGGCGCAGGCTCACCAGCGCGCGGAGAGTGCCAACCGCGCCAAGAGTGCCTTCCTTGCCAACATGAGCCACGAAATTCGCACCCCCATGAATGCCATTCTGGGGCTCACCTACCTGCTCAAGCGAGATACCCCCGACGGCACCCAGCATGAACGGCTGGAAAAAATCGACAACGCCGCCCAACACCTGCTCAGCATCATCAATGACATCCTGGATCTCTCCAAGATAGACGCGGGCAAACTGGCGCTGGAGCTGGACGATTTATCCCTCACCGCCATGCTGGACAATGTCAGTGCCCTGATGAGCGAGCAGGCCAGGGCCAAGGGGCTCACCATCATCGTCGACATCGGTGACACCCCCGCCTGGGTTCATGGCGATATCACCCGACTGCGCCAGGCACTGCTAAACTATGCCGCCAACGCCATCAAGTTTACCGAGCAGGGGTCAATCACCCTGCGGGTGCGGGTACAGCAACCGCTGCCAAGCGGCTATCTGCTGCGCTTTGAAGTGGAGGATACCGGCATCGGTATCAGCAAGGAGCAACGGAAAAAGCTGTTCCAGGCCTTCGAGCAGGCCGATGTTTCCACTACCCGCAAATACGGCGGTACCGGGCTCGGGCTCGCCATTACCAGTCGGCTCGCCGCCCTGATGGGGGGCGAGGTGGGTGTCAGCAGCACACCGGGCAAGGGCAGCCTCTTCTGGTTTACTGCCCGGTTGTCCCCGGGGCGCGGTGAGCCACAACAACCCGCCCCCCTTGAGCAGACGGTGCAACAGACGCTCTATTTTGCCAACCATGCCAGAGTGTTGCTGGTGGAGGATAACGCAATCAACCGTGAGGTAGTTCTGGAGCTGCTCAACAACAGCGGACTGGTAATTGAAACCGCAGTCAATGGTCAGGAAGCGCTGGAGCGTGTCAGCCAGCACCCTTTCGATCTCATCCTGATGGACATCCAGATGCCGCTGATGGATGGCTACAGCGCCACCCGCGCCATCAGGGCCCTGCCAGGCTGGGACAAGGTGCCGATTCTGGCACTCACCGCCAGCGCCTATGAAGAAGATCGCAAGGCGTGCGAGGCGGCAGGCATGAATGACTTTATCGCCAAGCCCGTAACCCCGGCCAAACTGTTCGAGGCGCTGCGGCTCTGGCTGCCCGCGGCCGCCTCACCCCTTCAAGAGACTCAACGCGCGGCCAGCGACACCCTGCAGCCCCCGCTCGTCAGGCTGCAGAGCTTGCCGGGGATGGATCTCGCCGCCGGACTCGCCAGCCTGCAGGACAATCAGCCGAAATACCTCGCCTTGTTGCGCCATTTCACGCTGGAACACAGCCAGGATATGGCGCAATTGACCCGGTTGCTGCAAGCACAGGATCAACAGGCCGCCCGCCGACTGGTGCACACATTGCGCGGCGTTGCCGGCACCTTGGGGCTGACAACGCTGGCCGACCTTGTCCTGCAGCTCGAACATGCCCTTGCCCGCTCTCCCGACACCCGGGGTGAGCTGATGGCGCAGATCTCTTCGCTACTGGCCCAACTGACTCGGCAACTGGGGGATGTAGAAACCGAACCTGCCAAGGCCGCCTCCCCGGCCAGTCACCATCAGCAGCAACAGTGGTTGCGCCAGATGGAAGGACTGCTGCTGCAAAGCGACACGGCCGTTATTCCCCTGTTCGAACAGCATGCCGACAGCCTGCTGGCAAGCCTGGGCCCCCAGGGACCCTTGCTGGCAAGGCAACTGCGAGGCTTCGACTTCGATGCGGCCCTGCTGACCCTGCGCGCCCTCCACGGCGACGATGTGACGGCCAAGGTGACCAGTGGCCGCCCATCCGGAACGACAAAGAGGGATAAAGGGTTGAATCACTGAATAAAGTCATGCATATAGTGGTGGTTCCCCCGGCAAGCACGCACCTCAAACCGCGTCTTTTTCCACAACGGATCCCGCTGTGAAAGCATGTCATTGGCGTTACCCGCCTGACCTGGAAGTCAGTCGGCAAACATGATGTTTTAACCGTGCGTTACATGGAGCAACGAGCATGTTGTCAAAGCGTATTATCCCCTGTCTCGACGTCAAAGATGGCGTGGTGGTCAAGGGAGTGCAATTTCGAAATCATGAGGTGATGGGCGGCATTGTCGAGCTGGCGCGCCGCTACGCCGAGGAGGGGGCTGACGAGCTGGTGTTCTATGACATCACCGCCTCCAGCGACGAGCGGGTGGTGGACAAGAGCTGGGTGAGCCGGGTGGCGGAGGTGATCGACATCCCCTTCTGCGTCGCCGGTGGTATCAAAAGCGTGGAGGATGCCCGCCAGATCCTCGAATTTGGCGCCGACAAGGTCTCCATCAACTCCCCGGCGCTGGCCGATCCGACCCTCATCAGCCGGTTGGCCGAGCGCTTTGGCGTGCAGTGTGTGGTGGTGGGAATTGACTCCTACTTCGATGCCGAAACGGGCCACTATCAGGTCAAACAGTTTACCGGTGACGAGAGCCGCACCCGCACCACCGCCTGGCACACCCTCGACTGGGTGCAGGAGGTGCAAAAACGCGGCGCGGGCGAAATCGTGCTGAACGTGATGAATCAGGACGGCATGCGCCAAGGTTATGATCTCGAGCAGCTCAAACTGGTGCGCAGCGTCTGCAAGGTGCCGCTGATTGCCTCCGGCGGCGCCGGTGCCATGGAGCACTTTCGCGATGCCTTTACCCTCGCCGATGTGGATGGGGCGCTGGCCGCCTCGGTGTTCCACAAGGGCCTTATTCCCATTCCCGAATTGAAACGCTGGCTGAAAAATGAAGGAGTCGCCATCCGTGAATAACTTCTCAGATAACACACAAACAACCGCCAGCGCGCGCCCCCTTGCCGAGCAGCTCGACTGGGAAAAATGTGACGGCATGATCCCCGCCATCGTCCAGCACGCCGCCAGCGGCGAGGTGCTGATGCAGGGCTTTATGACCCGCGAGGCGCTGGAAAAGACCCAGACCACCGGTCAGGTCACCTTCTTTAGCCGCAGCAAACAGCGGCTCTGGACCAAGGGTGAAAGCTCGGGCAACGTGCTCAAACTCGTGGCCATCAGCACCGACTGCGATCAGGATTCCCTACTGATTGCCGCCAGTCCCGTCGGCCCCACCTGCCACAAAGGGACAACCTCCTGCTTTGATGGCCACCCGCTGCCACCGCTCGGTTTTCTGGCAGAGCTGGAACAGATCCTGGCGGCCCGCAAAGGGGCCGATCCGGCCACCAGCTACACTGCCAGCCTCTACGGCAAGGGCACCAAGCGCATCGCCCAGAAGGTCGGTGAAGAGGGAGTGGAAGTGGCACTGGCCGCCATGGCCAAGGATCGGGAGGAGCTCATCAACGAATCCGCCGATCTGCTCTACCACCTGACCGTGCTGCTGCAAAATGAAGGGCTGGGGTTACAGGATGTCGTACAGCGGCTGTATGAGCGGCATAACAAATAAATTTTCTTATTGCTTAACGGGCTATTCAGCCCGTTAAGCTCAGTCAAATGACATCGCTAACTCAACCCAGTTTCTATATACCGACATATCTAATCTGGATTTTTCGTATAGCTCTGTATTTAAAATGTAGTGCTTCAATTTCTCGGAATGGGCGTTAATGGGATGGTCGCCCCTCCCCAAAATGGCATCAGAGTGCCAAAGTGGCGAATGTAAGTTCCCACTGATGAGAGAGGCGACCACCATGAAGGCTACGACTATCGGCATCGATCTGGCAAAACATCTCTTCCAATTACATGGCGTTGATCAACATGGCAAGACGGTCCTCAAGCGACAGTTGAAGCGGGATCAGATGCTCTCATTCTTTAGCAATCTTCCTCCTA
>NZ_CDBR01000006.1 GCF_000819685.1 Aeromonas allosaccharophila | reverse complement strand
AAAGGCTATGTCCCAATTACGTGTTGCATGGGGTGCCCCAGCGCCTCATGCAAACACGCTTTGATATTCACGCCCCTCCCGTAACGCTCCAGCATCCTACGCCAACCCAGATAGTTCTTCAGATAGTGGGTCGCCACGCCATGGAAACGCTCCATCCACTCTTTCAACCGATGGTGATACCCGTTCACGTGCTGGATGTGATACGCACCGACCACCCGTTCGCCTTGGCGATTGTGCACGACCTGATGGGTTACGCCCTGCTCTTTGCTGAAACAGGCATACACACCCGCACCATCGCTACACAGCACCGCATCCGGTGACACCAGCGGCTTCAACACCGCGATGACCGTCTCGGCATTCATCTGCTCCAGCTGAAAATCTGCATGGTGGCCTGCACGGTCTTGTACCACCATCACCGGGATGTAATCCGGCCCGGTTCCACGGGTTCGCCCCTTGCCACCACGATGCCTTGGCGGACGCGGCAGTCCCCGTTGCCCCTTGAACGATTCGAGGAAGAAGGTCTCATCAACCTCAACGATGCCCTCTTCCCGTGTGGCTTGATGAGCTGCCATGGCCCGCAAGAAGCGGTGACGCCAGAGGAACGCGGTGTTTTTGCTGACCC
>NZ_CDBR01000005.1 GCF_000819685.1 Aeromonas allosaccharophila | reverse complement strand
AATTGGGACATAGCCTTTTTCATGGCTGTGAGGCCGCTAACAGTTTCTCGCCCGTTTGCCCCGCACCGTTTCAGATTGAAACACAAACCTCCCTTCTACTGTTTCAAATCCGAACCAAATCGGCCGTCATTTTTATCCATTTTTCTGTCGTTAGACTGGCTCCATCAACCATTTGCCCACCCGTGCGGTGGCAAGCCAAGGAGTGAGCCATGAAGAAACTGATCAATGCCGTCGATGCCGTGGTCCGTGAACAACTGATGGGGATGGCAGCCGCCCACCCCGAGCTCAAGGTACGTATCGAACCCCACTACATCACCCGCGCCGACTCCCCCGTGATGGGCAAGGTGGCGCTGGTCTCCGGCGGTGGCAGCGGCCACGAGCCGATGCACGGCGGTCTGGTGGGCAAGGGGATGCTGGATGGCGCCTGCCCCGGCGAGATTTTTACCTCCCCGACGCCGGATCAGATGTACGAATGCGGTCAGGCCGTTGATGGCGGCGCGGGCGTGCTGTTTCTGGTGAAGAACTACACCGGCGACGTGCTCAACTTCGAGACCGCGGTCGAGCTGCTGCACGGTGACGGGGTCAAGGTCGGCTTCTCGCTGATCGATGACGACGTGGCGGTCAAAGACAGCCTCTATACCGCCGGTCGCCGTGGTGTTGCTACGACCGTGCTGTGCGAAAAACTGGTGGGGGCCGCTGCCGAAGTGGGCTATGACCTGACCCGCTGCGAGGCACTGGCCCGCCGCATCAACAACCAGAGCCGCACCATCGGCGTTGCCACCCACGCCTGCACCGTGCCTGCTGCTGGCAAGCCCTCCTTCACCCTGGCCGACAACGAGATGGAGTTCGGCGTCGGTATTCACGGTGAACCCGGCATCGAGCGCCGCCCCTTCACCGACCTCAATACCCTGGTGGACGACATGTTCAGCGAGCTGGCGGACAACACTCCCTATGGCCGTACTCTGCGTCACTGGGACAGAGCCTCCGGCAGCTGGCAGGAAGAGCACACCTTTATCGAACCGCTCAACAAGGGCGATCGGGTTATCGCACTGGTCAACAGCCTCGGCGGCACGCCCATCTCCGAGCTCTATGGCGTCTATGGTCGCCTCGCCACCCTGTGCGAAGAGGCGGGCATCCATCTGGTGCGCAACCTGATCGGCCCCTACTGCACCTCCCTCGACATGACCGGCATCTCCATCACCCTGCTCAAGGTGGATGATGAACTGATGACCCTGTGGGATGCCCCCGTTCACACCCCCGCACTGCGTCGCGGCTGCTAAGGAGCCTTCATTCCCATGCTAAGCAAACATCACATTGTCAACTGGCTGCTCGACTGCGAACACATCTTTACCGAGCAGCGTGACTACCTCACCGCGTTGGATACCGACATCGGCGACGGCGACCACGGCCTCAACATGCAGCGCGGCTTTGCCAAGGTGGCCGAGAAGCTGCCTGCGGTGGCGGACAAGGATATCGGTCAGGTGCTGAAAACCACCGGCATGACCTTGCTCTCCTCGGTCGGCGGTGCCAGCGGCCCGCTCTACGGCACCTTCTTTATCCGGGCGGCGGCCAGCACCGATGCCTGCCAGAGCCTGAGCCTCAGCCAGCTGTGCAAAATGCTCAGTGACGGAGTCGAAGGGATCGTCTCCCGTGGCCGCGCCGAGCCGGGCGACAAGACCATGTGCGATGCCTGGTGGCCAGCACTGGCGGCCCTGCAACAGGCGCAGCAGCAAGAGCTGCCCCTCAACGAGGCGCTGGACAAGGCAGTAGCCGCCGCCGCTGCCGGTACCGAGGCCACCATCCAGATGCAGGCCCGCAAGGGACGCGCCAGCTATCTTGGCGAGCGCAGCATCGGCCATCAGGATGCCGGGGCCACCTCGACCCTGCTGCTGCTGACCGCCCTGCGTGACAGAGCGAGGTTGTGACATGATCGGAATCGTAGTTGTCTCTCACAGCGCCATGCTGGCGGCCGGTTTGAAAGCGCTGGCCGACCAGCTCGGCAGCCCGGCCCGATTGCTGCTGGCGGCCGGGGTCGATGACCCCGACCACCCCATCGGCACAGATGCCATCGCCGTGATGAGTGCGATTGAAGAAGCGGACGACGGCAGCGGCGTGCTGGTACTGATGGACTTGGGCAGCGCCCTGCTCAGCGCCGAAACCGCCCTCGAACTGCTGCCCCCCGAGTTAAGCGCTAGGGTGCGGCTCTGCCCCGCTCCGCTGGTCGAGGGCACCCTGGCTGCCGTGGTGGCGGCCGGTTCCGGCCTGACGCTGGATGAGGTGGCCGCCGAGGCACTCGGCGCCCTGGGGCCCAAGCAAGCCATGTTGCCTGCCACAGCTGCACAGGTTGCCACTGAAACGGCACCGGTAGCCGACGACGGCTGGCTGCGCTGTGAGGTGGTGGTGGATAACCCCCACGGCCTGCATGTGCGCCCCGCCGCCCGACTGGTAGCCGCCCTCAAGCCCTTTGCCGCCGAACTCAAGCTGCAAAAGGGGGATAAAGAGGCCAACCCCCGCAGCCTGACCCGGCTCGCCATGCTCAACGTGCGTCAGGGCGACCAGCTCACCCTGCTGGCACGCGGCGAGGATGCCACCGCCGCACTGACCTGCTTCCAGCAGCTGGCAGCCGAGCGCTTTGGCGACTGACGCCACTGTTTCAAGGGGCTGCACTCGCTCGCTGAGCCAGTGCAGCACCACTTTCGTGCAAGTAAAAGACGAAGGAGTCCCCGGCACTGCCGCCCCTTCGCCCCTGTAAGTTTTAAGAGAAGTCTTAATTCATAAAGAGAGGGATAAAATATGGACCGCATTATCATCAGCCCCAGCAAATACGTGCAAGGCAACGGGGCCCTCGCCAATATCGGCAACTACGTTAAAGCGCTCGGCGCCAAGCCGCTCATTCTGGCCGACGCCTTCGTCACCAAGCTGGTGGGCGATACCGTGGCCACCAGCTTCCACGGCGCCGGTATCAAGCCAGAGTTCGACTGCTTCAATGGCGAGTGCTCCCGCCTCGAGATCGACCGCCTGCTGGCCCGCTGCAACCAGACGCCCTTTGACGTCATTATCGGCATCGGCGGCGGCAAGACGCTGGATACCGCCAAGTCGGTCGCCTTCTACCAGAAAGTGCCGGTGGTCATAGTGCCGACCATCGCCTCCACCGATGCCCCCACCAGCGCGCTGGCGGTCATCTACACCCCGGAAGGGCAGTTCAGCGAATACCTGATGATCCCGACCAACCCCAACATGGTCATCATGGATACCGGCGTGATCTCCCGCGCTCCGGTGCGGCTCTTGGTCTCCGGCATGGGGGATGCGCTCTCCACCTACTTCGAGGCCCGTGCCAACAAGGTGTCCGGTTGCCAGACCATGGCCGGTGGTGCCTCCACCCTGGCGGCGCAGGCCATCGCCGAGCTCTGCTACAAGACCCTGCTGGCCGATGGCTACAAGGCCAAGCTGGCGGTGGAACAGGGGCTCTGCACCAAGGCGGTGGAGAACATCATCGAGGCCAACACCTACCTGAGCGGTATCGGCTTCGAGAGCAGCGGGCTGGCCGCCGCCCACGCCATCCACAACGGTCTGACCCAGCTGGCCGAGTGTCACCACCTCTACCACGGTGAGAAGGTGGCGTTCGGTACCCTGGTGCAGCTGGTGCTGGAGAACGCCCCGATGGCGGAGATCGAAACAGTGCTGGCCTTCTGCCGCTCGGTGGGCCTGCCGACCAACCTGCATATGATGGGAGTCAAGGAGCTGGATATGGCGCGCCTGATGGAGGTGGCCAAAGCCTCCACCGCCGAGGGCGAGACCATCCACAATATGCCGTTCAAGGTCACCGCCGAGGATGTGCTGGCGGCCATCGTCACCGCCCACCAGCTGGGGCTGTAACCACGCCACCGCTGACCTTGCCATATAACAAGGCCCCGCAACTGCGGGGCCTTTTCATTTTCTGCGGGCCGGTTCGCAACAGCCTGAATAACTATCAGCCGTGATAGTCGGCGGGATCGATCTCGAGCAGTTTCAGCCGCCGCCACAGGGTGGTGCGGCTGATGCCAAGATGCTGGGCCATCTGGCTCACCTGCCCCTTGCAAGCGTGGGCGCAGCGCAAGATGGCTTGCCGCTCCAGCTCCGCCAGCGTTAGCAGCGGTTGCCCCACCACCTCGTCTGCCACCTGCTGATAGCCGTGCCGAATGGCTGCGGGCAGCGCCTCGGGCGGGATCGGCCCCTGACCGGCGTGAAGCAGCGCATGCTCCACGGCGCTGCGCAGCTCCCCCAGATTGCCGGGCCAGGGATAGGCGAGCAGACAATCGAGGGCCGCCGGACTGAACTGGCGCACCGGCTCGCGACCCTGCGCCCCCAGCTGCTGGCTGATAAGGCCCGGCAGATCGGCACTGCGCTCCCGCAGCCCCGGCAGCCACAGCTCGCACGCCTGCAAGGCATAGAGCAGCTGGCGGCCAAACAATCCCTCCTGTACCAGCTGCTCCAGCGGGGCGCTGCTGGTGGCGATGATCCGCACCTTGAGCGGCAGGATGCGGGCTGAATCGAAGCGCTGGATGCGGCCGGTCTTGAGCAGTTGCAGCAGCGCCGCCTGCATGGGGGCAGAGAGGCACTCCACCTGCTCCAGCACCAGGGTGCCGCCGTGGGCCAGCTCGAACTTGCCCGCCCGCTCCTGCCCCGCCTCATCGGAACCCATCAGCTCCAGCGCCATCCGCTCGCTCGGCAGCGCCTTGCAGTTGAGGGTAATGAGCGGCCCGGCGGCCCGTTCGCTGCCAAAGTGGATCGCCTCCGCCAGCTGGGCCTTGCCCACCTCCTCCTCGCCGCGCAGCAGGATCGGCCCCTGACTCTGGGCCGCCTGCCGGGCGTAGCGCAGCAGCTTGCGCATGGCGCTCGATTCGCCCACCAACGCCGACAGCTCGGGCACCGTCTGGCGCAGCTGATGAATGGCCCGCAGCCGGTCAACCGGGTGCAGCAGGGCGATAAAGCTGACCCCCTCCGGCCCCGGCAGCGGCTTGAGGCTCACCAGCGCATTGATAAACTCCGCCTCCTGCGCGCCGAGCCGCTCCAGCGTCACCTCCACATGACTCAGTGGCGTCTGCCCCCTGATGGCCAGCTGCAACCGCTGGGGCAGCAGCAGGTGCAGCTCCAGCGGTTGGCCGAGACAGAGCGCCGGATCGAGCCGCAGCCGATTGGCCGCCAGCGCGTTGAGGTAGCGCAGCCGGCCCTGCGGATCCCAGGCCAGTACGCCGTCATCCATGCCATCGAGCAGGGCGTAAAGCTCGCTCAGGTGATGCTGGGACTCCTGCATCAGGGTCTCCATCTGCAGCAGATGGGCCAGCTCGCGCCCGGCGCTGACGGTGAGCGCCAGATCGCCCGCGCTCGCCTCCTCTACCTTGCAGATCAAGGCGATGATGGCGACCTGACGGCCATTGCTGTTGTAGACCGGACTGGCGCAGCTGTGCCAAGGATGGAGGGTCTGATTGAAGTGCTGGGGGCCGCTGACGCAGAGCGGCACTCCCTCCAGCGCCGCCAGATTGATGGCATTGGTGCCGATACGCCCCTCGCTGAAAAAGGCGCCGGGGCCAAACCCCAGCGCCGCCAGCTCGCGCAGGGTGTCGGGGTGGCCGGTCCGGGCCAGCAGGCAGCCGCTCTCGTCGGTGAGCAGCAGGGCGCAGGGGCGCCCCTCCATAAATTCGTAGAGATCCTCGAGGGCCATCTCGCCGGTGGTGAGCAGGTCCCGCTTGCGCTGGCGCAGGCTCTGCAAGGTCTGCCCCTTGGCGCTGTGGGGCGGATGCCAGAGGGTGGCACTGGTCTGATGGGCGCAGCGCAGCCAGGATGCCTGCAGATAGTCAGGCCAGGGCTGAAGGTGCTGATGATGCTGAAGGTCAGATGGCATGGTCACAGCAATATCCGGCAAAAAGATAAGCCGTCATTTAACCACGCCCTCCCCGCAGATTCAGTGACCTGCCTCAGAGGGTGACAAGCCCGCCCTCCTCCCGGTCGGGTTCGCCGTCGGCAAATTGCTGGCCGAGCCAGTGGCAGAAGGCGCGGCACTCCGGCATCCCTTCGCTCTCCTGATGCACCAGCAGATCCCACTGCGGCCCCTTGACCCGACGGCTGGAGAGCGGCAACAGCTGCCCCTGCTGACGGACGGGACGGGAGAGCAGCTCGCTCACCAGCGCCACGCCGAGTCCGGCGCTGGCCGCCTCCAGCAGCAGACCGGGATCGGAGAAGTTGAGCCCCCGGGTCTGCAGTTGCAGATCCTCTCCCCCCTTGAGTGTCCAGTGATGCCAATCCAGCGCCCGCTCGCCATGCAGGGTGGTGCGCTCCTCCGCGGGCCGGGACAACACGGTTGCGGTGGCCACCGGCAGCAAGCGATCTGCAACCATGTGCTGATGGCGACACTCGGCCTGCGGCGCGAGATCCCAGCGCAGGGCGAGATCGACGGTCTGCTCGGCCATGTCGGGCTCTTCGTCACTGGTGAACAGCCAGAGATCGATGTCGGGATGCAGCCGATGAAACTCTCCCAGTCGCGGCAGCAGCCAGTGGCGGGCGATGGCGGTGCTGGTGTTGAGCACCAGCTGGTTCGGTTTGCGGTACTGCTCCAGCCGCTGGATCCCCATCGCCAGCTGCAACAGCACGCTCTGGGTGGTCTCCAGCAGATCCTGCCCCGCATCGGTCAGCGCGACCGAACGCCCCTGCCGGTGAAACAGCGGCTGGCCGAGCAGCTCCTCCAGCGAGCGGATCTGCTGGCTAATGGCGGACTGTGTCAGGTGCAGCTCCTGCGCCGCCTGATGAAAACTGCCGAGTCTGGCCGCCGCCTCAAAGCCCCGTAGCACGTTGAGCGGGGGCCACTGCTTGAACACCATTGATTAGCTCCACTTATCACTTTTACCGAAAATTGATCGTTTGTTCGCCGCTACGGCCACGGATAGTCTATTACTCAACGCAATTCGATTAACAGCGCTTGTCACTTCCGGTCATTCAGCGACAGCAAAGAGCGCCCTCATCCAAGGAGTTTTTCATGCCATCCCGACGCAACGTATTGAAACAGCTGGCCGCCATTGGCGTGCTGGCCGGGCTCGGCAATCTGCCGGGCAAGGCCCACGCGGCCAGCGGCAATGCCGGTGAGGATGCTGCCAGCGGCGAGCAATTCCATATGCCCGATGAAGCCGCCCCTCAGACGCAGGTCTGGGTCGCCTTTGCCGCCAGTGCCGATATCTGGGGTCGCGACTACAAGGAAGTGCAGGCCACCATCGGGCGGCTGGTTCAAGCCATGACCCCTTACACCAAGGTGAGCGTGCTCTGCCGCGAAGAGGAGGAGGCGCTGGCCCGCAAGCTCTGTGGCGAGCAGAACACCCGCTTTATCGTCGCAGAGCTGGACGATATCTGGCTGCGCGATACCGGCGGCGTCTTCGTTCAGAATGGCGAAGGGGAGCTGGGGCTGGTGGATTTCAACTTCAACGGCTGGGGTGACAAGCAGGAGCACGAACAGGATGCGGGCGTCGCCGAGCTGGTCAGCAAGCAGGCGGATGCCCACTATCTGCAAAGCAAGCTGACTGGCGAAGGGGGCGGCATCGAGGTGGATGGCAACGGCACCGCCATCATGACCGAGAGCTGCTGGCTCAACAGCAACCGCAACCCGGGGGTGAGCAAGGCGCAACTGGAAGCGGAGCTGAAAGCCAATCTGGGGCTGCGCAAAATCATCTGGTTGCCGGGCATCAAGGGCAAGGACATCACAGATGCCCACGTCGATTTTTACGCCCGCTTTGTCCGCCCCGGGGTGGTGGTGGTCAATCTGGACAACGATCCCCAGTCCCACGACTACGAGGTGACCCGCCAGCATCTGGCCATCCTCAAGCAGGCCACCGATGCGGACGGCAACAAGCTGGAGCTGCATATGCTGCCGCCACCGCTCGATGTGCGGGACAACCGCTTTAGCCGCAGCCGCGACTTCGCCGCCGGTTATATCAACTATCTGCCGATCAATGGCGCGGTGATCGCCCCCGAGTTTGGCGACAAGGCCGCCGACCGCTACTGCCACGATCTGCTGGCCCGCCTCTACCCCGGCCGCGAAATCGTGCAGATCAATATTGATCCGGTCGCCGCCGGTGGCGGTGGCATTCACTGCATCACTCTGCACCAGCCAGCCTGACCCTCCCCTACCCACTGATAACCCGGGGCGCTGCAACGCCACGGGTTATTTATCCATACCATTTCTGTTAACCAGGGCCCCTGACCCGCTGCCGTTCGGCATATTGGCCAGCATGCCGTATGGGATGTCACCTCACTCACACTCCTGTGTAATTCAAGAAGCTGAGGGTGAGTGGCACTTTCCATTGCCACTCCAGAAGTGTATTTTCTCTAATGGAAAATAGAGTTAGCAAACCACTTTTACTATCTGTAACGCTTAGTGAACGAGACAGTTTGCCGTGGCATCGGCATTACGGTGCTTAAACCTTAACATGGCGTTAATGCCTATCTGGAGTTATGAGTGTTCCGAAATATTCTATTTGCCATAGTTTTCTTTATCCTGATTGCTCCAGTAGCTACTTATGCATTTCAATTTGGTATCGGCTTTTGGGAAAAACCGGAAGAGTGGTCTGATTTGGGAGGGTATATTGGTGGAGTTTACACACCCATTTTAACTCTGTTAACGTTGTCTGTATTATGCGTGCAAATATACTTGCAAATGGCCCAACATCGGCAGCACTTAGTGAGTCTTCAAGAAACCCAGCTAACTGAGTATTTGGGTGAATTGAACAATGAATTGGATAAAGAAGTGGGTGAGGGTCTTACACTCCGTAGCTACTTGATCGGCACATATAACACTTTAAACAGCAGTGAGCTAAATAGCATTGACTTGGCTGTTGTCAATCAACTAAACCAAGCTCATCACAAACTCTATTCAATGTGGTCAGGAGCCATGGCATGTTTGTTATATATAAAAACATGTTCAAACATTAAAAGCCTTGAATCTACTCACTATCCGATCCAGAAAAACAAAATCATTGCTTACATGGGGCCACAAGTGTGTAGCTCCTTAGATAAGCATAATTATGCCATACAACTATTACTTAGTTCATTAACCAGAACCGAGAAAATACACAATATCGAATATGAGTTTTGGATAGATAAATCGCAGCCATGAACACGGGCAGCCCGTAGGTTCGATTAGCCGCAAGGCGTAATCGGACGTTCGCGTAAATCTATTTCCCCGCGATAACGGCCACCCGCATTTTCCCTCTGGCAGGCCGCCGCTGACTCACGGAGATAACCGTAAAATTAGGACACCCACCTTCCTGAGAAAACTGCTGTATCGCCAGCATGGCCAGGATGGATGTCCTTTTTTATCGATAGCATGTTTCACAAAATTCACGCCAACATAGCAAAGCATTTCAGAATGATTCGCAACGCTGGGCATTTTCGGTGTAAGGTTGGGTTTCGTGTTTATGGTGCAATGGTTTAGGTTAGGTGGCAACGTAGCTCACCCATTAATATGGCATTATCTCGTTTTAAAGGATTAGACATGATTAAGCTCAGACCTATGATCTCAAGTGAATATCCAGCATATTGCGATTATTTTATTGATGATTACAGCCGTGAGATAGCTGATAATTATGGCCACTCAATAGATAGAGCGATAGAGTTAGCCAATCAGGAGCTTCTTCGTAGTTTTCCTAATGGCTTGGAAAGCGATAAGCATGAATTATTGTGCATCGAATCAGATTCAGAACTAGTTGGTTATTTGTGGCATTCGATTAACGCCGATGATAAATCCACGTTTATTTATGACTTCTTCATTTTCTCAAATCGTCGCAATAACGGTTATGGGAAATTGGCAATTTCTGCGTTTGAATCAAAATTAGCATCAATTGGGATTGAGCAAATTAAATTACGAGTGGCGTACCATAATCAAAGAGCGTTAAAACTGTATCAAGATGTTGGCTTTGCCATTTCTGGCTACAATATGTCAAAGAAGACAGGCTTAAATTAGGAAACCCACCTTTCTGAACAAACTCCGTATAGCCAGCCCGTAGGTTCGATTAGCCGTAAGGCGTAATCGGACGTTCGCGTCAATCAATTCTCCCGCTATCACGGTCACCCAATTCCCCCTCTGACAGAGGCCGATGATTGACGGAAACTCCGGGGCAACTGTGCCTCGATCGTCCGATTACGCTTCGCTAATCGAACCTGCATGGGACGGTAATATATGGGATATGCAGGTTAGAGCGGATCAACCAATCCGACACGATCGCAATAATCATAATCACCACAAATAAAAGAGCCGCCCTTATGGGCGGCTCTTGGTATCAACGATGGATGGCTGAATCGTCTTGTTACCGAATCGTCTTTTTACTGAATCGTTATTGGGCCTTGGGCGCTTCAACCGCAGCGGTCGCCGGTTGGTCATCTTCCTTGATCCAGGCATCCAGCAGGGTGTAACCCACCGCCAGCACCACGGGGCCGATAAACAGACCGATGATCCCCATGGTCAGCAAGCCACCGATAACACCCACCAGGATCAGGATCAGCGGCAGGTCGGCGCCACGCTTGATCAGGAAGGGGCGCAGGAAGTTGTCCATGGTGCCCGCAAACAGTGACCATACCAGCAGGAAGGTGCCCCAGGTGGTGTCGCCGCTCCAGTAGAGATAGCCGATACAGGCCAGCAGCACCGGGAAGGGGCCGATCTGGGCGACGATCAGCAGGAACATCACCACCACCAAGATCATGGCGTAGGGGATACCGGCAATCAGCAGGCCGACACCGGCCACCGTGGATTGCACCAGCGCTGTCACCACCACCCCCATCGCCACGGCGCGGATCGCCTGTGAAGCGAGCACGGTGGCATTGTCACCCCGTTGGCCCGCCAGCCGGTGGGCAAAGCGGCGAATGCCGGTCGCCACCACTTCACCCGAGTGATAGAGCAAACCGCAGATACCGACCGTCAGCAGGAAGTGAACGAACAGCAGCCCCAGATTACCGGCCTGAGAGGCCAGCCAGCGGGCGGTCTGGCCGAAATAGGGCGCCAGCTTGGCAAACAGCACCTGACCACCGCTCGCCAGAATTTGCTGCCAGAACTCATACAACTTGGTACCCACCAGCGGGATCTGTTGCAGCCAGAGCAGCTCTGGCGGCGGCGACTGGCTGATATGGGTGCCCAGCTCGATCAGCATGGGGGCCTTCTCCGCCACATTGGCCAGCGTCATAAAGAGCGGGATGACAAATATCAGCAGCAGCACCAGCGTCATAAACAGGGCCGCCAGCGAACGCTTGCCCCACAGCAGGCGCTGCATCATCAGCATCAGCGGCCAGGTGGCGATGGTGATCATGGTGGCCCACACCAGTGCTGGCAGGAAGGGCTGCAACACCAAGAAACAGGAGATAATCAGGAGGCTGATAAACAGCACCCCCAGGGTTGTCTTGGCCAAATCCACTTTTTTCACATTCATAGAGTTCCCTTGTCAGAGCCGTTGCCCTTGGGTCGTGTATCGCATTTCAAGAAAGAGAGTATCCACCAGAGGCCCGCGCTCAACCAGAGCCCCAGCCCGAAAAAGAGCGATAACTGGCCGAGCAGGATAGTGAGCGAGCTGCTGGTCAGCAGCGGCACCGCCCACAGCCCGGCCCCGATCACAGTGCCCCCCGCCAGCGTGACTGCGCCGGCCAGGATGGGGGGATAACCGCTACGGCTCAGGGTAAGCAAGCCGCCCATCCAGAGCCCGAGCGCCGTCAGGCCGATCCCGGTCAGATGGGCCGATTGGGTCAGCCCCCCGAGTGCCAGTGCGGCGGCAATCAGCAGCAGCCAGCCAACCGCATGCCCATCGGCACGCCAGCAGGGGCGAGCAGCCAGCAGCAAGGCGCCGATCAGCAACCCGGCCGCCACGTCAGAGATAAAGTGTACTCCGAGCCAGACCCGCGCCAGACCGGTGACCAGCGCCAGCAACAGGGCCAGCGAAAGCGCCCGCCAGCGGTGCGTCGGCCACAGCCAGCCAAGCAGCGCCCCCCAGAACAGTAGGGCCGAGGCGGTATGGCCGCTCGGCATGCCAAAGCCTTGCGCGCTCTGGGTTGCCAGCTCTGGTTGCAGATGGAAGGGGCGCGGCCAGCCGATCCCCTCCTTGCCCGCCTGCACCAGCAGCCCGAGCCAGAGCATGGCGAACAGCAGCTGGCGCAGTCGTGGCCACCCCAGCAGCGGGAGCAGCAAAGGTATCAGGGCAAGCTGAAAGCCGCCTGAACCAAACAGATTGCTGACCGACAGCCACCAGACATCGGACCCCAGCCACTGCTGCAGGCGCATCATCAGCGGGATCTCGACCTGATGCAGCGCATTGCCCTGCGCCACGAAATCGGCCTGCCAGCGCACCTCGCTCTCGGGCACCTGCTCAAGCTGGGCTTGCAGCCAGTCGAGCTGATCCGGGAAACGGCGCTGCTCACGGGGGAGCTGGTCGGTGGCGATCAGCCGGGCGTTGAGGATCTCGCCCCCCAGATTGGGGGCCTTCAGGATCGAGACAAACGCTGTGTCTTGCTGGGCGACGATGGGCTGAAGGGTGCGGCAGGCAAAGACCTGCGCTTTCTGCCAGCGGCCAAGATCCGCGACGATTTCGCCGTGCAGGCCGGTCTCTTCATAGAGTTCGCGCAGCGCCGCCTGCTGCGGGCGCTCGCCGCCATCGATATAGCCGCCGCTCAGGCTGTAGCGGGAGGAGATGCGATCCTGCACCAGCAGCAGTTGCTCCTGATGGCGGATGGCGCAGGCGGCCGCCGAGGGGGCCGAGGGGGCCGAGGGAGCCGCCGGTTCGGCACTCACCGCAGGCACAGCGGCAATCAGCGTCAGCAACAGTAAAAAGAGGGTTCTCGACATCAATTTGCTTTCCCTATGCACAATGGCGACAAGCCTCCCAGAAATCAGATAGTTGGGCAATGGTAGCGGCCGGATCGCCGCCGTTCCCGCCGCGCTGGCGGTGCACGGAAGATTGCGATGAAGCGGGGCACTCCCTACTATTGGCGGCTATCTTCAATTTCATGCAGCAAATGCTGGAGCCCTCCATGAGACAGTTCGGCTTTTTCCTCGGCATCGCCATCGGTGTCATTTTGATCCTGTTCGGCAGCATCGTCATCTTCCAGGCGCTCCCTGCCGCACTGGATGTGCTGGAGATGCCAAGCCGCATCCCGTTCGTGCGCGAGGTCTACACCTGGCTGATGACCAGCGCCAACGGCCTGACCTCCCAGCTGGAGCAGAACTTCCTGGAAGCGTTCCAGACCGTGCTCAAGCTGATCCTGCTCATCACCTTCATGTGGGTCTGCGTCAAGCTGGTCAACATGGGGGTGCTGATTATCCGCGCCGGGGTTGATCTGATCCGCACCGCCATCGCCCACAGCGAAGGCCCGCATGACCAGAAGAAGCCGGATCAGCACGATCACTTCTGACTCAGCCCGAGTCGATGGATGTGAACGCTGCCGCTCCCAACCGGGGCGGCAGCTTTATATACGCGGTATGAAGGCCCTTCCCTACCCCATACATGCCCGATAACGCACCGGCTTTCCCTTGTGAATCAGCAAACTGCCCATATGTTGCATCACCTTGACATGGTTTGCGCCCCGCGCTGCGGCTGCCCGGTTTCTATCCCGACCCCGTGCTCTGGTATAATCGACCACCTCTTTTCCCCGTTATGGAGCCTGTTCATGCCCAATCATGCAGAAAGTCCCCTTGAGGTTCGTCTCGACAAGTGGCTGTGGGCGGCCCGTTTCTACAAGACCCGCTCCGTGGCGCGGGATCAGATAGACGGGGGCAAGGTGCACTACAATGGTCAGCGCAGCAAACCGGGCAAACAGGTGGAAGTGGGTGCACTGATCCGCTTCTGGCAGGGGCAGGACGAACGCGAAGTGCGGGTGCTGGCCTTGAGCGAGCAGCGCAAATCGGCCCCGCTGGCCCAGCAGCTCTATGAAGAGACCGCCGAGAGCCTGAAGAAACGGGCCGAGAACAGCGAGGCACGCCGCTTCAACAGCCAGTTTGCTCCCAGCCCCGAGCGCCGCCCCGACAAGCAGGAGCGACGCCAGTTGCTCAGGGTCAAACAGTACTGACCGACCCCGATTTGATACCGGGCTGGCAGCAACCCCAGCCCGCCCGATTTACCTCACCGAAAAGCCAGGAATACATGATGAGCAACCAAGATCTGCTGTATCGCTATCTGTTTGAAGAGTACGAAGTGCGTGGCGAGCTGGTCCAGCTGGATCACACCTACCGCCACGTGGTGGAAGCCCAGAACTACCCGGTGCAGGTGCAAAAACTGCTGGGCGAGCTGCTGGTCGCCACCAGCCTGCTGACCGCCACCCTCAAGTTTGAAGGCTCCATCACTGTACAGCTGCAGGGCGATGGCCCGGTGCGTCTGGCCGTGATCAACGGTGACAACAACCAGCAACTGCGCGGCGTGGCCCGCTATGAAGGCGAGCTGCCGAGCGATGGCAAGCTGCAGAGCCTGATCGGCAATGGCCAGCTGATCATCACCATCACCCCGGAACAGGGCGAGCGCTATCAGGGCATCATCGCGCTGGACGCCGACACCCTGGCAGGCTGCCTGGAGCACTACTTCGCCCGCTCCGAACAGCTGGCGACCAAGTTGTGGATCCGCACCGGCTACCACGAAGGTGCGCCGCGCGCCGCCGGCATCATGCTGCAGGAGCTGCCCGCCCAGAGCGAGGATCACAGCAACGATTTCGATCACCTGACCCAGCTCACCAGCACCATCAAGGATGAAGAGCTGTTCGGGCTGGAAGCGGAAGAGATCCTCTACCGTCTCTACCATCAGGACAAGGTACGGGTGTTCGATCCGCAGGCGGTCGAGTTCCGTTGCACCTGCTCCCGCGAGCGCTGCGAAGGGGCCCTGTTGCAGATAGAAAAGGAAGAAGTCATGGAGATGGTGCAGGAGCTCGGCAAGATCGACATGCACTGTGATTATTGCGGCGCCCAGTACCAATTTAATGGGATCGATGTCGAAACCCTGTTCAGCAGGGCTCCCAGCAATGATGCAAACCAGTTACACTAATTAAAGGCGGGCAAAACCCGCCTTTAACTTTAATAACAAAAAAATACCCTATTTTATAAAGTTTGATGGCGATCGCTAAACTCTACCACCTAAGTGATAGGATGACCGTCAGATAGAACCCTACCAACCTCTGAACCCAGGAGAATACAATGACAATCGTGGCAGAACCCACCCTGGCCCAACAATTAGGACTGGACCAGTACGGCATCACAAACAGCCAAGAAATCGTTCGCAACCCCTCTTACGACCAGCTTTTCGCGGAAGAGACACGTTCTGACCTGGAAGGGTTCGAGCGCGGTGTGGTGACCGAGCTGGGCGCCGTCAACGTCAACACCGGGATCTTCACCGGTCGCTCCCCTAAAGATAAATATATCGTCAAAGATGCCACTACCCAGAATACTGTATGGTGGTCTGACCAGGGTAAAAACGATAACAAAGCCATTAGCCCGGAAGTGTGGTCACATCTGAAAGCGCTGGTCACCAAACAGCTCTCCGGCAAGCGCCTGTTTGTGGTCGACGGCTTCTGCGGTGCCAACCCGGATACCCGTCTGGCCGTGCGCGTCATCACCGAGGTGGCCTGGCAGGCTCACTTCGTGAAGAACATGTTCATCCGCCCGAGCGATGAAGAGCTGAAAACCTTCAAGCCTGACTTCGTGGTGATGAACGGTGCCAAGTGCACCAACCCGAACTGGAAGGAGCAGGGTCTCAACTCCGAGAACTTTGTTGCCTTCAACCTGACCGAGAAGATCCAGCTCATCGGCGGCACCTGGTACGGTGGCGAGATGAAGAAGGGCATGTTCTCGATGATGAACTACTTCCTGCCCCTGCGCGGCATTGCCTCCATGCACTGCTCCGCCAACGTGGGTCAGGACGGCGACGTCGCCATCTTCTTCGGCCTCTCCGGCACCGGCAAGACCACCCTCTCCACCGATCCCAAGCGTCAGCTGATCGGCGATGACGAGCACGGCTGGGACGACGACGGCGTATTCAACTTCGAAGGTGGCTGCTACGCCAAGACCATCAAGCTCTCCGAAGAGGCAGAGCCGGACATCTACCACGCCATCCGTCGCGATGCGCTGCTGGAGAACGTAACCGTTGCTGCCGATGGCACCATCGACTTCGATGATGGCTCCAAGACCGAGAACACCCGCGTCTCCTACCCCATCTATCACATCGAAAACATCGTCAAGCCGGTCTCCAAGGCAGGTCACGCCAACAAGGTGATCTTCCTGACTGCCGACGCCTTCGGCGTGCTGCCCCCGGTCTCCAAACTGACCAAAGAGCAGACCAAGTACCACTTCCTCTCTGGCTTCACCGCCAAACTGGCCGGTACCGAGCGCGGCATCACCGAGCCGACGCCGACCTTCTCCTCCTGCTTTGGCGCAGCCTTCCTCTCCCTGCACCCGACCAAGTACGGTCAGGAGCTGGTGAAACGGATGGAAGCGGCAGGTGCAGAGGCCTATCTGGTCAACACCGGCTGGAACGGCACCGGCAAGCGCATCTCCATCAAGGATACCCGCGCCATCATCGACGCCATCCTGGATGGCTCCATCGAGAAGGCCGAGACCAAGGTGCTGCCAATCTTCAATCTGGAGATCCCGACAGCGCTGCACGATGTGAACCCGGCGATCCTCGACCCGCGCGACACTTACGCCGACAAGGCCGAGTGGGATGCCAAGGCCGTCGATCTGGCAGGCCGCTTCATCAAGAACTTCGAGCGCTTCACCGATAACGACGAAGGCAAACGTCTGGTTGCGGCAGGCCCGCAGCTGTAATAGCCCCGCTTCGTACCAATGACATCATGCCGGTCAGCCACGCTGACCGGCATTTTTGTTTTTATGGAGCCCCGAACGCCGCCAGCCACGCGGCGGCGAGCCCCTAAACCTTGCCTTGCCACTCCTGACGGGGTAGATTCAGCCAAACTTTATACAATATACAATTTTGTAACGCCCAATCGTGACCCGACCATGACCCCACCCTACAAGACCCGAACCCAGATGGTGATGGAAAACCTCCGTGGCCGGATCCTCCGTGGGGAGTTCCCCGCCGGCGCCCCCTTGCGTCAGGATGCCATCGCCAAAGAGCTGGCGGTGAGCCGCATTCCGGTGCGCGAAGCCCTGATGCAACTGGAGGCACAGGGGCTGGTCAAGTTCGAAGCCCATCGCGGCGCCGTGGTCACCATGCTGGACGCCTCGGCCATCGAAGAGCTCTTTTATTTGCGAGCACTGCTGGAAGCCGATACCCTGTTTCACGCCGTCGACAAGATGACGGAAGCCACCTTCGCGCAAGCGGAGGCGATCCTCGCCCAGTTTGATCACGCCCTGGAGTCAGGCACCCAGATCGAGCATTGGGCCGAGTTGAACCACAGCTTTCACGCCACCCTCTATCAGGCAGCCGGTCGCCCCCAGGCACTGGATCTCATCGCCCAGATCAATCTGAGCTGTGACCGCTATGTCCGCTTCGAGCTGCTGTTTGCCAGCGACGGCGTAGACAAGGCGGAGCGTGAACACGCCCAATTGCTGGAACTGTGCCGCGCCCGGCGCAAGCACGAGGCGGTGGTGCTGCTCAAGCAGCATATCGAAGCGGCGGGCCAGTCGATCAAGCGGATCCTGGCCAGCGGCCATAAAAACTGAACACTCATATAGCAACCATCTGGCACTAACGACATGAATAATTTCGAGATAATTGAAACCCGCGTCGCCCAAGTCAGGGCCGAGCTGGCCATGCAGGAGTTGGACGCATTTATCGTCCCCCACGATGATGAGCACCTCGGTGAGTACATCCCCGCCTATGCCGAGCGGCTTGACTGGATCACCGGTTTCAACGGCTCTGCCGGGGTCGCCATCATCATGACCCAGCGAGCAGCCCTCTTTGTCGATGGTCGCTATACGGTGCAGGCGCGGATGCAAACCCCCGCCGAGCTGTTCGAATTCCTCCACCTCAATGAAGATCCCCACGTCCAGTGGCTGGCCGAGCAGCTGCCGTCAGGCTCCCGGGTTGGTTTCGATGCCCGCCTGCACAGCCTGACCTGGTACAAGCATGCCAAAGCCGTGCTGGCCGATCGCGGTATCGAGCTGATCCGCGTCGAGCAGAACCCCATCGACCTGAACTGGAGCGATCGCCCGGAGCCGACCAAGAGTCCGGTCATCCTCTACAGCGAGGAGCTGGCGGGCCAGTCCAGCCAGTCCAAACGTGAACAGCTGGCGGCCGACCTGCGCAAGCGCGGGCTGGATGCGGTGCTGCTGACCCAGGCAGAGCCCATCAACTGGCTGCTCAACCTGCGTGGCCGCGACATCGACCGGCTGCCGGTAGTGCTGGGCTTTGCTGTGCTCTACGCCAACACCAGCATGGATTTCTTCGTCGATACCGACAAAATTGACTGCTTCGCCTTCACCCAACACGTTGGCCAAGACGTCTCCGTCTACCCCATCGACAAGCTAGGCGACGTGCTGCAGCGCATCGGTGAAGATCAGCAGAAGGTGCTGGCCGATCCGGACAGCGCCAACGCCTGGACCCAGCTCATCATGGAAGAGGCGGGCGCCATTCTGGTGGCAGGGCAAGACCCGACCATGCTGCCAAAAGCGTGCAAGAACGAGATCGAGCTGACCGGCATGCGCGCCGCTCACCTGCGCGATGGTGTCGCCATGACCCGCTTCCTCGCCTGGCTGGATCGGCTGATCGCCTCCGGCGAGTTCGAGGGGATAGATGAAGGCACCCTGGCCGATCAGGTGGAGGCGTTCCGCCGCGAGCAGGAGCACTACGTCGAGCCGAGCTTCGATACCATCTCCGCGCTCGGCCCCAACGCCGCCATGTGCCACTACCACCACACCAATGGCACTCCCCGTGCATTCGGCCAGGACAGCCTCTATCTGCTGGACTCCGGCGCGCAATACATGGATGGCACCACCGACATCACCCGCACCATCAAGGTGGGTGAGGTGAGCGACGAGCAGAAAGCGATGTTTACCCGGGTACTGCAGGGCCATATCGCGCTGGATCAGGCCCGCTTCCCCCGTGGCACCGCCGGTATCCAGCTCGACGTGCTGGCCCGCATGCCGCTGTGGCAAGCCGGTTACAACTACGACCACGGCACCGGCCACGGCGTCGGCCACTTCCTGAGTGTCCACGAAGGGCCCCAGCGCATCGCGCCGAAAGGGAGCATGGTCGCCCTGCAACCGGGCATGGTGCTCTCCAACGAGCCGGGCTACTACCGCGAAGATGGTTTTGGCATCCGCTGTGAGAACCTGGTGGTGGTAACCGAGCTGGAGCAGGTTGGCGAACTGCCGATGCTGGGCTTCGAGCGGCTGACCTACGTGCCGTTCGATACCCGCCTGATCGACCGCAGCCTGCTGAGCCCGGCCGAATTCCGCTGGATCAACGAATACCACGTCGAGGTGTTCCGCCGCCTGAGCCCGCTGCTCGAGGGCGAAGATCTCGCCTGGCTGGAGCAGGCAACCAGCCTCATCTGATGACACAGGGCCTGCGGGCCCTGTTTTTTTATCGCCCCTTTTGACCTGTATCAACACCCCGAACGAGCAGGTCAGGAGAATGGCGGCCATGAAAAGTCATCATGCCAGCCCAGCCCGGGGCTCACACGCCGCAGCCAGCAAAAAGGCGAGTGACCACCCCAGACTCATGCGCGAGCAGCAGACGGTCAGCGCCATGATCCGCCTCTACTGCCAGCACCATCATCAGGATCCCCACTGCCGCCACTGTCGCCAGTTGCGGGATTTCGCCCATCAGCGCCTTCGTCGCTGCCGTTACAACCATGGCAACAAACCCACCTGCGCCAACTGCACGATCCACTGCTACGCCCCGGCGATGCGCAAAGAGATCCAGCTGGTGATGAAGTGGAGCGGCCCGCGCATGTTGCTGCGCCACCCCTGGCTCACCCTCCGTCACCTGCTCGATGGCTTTCGCAAAGCCCCCAAACAGCCCCAGAGCCGGCCCCTGCCACCATAACCGCCAATCCCTTGCATCCGGCAGGGGATGACCACTACCCTATGACTCCTTTTCTGCCGTTGACCCAACCGTCAGCGGCGTCGTTGATCCGCTTGCTGCCGATGGAGTCCTGATGCACCACAACCCGCCCCTGCTACGCACCGCCACCCACCATGACATGCACGCCATCTGGCAGATCGATGCCAAGGTGTTTGGCGACGATGTCTATCCCGCCTTCTTCTTCCGTCAGGCGATGGATTTGTGGCCCGAGCTGCTGCTGGTGGCCGAATACGAGGGGCTGCTGGTGGGTTATGTGCTGGGTGGCGTTGGTCAGGAGCGGTCGCAAGGCTGGGTGCTCTCGCTGGCGGTACTGCCCGAGGCACGCGGTTTCGGCCTCGCGGAGCGGATGATGCGCCAGATGGAGGCCAACCAGCAGGCGCTGCAGATCAGCGAACTGCGGCTCACGGTCGATCCGGCCAATCCGGCCCAGCGCCTCTACTACCGGCTCGGTTACACATTGCAGGCGGAAGTAGCCGACTATTTCGGCCCCGGAGAAGACCGTCTGCTGCTGGTCAAAACTCTCTCCGGTACAGCTGCGATTCAAGGACAAAACCGGTTACAGAACGCATAATTGGTTACATTTTGCCGATTTCATGTGTGACGGGGTTGGAGTAGAGTTCACTCATCAACCGGATTGTTCAAATTACGTGCAGCCCAGGAGGCCCACCATGTTGAAGCGTATGACCCTTATTGCCCTGCTGGCAGCGACCACCATCACCGGATGCGCCAACAGTGACGTTTACTCCGGCGATGTCTACACCAAAGACCGCGCCAAACAAGTGCAGACTGTCAGCTACGGCACCATCATCTCCACCCGCCCGGTGAAGATCCAAGCCGATGAGAACTCACTGGTGGGCACCATTGGCGGCGCCGTGGTCGGCGGCCTGCTCGGTAGCACCATTGGTGGTGGCCGGGGCAGCGATATCGCCGCCGCCGGTGGTGCCATCGCCGGTGCAGCGGCAGGCAACGCCATCGGCAACAAGATGAATCAGGTCGACGGCGTCGAGCTGGAGATCAAGAAAGAGAGCGGCGAAGCCATCGTGGTGGTACAGAAAGCCAGCCCCACCTTCGTACCGGGCGCGCGGGTGCGCATGACCCAGGGCAATGGCAGCATCAACGTGGCCGTCGTGAACTAAGCGTGTGAACCAAGCGCACCACTGCGCTCGAGTCATAAAAAAACCGCCGGAACCGGCGGTTTTTTGTTGTCTGACGTGCGGGATTACATGCTGTAAGCCTTCTCGCCGTGGGAAGTGACATCCAGCCCTTCCCGCTCGGCATCGCCGTTCACCCGCAGCCCCACCAGCATGTCGACCGCCTTGAAGGCAATCGCCGCCACGGCACCGGACCAGAGGATGGTGACACCGACCCCGATGGCCTGGATCTTCACCTGAGTCAGGATGGAGTAACCCTCGGCCACCTGATTGGTGACATAGTCCCACACCCCGGTGCCGCCCAGATCCGGGCTGGCAAAGACGCCGGTCAGCAGGGCGCCGAGAATGCCGCACACCCCGTGCACGCCAAACACGTCCAGACTGTCATCGGCCCCCAGCAGGCGCTTGAGACCGTGAACGCCCCACAAACCCGCCACGCCACTGATCAGGCCCATAATCAGACCACCGCCCACTCCGACGAAACCGGCTGCCGGGGTGATCACCACCAGACCGGACACCGCGCCGGATGCCGCGCCCAGCAGGGAGGGACGCCCTTTCATCACCCACTCGGCCAAGGTCCATGACAGAGCTGCCGCAGCCGGAGCCACCCAGGTGTTGATAAAGGCGAGTGCGGCGATACCGTTGGCTTCCAGTGCGGAGCCCGCGTTGAAACCGAACCAGCCAAACCAGAGCAGGGAGGCGCCGATCATGGTCATGGTCAGGCTGTGCGGGGTCATGGGATCACGACCGTAGCCCAGACGCTTGCCCACCAGATAGGCACCCACCAGACCCGCCACGGCGGCGTTGATGTGCACCACGGTGCCGCCGGCGAAGTCCAGCGCACCATGCTGGAACAGATAACCGGCAGTGGCGGTCGCGGTTGCGGCAGCCTCGGCGCTGGTATAGGCATCCGGACCCGCCCAGTACCACACCATGTGAGCCAGCGGGATGTAGGCGAAGGTGAACCAGATCACCGAGAAGAGCAGCACGGCGGCGAACTTGATGCGCTCGGCAAACGCCCCCACGATAAGGCCGCAGGTGATGGCGGCAAAGGCCCCCTGGAACACCACATAGATCAGCTCGCTGATCCCGACACCCTTGCTGAAGGTGGCAGCGATGGAGTCAGGCGTCACCCCCTTGAGCAGCACCTTGCTGAAGGAGCCGTAGAAATTGCCCCCCTCGGTAAAGGCCAGCGAATAGCCGTAGATCACCCAGAGCACGCAGATGAGGCAGAACAGGGTAAAGACCTGCATCAGCACACTCAGCATGTTTTTGGCCCGCACCAGACCACCGTAGAAGAGGGCCAGACCGGGGATCGACATCAGGATCACCAGCGCCGCCGAGAGCAGCATCCAGGTGTTGTCACCCTTGTTGATTGTCACGGCGGCAACCGGTGCCACCGCAGCCTGAACCTGAGCGACCTCTTCGGCCCAACTTGGGGTAACCAGCAAGGCAGGCAACATCGTCAGACCCGCCATCATCCATTTTTTGACCATAGAGCACTCTCCTTCCCTGTCGTACCGGTACGAGACCGGCTCCGTTTCCCTGATTGAATCTGTGGCGAATCGCAAGGTGTTGCTGCAACCCGCCAGAATCACACCCGTGCCCAGCACGGGGATGTCTCTTGCTACCTCCTCATCACTGCGTCTGCCGCCGATGACCGCAAGAGACCGTCTGACAGATAAAAAGCATAAAGCGGGCCATAAATTTAAATCCTTTAAAATCATAAATTTAACTATCTACGAAACCCCGCTTGCACCAACATGGCGCGCTGACTGCGCCAACCCGCCCAGGGCCGCCCTGTCACAGGGCAGGCGATAACGTGCGCACCATAAGTGCGCAAACCCGGAGCCAGCCCACAAGCTGACATCATCGATATCGCCTGCTGCGGGCCCGCTCGTTTACACTGACAGACCAGCCGCTTCCTGTTATCCGACTACGGCATACCATTACGCAGCCCCTTGTTTGCAAGGTGATGGCAGGCCCAATCCGAGGAACACCATGCAGTTCGATCGTCTCGACATCAGACTCTCCCACTACCGCCATCTCGACCGGGAGCATCGTGCCCACATCACGCTGCTGGGGGGATTGATGCTGACCATCATGGTCCTTCATCTTTTGCTGCTGCCCCATTTCCCGTTCGCTCGCCTTCATGTCATCAGCTTTGGCTTCGAGGGGATCAACTGGCTGACCATGCTGTTCCTGTTCTGGGTGGTGCAGTGTGCCCCTCTGCCCACCAGAACCTATCGCCTGCTCTGCTACGGCCTGATGTTGTGGATCATGGGGGCCACCGCCGACATCATGGACGAGTTGGTCGCCCAACCACTCTGGATCGCCATCTATGCCGAGGATCTGCTGCGATCCAGCGGCATCCTGCTCAGCAGCATCGGCATCCTGAGCACCATGCACCACCTCTTTCACGTCAACGCCCAGCTCAGACAACAGGCGCTGTTTGACGATCTGACAAAGCTGCCAAACCGGCGCTACTTTCATCAGCAGCTGTTTCTGGAGCAGGGCGAGTGCCAGGGGCTCATTCTGCTGGATCTCGATCACTTCAAGGTGATCAATGACAACTACGGTCACGATATCGGGGATCGGGTGTTGCTGCAGTTTGGCGAGCTGTTGCAGCAGCACTGCCCGCCCGAGGCGCTGGCAGCCCGCATCGGCGGAGAGGAGTTTGCCCTGCTGCTGCCCGCAGCAAACGAAGCCCGCTTACAGCAACTGGCCAACACCCTGCTGACGGCGACCCGCGCCATCGCCCCTGACCCGGCCCATCCCCTGACAGTCAGCCTGGGGGTGGGGATCCGCGAGCCCAAGGAGTCGGCAGTCTCGCTGTTCAAGCGGGTGGATCAGGCGCTCTATGGCGCCAAGGAGGCGGGCAGAAATTGCGCCGTGTGGGCAACCCCGGTCAGTCACGAGACGTAAGCATCTGCCAACGTAATGATGAGCACAGCAGCAAACATCCAGACAAAAGGGGCCAGACGGCCCCTTTCTTCAGCATGAAATTGTGGCAGCTTAAAAGCGGAAGGTGAGACCGATATTGGCCTGCCACTGGGTCACCAGCTCGCCCCGCACCTTGAACACGCACTGCTCCGGGTTGCAGAGAAACTGGCTGCTGTCGTTGACCAGCGAGCCATAGCCGCGCACCTCGGCACGCAGCGCCAGATGCTCGGCGAGGCGCGGTTGCACCCCGAGCGCCAGCGACATGGAGGGGGTCACCTCGCTGTCATAGGCGGCGAAACGGGTCACCCCGATCCCGGCGCCGATATAAGGTGCCATCAGGTTGTCAGAGAGGGTCAGCGCACCGGCAAAGTGCAGGGTATCGACCGTCAGGCGATCCGGCTGGTCGGGAGAGAGGGTGGTGGACTGGTGGCTGTAGAGCAGCTCTATCATGCCGGGATCATCCACCTCCTTACTGATAAAGAAGCCCCAACTGCCGGAGCTCTGCCCCTGCAGTGAATCGAGCGAGGCAGAAAGCGGCACCGGCTGCACCTCATCGCTCTTCTCGAAGTCGATGGACGAGCTGTAGCCGAAAAACGGCGTCACCTGCCAACCGGATGTGGCCGCGCCCTCGGCACTCCAGACCTGCCCGAATGGCAGCAGCAGCCCCATTATCACGATCCCTGCTCTCTTCATCATCGATCCCTGAACTGAATGTGATTGTTCAAAGAGCATACCAGAGTCATCCTGCTCCAATCCTAAATGGCGACTGTACCGGTTCGATTTCATGGCGGTGATCACACTCACCGATGGCGCTGCAGGCCAGCACCACTGCCGCCGCTATGTGCTACCCGCCACCATTCATCGACGGTTAACCTCTGCCACGTATGCTGGCGCCAAATCGGGTCATAGGGGCCCGTTATCACCACTCAGAAGGACATCAGGGAATGGTTGCCGCGCAACTCAACGACCCCAAAACCACCCTCGCGGATACCCTGCGGGCCACCGCGCATGCCATCGACGAGAGCCATATCAGCCTGCGCCAGATGCTCGCGCTGGTGGGTGAGCAGGGCATGCTGCTGTTTTGCGTGCTGCTCACCGTCCCCTTTCTGCTGCCGGTCTCCATTCCCGGCGTCAGCACCCCGTTTGGCCTGCTGATCCTCTTTATCGGCATCGGCATCACCCTCAACCGGGTGCCCTGGCTGCCCGCCATGCTGATGGAGCGCCGCTTCGCCGCCGATCAGCTCAAGCCCACCCTGCACAAGGGAGCGGATCTGCTGGCCCGGGTAGATCGCGTGATCCGCCCGCGTCTGCTGTTGCTGACCGGCAGCAGCACGGTCAACCGCTGCAATGGCCTGCTGATCATGCTGGCCGCACTGCTGCTGATGCTGCCCCTGGGCGCCATCCCGTTCACCAATGCCATGCCCGCTTGGGCCATCCTGCTGCTTGCCACCGGCATGTTGCAGCGGGACGGTCTGTTCGTCGCCAGCGGCTATCTGCTGGTGAGCGCGACCCTGGTCTGGTTCAGCGCGCTGGCCATCGGCTTGCTGATGGCGGGCCAGAGCGCCACCGGCCTGCTAGGCTAAACCCGATGCACAGAAAAAGGGCGACCAGATGGTCGCCCTTTTTGATTTGTGCGGGATACCGCCCGGTCAAAGCAGATCGTAGATAAGGGCCGAGATGGCAAGCAGCCCCATCACCAACACAAAAAGGGTACTCGGCCCGCGATAACGCTTGAGTGCGGGCAAGCGATAGATGGAGCAGGCCGGCAGCAGAAACAGGATCACCGCGATCAGCGGGCCACTGACACGCTCGATGATGTCGAGCACATTGGGGTTCAGATAGGTGATGACGGCAGTCACCATAAACAGGATCACCGACGACACCCGGGCGATGGTCGACTCCCTGAGGGAGAGCCCCAGCCCCTGACAGGCACCGCTCACCATGCTCACCGTCCCCTCGCTCACCCCCATGGAGGTGCCGAGGAAGGATTTGGACATGGCCAGAATGGCGATGAGCGGCCCCACATAGGCGATCAGCGGGTTGGAGAACTTGTTCGCCAGCGCCGACAGCACGGAGATATTGTCGGTACGGGCCAGCGCCATCTCGGCCTGACTCAGGCTCATCACGCAACTCACCACGAAAAAGAGCACACTGCCGCAAATCAGCAGGCTGCTGCACTTGATGATCCGCTTGGCGCGCCGATCGGCACTCTCCTGACAGCGCTTCTTCTGCGCCGCGCTGAAGGAGGAAATAATGGGCGCATGGCTGAAGGAGAACACCATCACCGGTACGATCAGCCAGAGGGATTTCCAGAATGCCGGATCACGCCAGTCCACCGCCTGACTCTCGGAAAAATAGGAGAGGCTCCACTGGGGCAGTAGATAGATAGAGAGGCCAATCAGAAAGGCGACCATCGGCAGTGCCAGCACGCTGATGGCCGATACTACGATCTGTTTGCCAGCCAGCAGGATCAGATGCAGACCCAGCATCACCCCCAGCACCAGCAGGCCACGCGGCAGCTCGGCGTTCCCCAGCTGGTGGACCACAAAGCTCTGGATCGCATTGGTGATGGAGATGCTGTAGACCAGAATGATGGGGTAGAAGGCCATCAGATAGACCAGCATCAGCAGCTTGCCCGCCTTGGCACCGAAGTGCTCCTCCACCACATGGGTGATATCCCCTTCCCGATGGGAGCTGGAGAGCACAAAGCGGCTCAATGCCCGGTGAGAATAATAAGAGAGCGGAAAAGCCAGCAATAATATAAACAGCAAAATAACCGGGGAATTACTACCAACAGTAATAGGGAGAAATAACGTACCGGCACCAACAGCAGTGGCATATAAGCCCATGGTCCATACCGAATCGCTTTTCTCCCATTTAAATTTTGAAACAGGGTTACTCTTTTCAGCAATAGAAACACTCATTGCAATATATACCTTATTAGTCTGTCATCATTATTTTTATTGGCCCGAATAACAGGCTGGAGATATGTCATTGCATATCGCCCTGTACATGAAAAAACAACGCCGCCAGCGGCCAACAGGGCCACCGGAGGAAGACGGAGCTGCCACGCTACCATCGTTGAAATCGCTATCCGGGTCAAGGTTAATAATTCATGACTGTTTGAATCGGAATGTTTCAAAAGACAACAGGATGTATCACATTCGTCACCCAAAACCAGATTCACGCCTGTTTGATAACATACCGATAAAACCTCATGCTGTTGCCCAACAACACAAATAAGACCAGCGATCAGGCCGATAATATTAACACCTTAAGCTGTGGAATATGAGTTAAATAATTCGACCAACTTTTCTACTAATTGACAGTGATGTCAGCCAATTTATTCAGGGTAAAAGCGCAGGCTATTTCCGACAGCGACCGGGGCGGCACTTTCAACCTGCCGGGCAGTGCGCCACCCGGTTGCGGCCTGCCCGCTTGGCCCGATAGAGCCACTCGTCGGCCCGGGCCAGCGCCTGATTGATCTCCTCCTCCGGCTGCACCAGGGTTGTGCCCAGACTGACCGTGATGGCGACCGGATCGGCAGGCAGCGCTTCGACGGCGGCGCGGATCTGCTCCGCCATCTGCTGCAAACCGGCTTCATCGATCCGCGGCAGCAGGATCAGAAACTCCTCGCCGCCGCTGCGCACAAAGAGATCGTCCGCCCGCAACAGGGCATCGATACAACTACTGAAGCGCTGCAAGGCCCGATCTCCCTGCTGATGGCCGTAACGATCGTTGAGCTGCTTGAAGTGATCGATGTCGAGCATGATAAGGCCACAGGGCGCATCCCCTGCCCGCAACGACTGACAGTGCTCGAAGAAAAAACGGCGGTTGTAGAGGCCGGTCAGCTGATCGGTTTCACTCTGGCGCAGCAGTCGCTGCTGCAACTCGAACTGGCGGGTGATATTGCGGGTCACCCAGGCCACCGCCCGCTTGCCGTCATAGAGGGAGGGCAACGGCGCAATCTTGCCCTCGAAACGCTGCACCCCTTGCGGCCCGACGGCGGCATTGATCCCCCCCACCTCGGCTGCGGATAGCTCATACTCCACCACCCGTACCTGACCGCTTGCCAGCGACTCGGCCACCTGCGCCTTGACCCACATGGCCATCTCGGGCGGCAGCACATCGGCCAGCTGCTTGCCCGCCAGCGGATTGCCATCGTGATAGGATTGCTGCTCCATGCCGCCGATATATTCCACGTAATAGCCATCCTCACTGAGGATAAAGATGGGATCTGGCAGTTGGGCCATCACTTCATAAAGCTGGGTTACCGAAAGCGCCACGGAGACTCCTGTACTTCAGCGTCAAACAGGGGGGAGATATTCTGCCTCAAGAGGAATCACACGCCCTCATCGTCAGCGCAGAAAAATCTGCGGCCACAGCCAACAATCCTTTACATCTAGCAGCCTGCCAGCCTCTCGGCCACCACAGGTGGCAAGCACGTTGCTACTCCCGCCACTGCGCTCGCTCACGGCGGCGAAAGCTCCCTCACCCGGTCACGCATATCCCATTGTTTCAACTCACAAGTTCATTTACGCTGGCCGTCCTGAGTCCAGTTTTCACCTCATCAGCCATCAGGAACGCCAGCCACCCGCAACCGCAGGGGCTGTACCACGGAAAAGGAATCGCCAGATGAAAAACGCCATCGTTACCGCCCGCTTCGACGCCATCAGCACCGAAGGGGAACAGCTCACCCTCAAGATCGCCATCAAGGCCCCCGAGCCGGATCCCAAGTCCGCCAGCGGTGACTGGCGCTGCAAGGTGAAGCTGGCGGGGCTGAGCGACAAGACCTTTATCTACGGCATCGACAGCCTGCAGGCCCTGAGCCTCGCCATCAAGTTTGTCGAAACCGAACTGCGCGCTTTCTCCGATGCGGGCTGGCAATTCTATCTGCCCAATTGCCCAGATCACCCCATCGACATGAGCGCCTGCTACTTCCCGGCGCTCTAGCCCGGCCAACCCAAGGAGCCCGGATGCACGGACCCGATCCCGCCAATCCCCACCCCATGAACGGCTTCCCCCAGGTGTGCTTTATCAAGAACACCATCAAGGGGCCCAATATCGAGGTGGGTGACTACACCTATTACGACGACCCGGAGGATTCGGCGGGCTTCGAGCGCAACGTCCTCTACCACTTCCCCTTCATCGGCGACAAGCTCATCATTGGCAAGTTCTGCGCCATCGCCCGCGGGGTGAAGTTCATCATGAACGGCGCCAACCACCAGACCTCCGGCTTCTCCACCTACCCCTTCTTTATCTTCGGCAACGGCTGGGAGAGCGCCGCCCCCGCCCCGGGCAGCCTCCCCTACAAGGGCGATACCGTCATCGGCAACGATGTCTGGATTGGCTATGACGCCCTGATCATGCCGGGGGTAAAAGTCAGCAACGGCGCCATTATCGCCGCCCGCTCCGTAGTCACCGGTGACGTGCCCGCCTACGCCGTGGTCGGCGGCAACCCCGCCAAGGTGATCCGCTACCGCTTCGACGACGACACCATCGCCCGCCTCAACGCCATCGCCTGGTGGGACTGGCCGGTGGAGCAGAGCAGCCGCAACCTGCCGCTGATAAGCGGCGGCGAGATAGCCGCGCTGGAAGCGGCAACCCGCTAGAGGCAACCTGCAAACCCAGCAAGATCGTAGAAACAACAAAGGGCGCCTTGTCGGCGCCCTTTGGCTTGATGGATATTGCTGAAGCCTGCTGGCTTGGGCTGGCTATCAACCGGTGTTGCGCATACCTGCGGCAATACCGGCGATGGTGACCATCAGCGCCTTATCCAGCTCGGGGTGCAGGGTCTCCGGGTGGTTGCGGGAGCGGTTGAGCAGCTCGGCCTGCAGCACGTTGAGCGGGTCTGTATAGGGGTTGCGCAGCTTGATGGACTCCTTGATCCAGGGCTGATCCTCTAGCAGATCCTCGCGCGGGCTCAGCTTCAGCACCACCTCGATGGATTCGGCGAGCTCCTGACGCAGCTGCTTGCCAAGGCCCCACAGCTCCTGCGGCACCAGACGAGTGTCGTAGTATTCGGCGAGCCAGACGTCCGCTTTGAGGAACACCATCTCCAGCATCTCTAGGCGAGTGCGGAAGAAGGGCCACTGGGCGCTCATCTCTTCCAGCACCGCCAGCTTGCCGCCGTCGATAGCCTGTTGCAGCGCCTTGTGGGCACCGAGCCAGGCCGGCAGCATCAGGCGGTTCTGGGTCCAGGCGAAGATCCACGGAATGGCACGCAGGCTCTCGACGCCGCCGTTGGGCTTGCGCTTGGAGGGACGGGAGCCGAGCGGCAGCTTGCCAAGCTCCATCTCCGGGGTAGCGGCACGGAAGTAAGGGACAAAGTCAGGATGGCCGCGCACGATACTGCGGTAGTGATCGCAAGAGTCGGCGGCCAGCTGTTCCATCACCTCGCGCCAGCACTCCTTCGGCTTGGGCGGCGGCAGCAGGTTCCCTTCCAGCACGGCGCTGGTGTAGAGCTCCAGACTCTTGATGGCCACTTTCGGCAGACCGAACTTGAAGCGGATCATCTCCCCCTGTTCGGTGGTACGCAGACCGCCGCGCAGGGATCCCGGCGGCTGGGAGAGAATGGCCTGATGAGCAGGCGCACCGCCACGACCGACGGTACCGCCACGGCCATGGAACAGAGTGAGGCGGATATTGTTGGCTTCGGCCAACCCCACCAAGGATTCCATGGCGGCGTACTGGGCCCAGCCAGCGGCCATCATGCCCGCATCCTTGGCAGAATCGGAGTAACCGATCATCACGTACTGACGGCCCTGAATGTAACCGCGATACCAGTCCACCGAGAGCAGACGCTCCATCACGGCGGTGCCAGCCATCAGGTCATCCTGGGTCTCGAACAGCGGGGCGACCGGCATGCGGAACTTGCAGCCCGCCTCTTTGAGCAGCAGTTGCACCGACAGCACATCGGACGGCGCACCGGCCATGGAGATGATGTAGATACCGAACGCATCGGGGTCGTGCTGGGCGATGACCTGACAGGTATCCAGCGTCTCGCGTACCTCGGCACTCGGCTCCCAGTCGTGGGGAATGAGCGGACGGCGCGAGTTCAGTTCATTGAGCAGGAAGGCCTGCTTGTCATCTTCGCTCCACTCGGCGTAGTCACCCAGGCCCAGATAGCGGGTCAGCTCGGAGAAGACCAGCCCATGGCGCTCGCCATCCTGACGGATATCCAGCTTGACCAGATGGATGCCGAAACAGGCGACCTTGCGCAGCACGTCCAGCAGCATGCCGTCGGCGATGTTGCCCATGCCGCAGGCGTGCAATGAGTGGTAGCAGAGCTCCAGCGGCTCGCGCAGCTGGGCGGTGGTGGTGATCAGGTCGCGACTCTCGCTCACCTGCCCTTGCACCTTGGCGGTGAGGTGCTCTTTGGTTTCGCGCAGCGCTTCACGCAGCTCGCGCACCAGCGCGCGGTAGGGCTCGGGGTGATCGCCAACGCGGGCGCGTACGGCGTCGGTACAGTCGGACATGGAAAGCTCGGAGGTGAGCTCCTTGATGTCTTTGTAGAACAGGCTCACCGCCATCCAGCGGCCCAGCTCCAGCACTTCGGCAGTCACCTTGGCGGTGACGAAGGGGTTGCCGTCGCGGTCACCGCCCATCCAGGAGGTGAACTTGACCGGCGCGGCATCCAGCGGCAGCCGCACACCCAGATGGTGTTGCAGACGCTCGTCCAGATTGCGCATGAATTCGGGAATGGCTGGCCACAGGCTGTTCTCCACCACAGCGAAGCCCCACTTGGCCTCGTCAACCGGAGTCGGGCGCTGTTCGCGGATCTCGTTGGTGTGCCACGCCTGATTGATCAGCTGTTCGATGCGATTGAGGATCTTGTCCCGCTCGCGGGGCAGCAGGTCGGAGAGCTCCAGCGCCTCGAGGCAGTCGTTGAGCTGCACATGCTTGTGGATCAGGGTGCGACGGGTCACCTCGGTGGGGTGAGCGGTCAGCACCAGATCGATATCCAGCTCGCGCACGGCCTGAATGATGGCCTCTTGCGACAGGTTGGAGGCTTTTAGCTTGTCGAACATCTGCTCCAGCGGATCCGGGGTGCAGACCTGCTCTTCGCAGCGACGGGAGATGGTGTGGAACTGTTCCGCCACGTTGGCCAGATTGAGGAACTGGCTGAAGGCGCGCGCCACCGGCAGCAGCTCGCTATCACTCAGGGTGCGCAGGGTATCGAGCAGACGTTCCCGGTCTGATTCATTGCCCTTGCGGGAGGACTTGGCCAATTGGCGAATGGTTTCGATCTTGTCGAGAAAGGCCTGACCCTGATGATCCTTGATGGATTTACCCAGCAGCTGACCCAGCATGCCTACGTTGGCGCGTAGTGCGGCGTACTTTTCGTTCATTCCACATCCTTATCTTGTTGGTGCCTGACACCCATCCGGGGTGCAAGACGACCTCACTTATTGTTGTGCGATTACAACATATGCTCCGTCATCTTAGGGTGACAATCTACCCAGATTGTCTGCGCAAGGTCAAATAACAGGCCGATTCAGAACATGTATTTCCATCACCACTCCACAACCGGCTTGTTATGTAACTTACTTACAGTTTTACGCCCCTTTCATCGCCGCCGCTACAGGCAAAAACGTCTGATCAGGTGCTGCAACACTGTGGTGGTCGGCTTGACGAACGAGAGGTCGAGATACTCGTCAGGCTGATGCGCCTGGGTGATATGGCCGGGGCCCATCACTATGGTCTGGCAGCCAAGCTGCTGGATAAAGGGTGCCTCGGTGCAGTAGTTGACCGACTCGGCGGCGCGACCGCTCGCCTTCTCAGCTTCGCGCACCAGCACAGAGTCGTCCGCGCAGGCGTAGGCGGGAATGGGCTCGTGCAGATGTTGCAGATGCAGGCAGCCCGGCTGGTGGATTTCGATGGGTGACAACGCCTCTTTGAGCATCCCCATCAGCTCGTCCGGTCCCACCTGCGGAGTGGGCCGCAGGTCGATATGCAGCTCGCAGCAGCCGCAGATGCGGTTCGGGCTGTCACCACCCTGAATGTAACCGAGGTTTAGGGTCGGCTGCGGCACGGCAAAGCGGTGGTCGGCGTAGCGCTCTTTCAGATCCTGCTGCAAGCGCAGCACCTGGCCCATCGCCTTGTGCATGATCTCCATGGCGTTGACGCCGTTGGCAGGATCCGAGCTGTGACCGCTCTTGCCGGTAATGCGGATCGCCTCCGACATATGCCCCTTGTGGGCCACCACCGGTACCAGTCCGGTCGGCTCGCCAATCACGGCGTAATCGGGTTTCAGCTCGGCCGCCGCGGCGATGGCGCGGGCCCCCGCCATGGTGGTCTCTTCGTCAGCAGTGGCCAGAATGCGCAGCGGCTTGCTGAGGGTGGTGAGGTCAATATCTTTCAGCGCCTCGACAATAAAGGCGAAGAAGCCCTTCATATCGATGGTACCGAGGCCATAGAGACGGTTGCCCTCTTCGGTCACCTTGAAGGGATCCTTGCTCCACCCCCCCTCATCGAACGGCACCGTATCGGTGTGGCCCGCCAGCAGCAGACCGCCCTCCCCCTGACCGATCGTCGCCACCAGATTGAACTTGCCCGGCAAGTCGGGGAGCGCTGTCACCTCGCACTGAAAACCGAGCTGACCGAACCAGTCGGCCAGCAGCCGGATCACCGCCTCATTGCTCTGATCCCACTTGGGATCCGTGCTGCTGATAGAGGGAATCGCAATAATATTCTTATAAAGTGAAAAAAAATCCAGATTGGCCATCAGCTCCTCCTTGCGTCCCCGGAATGTTTCTGTTAGAAAATACAAATGCAAAGTGAGTGCATGAATATTCTGTAATTTTACCTGAATATCTGGCTCATCAACAAAGGCTTCTAGTTGTAAGGGAAAGTTAATGTTCTGTCACCTGATCTATAACCGACGACACACACCCGCCTGAATTGCCCCTCCGCACTTGTGCAAAGGGGCGATCGAACACCCTTGTGCACTGCAGCTCCATGCTGTGAATCTCGAACTCTGACTTGGAATATTCAACATGCTTAACACCGTTATCGTCGGTGCCAGTGGCTACGCGGGAGCCGAACTGGCCGCACTGGTACAGAACCATCCACAACTCAAACTGTTCGGCCTCTATGTCTCCGCCGGTAGTCAGGATGCCCACAAGCGCTTCTCATCCCTGCATCCCCAGTGGGTCGGCGCCCTCGATCAGCCGCTGCTGCCGCTGGACGACGACGGCATGACCCGGATCCTGACCCAGGCCGATCTGGTACTGCTGGCCACCGCCCACGAGGTGAGCGCCGAGCTGGCCCCCAAGTTTCTCGCCAAGGGTCTACCGGTGTTCGATCTCTCCGGCGCCTTCCGGGTCAAGGATCAGGGCTTTTACGACAGCTTCTACAGCTTCACCCACGACAGCGAACAGTGGCTGGATCAGGCCGTCTATGGTCTGGCGGAGTGGAACGCCGAGGCCATCGCCACCGCCCAGCTGATCGCCGTGCCCGGTTGCTACCCGACTGCCTCCCTGTGCGCCCTCAAGCCGCTGCAGCAGGATGGCCTGATTGCCAAGGGGTGGCAGCCCATCATCAACGCCGTCTCCGGGGTTTCCGGCGCCGGTCGCAAGGCGGCCATCAACACCAGCTTCTGCGAAGTGAGCCTCAATCCCTACGGCACCTTCAATCACAGACACCAGCCGGAGATCAGCCACCACCTAGGCAAGGAGGTGCTGTTCCAGCCCCACCTTGGCAACTATGTGCGCGGCATTCTGGCCACCATCTATGTGCAACTGGCGGACGGCGTCACCCCCACCCAGGTGGATCAGGCCTTCCTCAAGGCTTACGAAGGCAAGCCGCTGGTGCGCCTCACCGGCCAGATGCCCTCCATCCGTGGCGTAGCGGGCACCCCTTACTGCGACATTGCCTGGCAACAGCAGGGCAACATGCTGGTGGTGGTCTCGGCCATCGACAACCTGCTCAAGGGCGCCGCCTCGCAAGCGATGCAGTGCATAAATATCAAATTTGGTTTTGAACCGGCCACCGGCCTGATTTAAGGAAGGAGTGAGAGATATGGACAAGCAAACTCTGGTAATCAAGCTGGGCGGCGCCCTTATCGAGAACGACGAGGCGCTGACCGCCCTGTTCGCCACCCTCAAAACCTTTCTCGACGATCAGCACCGTCCGCTGGTGCTGGTGCACGGCGGTGGCTGTCTGGTGGATGACCTGCTCAAGGGGCTGGGTCTCACCTCCACCAAGAAGAATGGCCTGCGGGTGACCCCGTTCGAGCAGATCCCCTTTATTGCCGGGGCGCTGGCAGGGACGGCCAACAAGCAGATGATGGCCAAGGCGATCGCCACCGGCATTCCGGCGGTGGGGCTCTGTCTGGCGGATGGCGGCCTCTGTCAGGTGACCCAGCTCGACCCGGATCTCGGCGCGGTCGGCGAGTGCAAGCCAGGCAACCCGGCGCTGGTGGCGGGGATCCTCGGTCAGGGCTTCCTGCCGGTGGTGAGCTCCATCGGCATCACCGCCGAGGGGCAGCTGATGAACGTCAATGCGGATCAGGCGGCCACCGCCATTGCCGAGGCGCTCGGTGCCGATCTGGTGATGCTCTCCGACGTGAGCGGCATCCTCGATGGCAAGGGCAAGCTGGTGCCCCAGCTCGACAAGCTGACCGCACTGGATCTGATGGAGAAAGGAGTGATCACGGACGGCATGGCGGTCAAGGTAGAAGCGGCTCTGCACGCCGCCGAGACCCTCGGCAAGCCGGTCTGTGTCGCCAGCTGGCGTTACCCGGATCAGCTGCTCAAGCTGCTGGCTGGCGGCGCGGTCGGCACTCTGGTCAAGATTGCCGATGGCAATCAGGTAGCCCTCTAATCCTCACCGGAACAAGGAACATCCGATGCAACATCTTCTGAAAGACAGTGATCTGAACAAAGCCCAGATTGAAGCGCTGATTGCGCTGGGCAAAGCGGTCAAGGCCGACCCGAAGAAGTACAGCCAGGCGCTGGCCGGCAAGAGCGTGGTCACCCTGTTCGAGAAGCCCTCCCTGCGTACCCGGGTCACCTTCGACATCGGTATCGCGAAACTGGGCGGCCACAGCGTCTATCTGGATCAGCAGAACGGCGCGCTCGGCAAGCGCGAATCGGTGAAAGATTTCGCCGCCAACTTGTCGCGCTGGTGTGATGCCATCGTCGCTCGGGTGTTCGATCACCAGACCCTGGTCGAGCTGGCAGAGCACGGCACAGTGCCGGTAGTGAACAGCCTGTGCAACCTCTACCACCCCTGTCAGGGGCTGGCCGACTTTATGACCATTGCCGAGCACTACGACGATCTGTCGAAGGTGAAGCTTGCCTACCTCGGTGATGGCAACAACGTCAGCCACTCTCTGCTGCTGCTGGGGGCGACTCTGGGCACCGACGTCACCCTGATCTGCCCGAAAGGCCACGGCCCGGATACCCAGATCTTCCTACAGGCGCAGGCTCTGGCGGCCAAGTCGGGGGCGACCATCCACATCAGTGATGACGTGGCGGATATCGAAGGGTTTGACGTGGCCTACACAGATACCTGGGTCTCCATGGGCGACAACACCCCGATGGAGCAGGTTACCGAGCTCTTTATGCCTTACCAGATCAACCAGGCCCTGCTCGACCGGACCGGCATCCAGCACGTGCTGCACTGCCAACCGGCCCACCGGGAGCTGGAGATCACCTCGCAGGTGATGGATGGCCCCGCCTCCCTCATCATGGACGAGGCCGAAAACCGGATGCATATCCAGAACGCCGTGTTGCTGACCCTGTTTGGGCATAAATAGTCAGGGCAACAAGTAACGCGGTACTCAACCTGAATCACGACCCTTTATTGAATCATCATCGAATCATCACGGAGAGAAGTAAAATGAGCGGAATCAACAAGATCGTACTGGCTTACTCGGGTGGACTGGATACCTCGGCCATCATTCCCTGGCTCAAAGAGCACTATGACGCCGAAATCATCGCCTTCGTGGCCGACGTAGGTCAGGAGCGTGACGATCTGGAAGGGATCGAGCAAAAAGCCATCGCCTCCGGCGCCACCAAGTGCATCATCAAGGATCTGCGCGAAGAGTTCGTCAAAGAGTACGTTTACCCGACCCTGAAGACCGGCGCCGTCTATGAGGGCACCTATCTGCTGGGCACCTCCATGGCCCGCCCGATCATCGCCAAGGCGATGGTCGAAGCGGCACTGGCGGAAGGGGCCGATGCCATCTCCCACGGCTGCACCGGCAAGGGTAACGATCAGGTGCGTTTCGAAGGTGCGGTCGCCGCACTGGCGCCCCAGCTGAAAGTGATCGCCCCGTGGCGGATCTGGGACATGCGCTCCCGGGAAGATCTGCTGGCCTATCTGGAGACCCGCGGCATCCCCTGCAAGGCGACCCTGAAGAAGATCTACAGCCGCGACGCCAACGCCTGGCACATCTCCACCGAGGGTGGCGAGCTGGAGAGCACCTGGAACGAGCCGTCCGAAGCGGTCTGGCAGTGGACCGTACCGGCCGAGCAGGCCCCTGATCAGCCGGAGTACGTCAAGCTGACCGTGGCCAAAGGCGAAGTGGTGGCCATTGATGACCAGCCGCTCAGCCCGCACCAGATCCTGATGACCCTGAACGAGCGTGCCGGCAAGCACGGCGTGGGCCGCATCGACATCACCGAAAACCGGATGGTGGGGATGAAGTCCCGCGGCTGCTACGAAACCCCGGGCGGTACCGTGATGGTCGCCGCGCTGCGCGCCGTGGAAGAGCTGGTACTGGATCGCCCGACCCGCGCCTGGCGGGAAAAGCTGGGTGCCGAGTTCTCCCATCTGGTCTATGACGGCCGCTGGTTCACCCCGCTGTGCAAGGCGATCCTCGCCTCTGCCAACGCCATCGCCGAAGATCTCGACGGTGAAGTGGTGCTGAAGATGTACAAGGGTCAGGTCACCGCAGTGCAGAAGAAGTCACCGAACAGCCTCTACTCCGAAGACTTCGCCACCTTCGGCGCCGACGAGGTGTACGACCAGAGCCATGCCGAAGGCTTTATCCGTCTCTACACCCTGGCCAGCCGGATCCGCGCCATGAAGGAGCAGCATCAGGCGATCGGCGGCGACCACACCCACGGTTAAGCAAGCGCGATAACCCGTTGATTCCGTTGAGGGGGCATGGCCCCCTCTTCTATAGGCCGAGGGCATGGCCCCTGACCCATCATCGGCGGGTGTGACAAGAGCGGCAGCGCCCGGGCCGCTTCTGTGAGATAACAGGGGCGGCTTGCAATGAGGGGTGTGCTTTGCCCCCTTCTCCCGCTTACGTGGAAAACAGGGGGAGAAGGGTTGGGGATGAGGGGGGGAAATTGCCCTCACCCTAACCCTCTCCCAGAGGGAGAGGGAATCGGTTCGCAGTTGCTGGATGTGACGTGTTCAACGGTAACCGCACTCCTCACCACTGCACTGTTATGCAGGAAAATACAGGGCAAGATTTCTGCGCGCAGGCCAAGGGGCCGCGCGAGTACGGTAAGGCGCAGACGCCTACCGACAACGCATTCAAGGAGAGCAATATGGCACTTTGGGGTGGACGCTTCAGTCAGGGAGCCGATAGCCGGTTCAAGCAGTTCAACGATTCGCTGCGGTTCGATTACCGCTTGGCGGAGCAGGATATTCAGGGTTCCATGGCCTGGGCCAAAGCGCTGGTGAAAGTGGGCGTATTGACCGCCGATGAGCAGGGCAAACTGCAACAGGCGATGGAGGTGCTGCTCGCTTCGGTGCAACAGGATCCCCAGCAGATCCTGAGCTCGGATGCCGAAGATATCCACTCCTGGGTCGAGAGCCAGCTTATCGCCGCCGTCGGCGATCTCGGCAAGAAGCTACACACCGGCCGCTCGCGCAACGATCAGGTCGCCACCGACCTGAAACTCTGGTGCAAGGCGCAGGGGGAGCTGCTGCTCGGCTCCATCACCGCCCTGCAGCAGGGGCTGGTGGCCTCCGCCCGCGCCAATCAGGCCGCGGTGCTGCCGGGTTACACCCACCTGCAGCGGGCTCAGCCGGTCACCTTCGCCCACTGGGCGCTGGCCTATGTGGAGATGCTGGAGCGGGACTACTCCCGACTGCAGGATGCCCTCAAGCGGCTCGACACCAGCCCGCTCGGCTGCGGCGCGCTGGCGGGCACCGCCTACGCCATCGACCGCGAAGCGCTGGCGCTCGACATGGGCTTTGGTGGCGCCACCCGCAACAGTCTGGATTCGGTCTCCGATCGGGATCACGTGGTGGAGCTGATGCACGTGGCGTCCCTCTCAATGACTCACCTGTCGCGGTTTGCCGAAGATCTCATCTTCTACAACACCGGCGAGGCGGGCTTTGTCGAATTGTCCGATGCGGTGACCTCGGGTTCCTCCCTGATGCCGCAGAAGAAAAACCCCGATGCGCTGGAGCTTATTCGTGGCAAGACCGGTCGGGTGGTCGGCGCCCAGATGGGCATGCTGATGAGCCTCAAGGCGCTGCCGCTGGCCTACAACAAGGATATGCAGGAAGACAAAGAGGGGCTGTTCGATGCCCTCGACACCTGGCACGACTGCCTCGACATGGCGGCGCTGGTGCTGATCGATCTGAAGGTCAATGGCGAGCGCACCATGGCGGCGGCGCAGGGCGGCTACGCCAACGCCACCGAGCTGGCGGACTATCTGGTGGCCAAGGGCATTCCGTTCCGTGAAGCGCACCATATCGTCGGTGAAACCGTGGTCTTCGCCATCAGCGTGGGTCGCCCGCTGGAGGAACTCTCCATCGGCGAATTCCAGCGCTTCAGCCCGGTGATCGAGTTTGACGTCTACCCCAATCTGGAGCTGGAAGCGACCCTCGCCAAGCGAGTCACCAAAGGCGGCGTCGCCCGCGAGCAGGTAGAAGCGGCACTCACCGCCGCCGAAGCCTGGTTGGCCAAGCGCGGCTAATTACCGTTAACGCAGAGAGAGGGCACCAGCCCTCTTTTTTTGCGCCCGAAATGGCTTGTCCCGCTGACGGGATGGCTGTAGTTGTTGAATGGATGTCAGCGCTCGATAGAAGGAATCTGCATGTATCTGCCACCCCATTTCGCCACCGATGACCCCGAGGCCCTGTATCAGCTGATGCGGGCACATCCGCTAGGAGCACTGATCACCCACGGTTCACAGGGGCTGGATGCCAACCATCTGCCATTCGAACTGGACGCGGAGAGTGGGGAGCATGGCGTCCTACGTGCCCATGTCGCCCGCAACAACCCGCTCTGGCAAGAGGTGCGGGATGGGGACAACGTGCTGGTGATCTTCAAGGCTGCCGATGCCTACATCTCTCCCAGCTGGTATCCGAGCAAGCAAGTGCATCACCAGCAGGTGCCGACCTGGAACTACAGCGTGGTACACGCCCACGGCCGAATTCGTATCCACGATGATGCGCGCTTCGTACGCCGCCTGCTGGCAAATCTGACTCGTCATCATGAGGCCGGAGAACCGACCCCATGGAAAATGGCGGATGCGCCGAGAGAATATATGGAAACCATGGTGCAGGCCGTTGTCGGCATTGAAATCGAGATAGAGCGGCTGGTTGGCAAATTCAAACTGGGCCAGAACAAGGATGAAGCGGATCGCCAAGGTGCAGCTCACGCCTTGCACGCTAGAGGGCAGGTAGAAGTAGCCAGCGATATGGAGAACCCGCCATCACCTCGCTCATAACGTGTTAAACCACAAACAGAAACGGCAACCCGAGGTTGCCGTTTTTTATTGCTCACCGCCGTTCAGGCGCTGGCATTGAGCAGTTTGCCGACCCCCTCCCCATTGCCGTTGGGCAGGGTCTGTTTAAAGGCGCCGAGCAGCTGATCGAGATTGAAATCGCTGGCACCGAGGGAGCCCTTGAGGGTATCGAGCTCGCTCTGCAGGGCATCGAGGCGGGTGCTCTGGGTGCCGTTGGCCAACTGGCTACGGGCGCTATCGATGGCGGCAGAGAGGGATTGGCCGCCATTCTCCTGTCCCAGAGTCTGCATCAGCTCACCCATAAAGTGGTTGATGGCCGAGCGGTTCTGCTCGCTGTCGGCATCCTTGATACCGAGCCGCTGGAACATCCCCTGGACGGTCGGGGCTAGGTGCTCCTCCTGTACGGCAGGCTGCACGGGCTGGGGTTTGCTACTGCTGCCAAGCAGCTGGCTGCCCAGCTTGAGGGCGATTGAGGCAAGGGGAAGCAGGGTACTGATCATGATATCTCTCCGCGACGGCAGCCCTTGGTGGTGATGTGAGAAGGTGTGCATAAGCGGGGCCAGAACGATGAAAAAAACGCCAACAATAGCCAACTCATTGAGCCGTCGAGCGATTTGAATCGCTGCCTCGTGTCTGGGCATGACCATTGCGAGTATCAGGAGGGAGCCGGGCGGCCAGCGGCTGCCGCTGCGGATCAGCGAGGCAAAGGGGCATTGCCGGAGCAAACCGGAAGCGGCGGGATGTCCTTATTCTCCACACCAGCCATCCCCGCGATCACGCCATTTTTCATTCATGAAACTTATAACCATTAAGAACATGTAAATTTTCTTATTTAACATGTTCGCGCATGATGGCTCTCAAACCGGATTTGCCGTTGCCGCTATGCTGTCCGGCAGCCGCTCCCTCTCGCCTCTTTCGATTCTGGAGTCGTTATGTCACTGATTACCCCTCATATCTCCCCCGAAGTCAGCCAACTGGCCCCCGGCTTTCGCGCCCTGAGTATCACGGTGCAAGCCGCGACCGTGGTTGACCCGAACGTGGGGGCGCGCGCCCTTGATGAAGCCTGCACCGCCATGCTGACCGCCGATGTGCCGTGGGCCGAGGCGCACCTCGCCGCCTGGGGCGATCTGTTCAGAACGTTCGGCGCCAAGCCGCAGCGGACTCCCTGTTCCGCCGAGGCCCTGAGAAAACGGGTCGCCCGCGATGGCAACCTGCCCACCATCGATCCCGTGGTCGATCTCTACAATGCCATCAGCATCCGCTACGCCATTCCGGTCGGGGGCGAAAACCTGCGCGCCTATGAGGGGCTGCCGCGACTGGTGGTGGCCGATGGCAGCGAGCAGTTCGATACCATGAAAGGGGGCGAACCCGCCCACGAATCTCCGGAACCCGGCGAGGTGGTCTGGCGGGATGACAAGGGGGTCACCTGTCGGCGCTGGAACTGGCGGCAGGGGGTGCGCACCCGACTAAGTGTCGATTCGGGCCAGATGTGGTTCATTCTGGAGAGCCTGCCCGAGATGCCGCTGGCCGCCTTGCAGGAGGCAGGCGAGCGGCTGATTGCAGGACTGCGGAAGATGATGCCGGAGGCGGTGATCGCGCAGAGCCTTATCGGCCATATCGAATAAACCGCAGACCAGACGAGTTTAATCAGCAGATACAGAGAGGGGCGCCGCAGCGCCCCTCTCTTTCATCCTGTCAGGCCAGCAGCATGGCCACATGCCGCTTTGGGGGCATTCATACCCGAATACCGATCCCCTTCAGCCACTTGCGCAGCCGCCCGTTGGCGTTGAGATAGGGGGAGGCGCTATTGAACTGGATCATCCGCCCGAGCGTCCACTTCTCATACCAGAGGCTGCCATACAGTTGGTTATCGCTGCGCGCCTCAACCAGTTCGATGATGCGCCCTCTGGCGGCCGCCAACCGCTGCAACAATGCCTGATAGCTGAGCCCTTCGTAATCCCGATAGAAGGTTTTAGCCAGCCTGCCCAGCTCGTTCCACTTAAAACCGGTCTCGGGAAAATCAACCGGTAGACCCGCCTCATCCCGCTCGATCCACTTGATCAGCAGTTCGTTCCAGCCAATAAGGTAGGCCAGCAGATTGGCGACGCTCATGGTGGTTCCCTTGCTGTGCCCTGCCAGGGTCGGCTCCCGCACCCGGCTCTCGGGGACGGCCTGCAACGCCTTGAACAGCTTGCCGAAATTGGTATCGATCGCGAGCAGCAGCTCGGCTTTGTTTTGCGGAATTCCCATTGATCCCCCCCGCTTGCGGCGCAGCCGAGGCGATTGCCGCAGCCAAGACAGCGCGCTACGCTAACTCTCTTCCATTCTGTGCAGCTCACCCAGTGCAGGCCAACCATCACGGCAAGATCGGCAATAAATCAACTAATCGGCTATATCAGGGCCATTCATCGACAGGCGAGCCCCGTCACCCTCACCCGCCAAGAGAGTGAACACTATAGCGAGCATGATGAGAGCGGCACTGTGATCCGGCACCAGATAACCACCAGCTGGTTTGCCAATGGGGTCGTCATCCGCCAGCAAACCGAGCAGGACGAAGCGCCATCGCAGCAGCTTTGCGCCGAGTGCTGGATCAGCTATCGGGTCATCGCCAGTCCCATCCCCATCACTCCGGCCAGCAAGCTGTTTCACAACCACTGTCAGGAGCGATTCTGGTTGAAGGTGCAGGGCATCACGCCACAAGGGTGATTGGTATGCCCGTGAACAGAACCGGCAGGGAGAAATGCAAAGAGGCTCCGAAGAGCCTCTTTTTGTATCCGTATCTGAACCCTGCTCAGCCCAGCAGCATATAGAGCTGGTGAGCGGCCACCCCGGCACACAGGCCGCCGATGGTGTGGGCGACAATGGCGCGGGAGGTGAGGTGGCGATAGCCGAGGGCATCAAGCATGGCAGTATGGGTGCTCAGGAAGCCGCTCCAGCACATCCCCATGGCGGTAAACACCGCGACCTCGTTACCGGTGATCCACCCCTTGGCGATAAAGGGAGGCACCAGCGACATGGCGGCACCGACCGCACCGAGCGAGGTGGCCGGGAAGGCGACCAGCTCCGGCTGCTTGAAACCAAACAGCAGGTCAAACAGCCAGCTTACCTTGGCAGCCAGCACCGGCAGCAGGGCAACCCCCTGGAATGCTTCACCGGTATACCCCTTGTCACCCGGGCCGAAGGTCAGCAGCATCACGAAGGTGCTGATGATCAGCACCCCGGGGATCACCGCCATCCCCAGCTCCACGCCGGATTTGCCACCATCGAGCAGGGAGTTGAGGATCCGCAGCCAGCCGGGAGCGGCCTCTTTGGTCACCCCGACCTTGGGGCCGTTGCCCGCTGGTTGCTCATCGATCAGCACTTCCCCCACCAAGGGGCGGATCATCCGCTGCATCAGTCGGGTAGAGACCACCGAGCCGACCAGAGCGCCGAGTAACCCGATCAGTGCCGCGCTGGCGGTGGATTCACCGCTCGGCAGCTGCAGGGTGGCCATAAAAGTGACCACGATCAGCCCCATGCCAAAGGCGGTGCCGAAGTTGGTCAGCGACACCAGCTGCCAGGGGGTAAAGCCTTTGCGAAAGCGGCTGTCCTTGGCGAGGCTGATCACCGCCGGGTTGTCGGAGAAGAAAGTCATCAGCGCCGCCAGCGCGGTGCGACCGGGCAGACGAAACACCGGCTTCATCAGCGGGGCCAGCAGTACCTCCAGCAGACGGATCACCCCGAACTCGCTCAAGAGCTGGCTCAGGGCACCAGAGAGCACCGTGATCCCCATGATAAAGAGCACTGTATTGAGCAGCAGCTGGTGGGCGGTGTTGAACAGGGTATTGACCATGGCCGAGAGGCCCATCTGGCTGCCGAGGTAACCGAACAGGCTGCCGAGAATAAGCAGCACCAGCACCGGCTCCAGCCAGTCCCGAATGGCGGCAAGTCGCCCCTTTGACTCTATAACTACATGATTTTCCATATCTATCCTGCGGTTCATCTGTGCGTGTGTGGTTGTTTTTATGGTTGTAAACGGGCTGGGCCCAATAGAAAAAAGCCCTTGTCTTGCGACAAGGGCTTTTTGAATTGGCTCCTCCTACTGGACTTGAACCAGTGACATACGGATTAACAGTCCGCCGTTCTACCGACTGAACTAAGGAGGAATTGTACTTCGGAGACCAGATATCGCTATCTCATCAACCTTAATTGGTGCCCAGAGACGGAATCGAACCGCCGACACGGGGATTTTCAATCCCCTGCTCTACCGACTGAGCTATCTGGGCAAATGGTGCCGGCTACCGGAATCGAACTGGTGACCTACTGATTACAAGTCAGTTGCTCTACCTACTGAGCTAAGCCGGCACACTTTAAACCATTGTGCATGAACAGATTTTTTATTTCATGGCACCAAAATTGGTGCCCAGAGACGGAATCGAACCGCCGACACGGGGATTTTCAATCCCCTGCTCTACCGACTGAGCTATCTGGGCGTGGGCGCTATTAAACGGATTTTAAGCCGGATGGTCAACGGGAAATTTCACTTTTTGTCTCGTTCGTCTCTTTTTTGCGCAACATCGCCCATTTCTGCCACTTCATCGGCACAGGCCACGCGTTTTCGCCCCCAGACTCTGGGTTCCTCTCCCTTGAGCAGGCGGGAGATGTTCTCGTGATGGCGGATCAGGATAAGGCAGGAGAGCAGCGAGACTGGCAGGGTGTATTCGGGTTTGAGCAGGTAGGTAAAGAGCGGCGTCAGCAGCACGGTAATGATGGAGGCCAGCGAGGAGTAGCCGCTCACCAGCAGCACCAGCAGCCAGGTGCCAATCACGGCGCCCCCCATGGTGAAGCCGATGGGCATCATGGTCCCCAGAGCGGTGGCGACCCCTTTGCCACCGCGAAAATGAAAGAAGATGGGATATATATGGCCGAGGCAGGCGGCGACCCCGATAAAGCCGAGGTAGACGGGTTTGATCTGCAGATACCAGGCGAGATAGACGGGCACAGTGCCCTTGAGCACATCGAGCAGCAGCACCACCAGCGCCGCCATCCGGCCACCGAGGCGCAGCACATTGGTTGCCCCCGGATTGTGGGAGCCATGATCCCGCGGGTCGGGCAGACCGGTGCAGCGGGAGACCAGCACAGCACTGGATAGTGAACCACCCAGGTAGGCCAGAATAATCATCAAAATCGTCAGGGCCGTCATCTTGGTCGTTTTTACCACGATATGAATGGGGTATGATGCGGGCCACATACGCTGGCATGGGCCCATGCCCACCCAGAGCGCCTCGGCAAGCCTGTTGCCCGGCCAGCATCCCTGCGCTGTCATCACAGCCCATCAAGAGTAAAGAAGAAGTACAGTCATGGACAAGGTGTTTATTCGCGGACTCGAAGTTTTGACCACCATCGGTGTATATGAGTGGGAGAAGGGCATTCGCCAAAAGCTCCGTTTTGACCTCGAGATGGGGTTCGACAACCGCCCCGCGGCAGCAACCGACGACATCAATCTGGCATTGGATTATGCCGACCTCTCCAACAAGATTTGCGAGCATGTCACCGGCAAGGTGGTCGAGCTGGTCGAGACCATGGCCGAACAGGTAGCCATGCTGGTGCTGGATGACGAGCGGGTGCAGTGGGTCAAGGTGACCCTCACCAAACCGGGCGCCGTGCCCAATGCCGCTGGTGTCGGCGTCGAGATCCTGCGCCATCGCACCCCGGCCGCGAGCAGCAACTGATGACCACCATCTATATCAGCATGGGTTCCAACATCGAGCGGGATCACCATATCCGCGCCGGACTCGATGCCCTGCACGCCGAATTTGGCGAGTTGCGGGTCTCCCGGGTATTCGAGAGCGAGGCGGTCGGCTTCAACGGCCGCCCCTTCTACAACCTGGTGGCCGCTGCCGAGACTGACCTGCCGCTGGCCACCGTCTGCCAGCGACTGCGGGCCATGGAGTTCGCCCACGGCCGCGAGCCGGATGCCAAGAAGTTCGCCCCGCGCACCCTGGATCTCGATCTGCTGCTCTATGGCGATCTGGTCTGCGACACCCCGCTGGTGCTGCCGCGCGGTGAAGTGCTCACCAACGCCTTCGTGCTGTGGCCGCTGGCCGAGCTGGCCCCCGCACTGCGCCACCCCGTCGATGGCCGCACCGTGGGCGAGCTGTGGCAGGCTTATGACAAGGCCTCCCAACAGCTGTGCCCCATCCCCTTTCATTGGGAAGCGTGCGAATTGCAGCATCACTGATCGACAAGGGCGCCTCACGGCGCCCTTGTCGTTTATAGCGAAATAAGAGGGCCCGGCCCTGCGGGCTGGCAGGGTAGCGCCCACTACAGGAGAACCAGATGCCACTCGATACCATTCACCATTTCAACTGCCAGCTGCTGGCCGCACTGCCCCACCAACGCTATGAGCACGAGCCGATCCTCGACTACGCCACCGACGAACGGGTCAAGGCCCGCCTCGGCTGGCAGGCGGAGTTCAGCAAGACCCTGTTTCTCAAGTTCAAGGATGGCCGCTTCGCCCTGCTGCTGACCCACAGGGACGGGCGACTCGACAACAAGGCGGTCAAAGCTGCGCTCGGTGCCAAACCCTCCATCTGCACCGCCGAGGAGATGCAGACGGCGATCGGCTGTCTGCCGGGGGCGGTCTGTCCCTTCCTGCCGCGCGCCGATATTCCGCTACTGGTGGATCCGCAACTGCTCAGCCACGCCGCCTTCACCTGGACCCCGGGCCACCCGGAGCAGACCTTTCTGCTGGCGACCGAGCATCTGGCGGAAGTGCTGGCGCAGCTCCCCTGCGAGGTCAGCTATCTGCCCGCGCCGACGGCGTAGCGCCATCGCGCGCCAGCTGGGCGAAGATCAGTGCCGCCAGCATGGAGAGCAGCCCGACACAGAGGTAGGTGAGGTGAAAGCCCCCCAGCCACTGCCCATTGGCCGCTGACGATCCCGCCGAGAAGAGCCCGAGCAGGCTGGCGGCAATCGCCACCCCCAAACTCATAGAGAGCTGCATCACCACCGAGAGCAGACCGTTGCCGCTGCTGGCCAGGGTCGGGCTGAGATCTTGTAGCGTGAGAGTGTTCATGGCGGAGAACTGCAGCGAGTTGATGGCGCCGAAGATCGCCAGCCAGCCCAGCAAGACCCCATAGGGGAGCTGGTTGTCGATAAAGTAGAAACTGGCGATCATCGCCCCCAGCAGCAGGGTGTTGCCGATCAGAATGCGGCGATAACCCACCTTGGGGATAAGCTTGTTCACCAGCGTCTTGGTCAGCATGGCGCCAATCACTGTGGGGATCATGGTCATCCCCGCCTTACTCGGTGAAAAGCCGAGCCCCAGTTGCAAGAAGAGCGGCGTGAGAAATGGCATGGAACCGCTGCCGAGGCGGGCAAACAGGTTGCCCCAGATGCCGATGGCGAAGCTGGATGTTTTGAACAGCTTCAAGCTAAACAGCGGCTGCTCCGCATTGGCAGCATAGAGCCAGTAACTCGCCATCGCCGCCAGCCCGAAGATCAGCGCAAACAGCGCCCAACCGGTAGCGATGCTGTGCTCCCCCAGCCCTTGCAAACCGACCGACACCAGCACCATGCCGACACTGAACATCACGAACCCTTGCCAGTCGAACCGGGCAGTCTGCTGCCGCAGCTCCGGCATAAAGTGCCAGCTGGCGATAAAGCCGAGCAGCCCCACCGGCAGGTTGATGAGAAACACCCAGTGCCAGCTCGCCACTTCCACCAGCCAGCCACCGAGCGCCGGCCCCATCAGCGGGCCGAGCAGCCCCGGGATGGTGACAAACGACATCACCCGCAACAGCTCGTGCTTGTCATAGACCCGCAGCACCGCCAACCGCCCCACCGGCATCAGCAGGGCGCCGCCAATCCCCTGCAACACACGGGCTGCCACCAACATGGGAAGGGAGTTGGAGGCGGCGCAGGCGATTGATCCCAGGGTAAAGAGCGAGATGGCGGCCAGATAGATGCGGCGGGTACCGAATCTGTCCGCCAGCCAGCCGGAGGCCGGGATCAGCAGCGCCACCGTCAACATGTAGGCAATGATCACCGACTGCATCTGCAGCGGGCTCTCCCCCAGGGTCTCGGCCATGCTGGGCAGGGCGGTGTTGAGAATGGTGCCATCCAGCGCCTGCATAAAGAAACCGACCGCCGCCAGCAGGGGCAGCCACTTGCGCTGGGCAGGAGTCACCCTCTGTGAATGTTCTGACATAACCGCCACCCTCCTCTCTCGCATCGCTTGCATAAAAAGAGACCCGCACTCGTTGGGTTACAACGGGGCGGGTCACGTTGGCCTGTCAGGCGTCCGGTTGGCCGAGCATGGCTTTGAGCCGCTCTTCCAGGGTGGGCTCGGGGGCCTTGAGGGTCGCCATAAAGAGTTGCTCTATTCCCGCCTTGTCCTGACTTTTCACGATAAACACCAGTCGGGACTGGGCCTTGCCCTCCGGCCAGTCGCCCAATGCCTGCAACGGATAGAGCTGACCGTGGACGCCGTGGATCACCACCGGCTGGCTCTCCCCTTCCAGCTGCAAGATCCCCTTGAGCCGCAGCAGGGCATCGCCATATTGGGCCTGCACCGCATCGATGGCGGCCAACAGGCGAGAGGGCTTGAGCGGCTCACCGATACGCAAAGAGAAACTCTCGATGTTGCCGTGCTCGAAATGGGTAGGCGCAGCTGTACCCACCTTGGCGGCGAACGGTTGCATCTTCGGCTGCATCGGTGACGCCAGCCCCTGCTTGGGGGATTCGGTGCGCAGCCAGGCCAGCAGTTGGCGCACATCGCGCCCCGCCGCTTCGTTGTAGGCACCGAGCTTCTCCAGCACCGCTGGCGACAGTTCGCCATTGGTCACCTGCTGGATAGGAGCCGCCGGGTTGAGGGCGGCCAATTGGGCCTCGACGCGCGCCAGCTGTTCGTCCTCCACCAGATCCCCCTTGCTCACCACCAGCAGATCCGCCAGCGCCACCTGCTTCACCGCTTCATACTGGACCGCCAGCTGCTGTTCGATATGGCCAGCATCCACGACTGTGACGGTGCCATCGAAGCGGTAGCGCTGAGCGATAAAGCCCTCTTCCCTCAACGTGAACAGCACGGGGGCCGGATCGGCGAGGCCAGTGGTTTCGATAATGAGCCGCTTGAACGGTTTGATCTTGCGCTGGATGGCCTTCATAAACAGTCCCTGCAGCGCCTCCACCAGAGAGCCCTGCACCGAGCAGCAGATGCAGCCGGAGTCGAGCAGCATCACCTGCTCATCCACCTGCTGCACCAGATGGTGATCCAGCCCCACCGAGCCGAACTCGTTGATCAGTACCGCACACTCACCGAGCTCCGGCTGCTTGACCCAGTGGTTGAGCAGAGTTGTCTTGCCGCTACCGAGAAAGCCGGTCAGCAGGGTCACAGGGATACGGGTATCTTGCATATCGGTCATGTCGAGTCCTTACCGGTTGGCAAACAGGTCGCTGAGCCAGCGGTTTTCAAAGCGGCCATGGGGGTCGAGCTCGGCTTTCAACGCCACAAAGTCGTTCCAGCGTGGCAGCAGGGCCGGGAAGTCGTAGAGATCCATCGCCAGATGTTTGCCGAAATGGGGAATGCCACCGAGCGGCACCAGCAGTTGCTGCAGCTCGCGCATCTGCTCCATGGAGCCGTTGACGAAGGTGCCGTCCGCCGCCAGATAGACCAGAAAACCGATCCAGCAGACCGACTGGCCATGGGCTGCGCTGAGCCAGGCCTCGGAGGGACCTGTGCAGCGCAGGATAAAGGGGTAGTGCAACACGCCCGGGTTGACCTGTTGCCACGCCTGCAGGGTCTCCAGCGCCTCGTTCATGCGATGCAGCGGCACCGCTACTTCGCAGTTGATCTGGGGCGCCGGGATCCCCTTGCAGAGGATCTGGTAGACGTTGCCCACCAGATCGGAGGCATCCTTGAAGCGACGCACCGTCTCGAAGTGCTCGCCGGCCAGCGCCTCATCCTTGGTGTCTTTCGCCATCTTCTGCAGGGTGGCATCAATGGTGGCGTTCATGCGGGCGTCGATATCGCCATCCAGCAGCAGCGGCTCGCTGCCGCCAGCACGATAACGGGCCACCTCGTCATCGGAGGCGGGATCCACCAGCCAGATGTGGCTCTCGCCGGTCCAGGCAAACCACCAGCTCTTCACAAAGCCGTGCTCGCGGTTGAGCCGCTCGTTGTGTTCCAGCAGGAAGGGGTAATCGGTGGTGAACTTGGTGCAACGCATGATGCGATTCGGCACGGTACGCAAGGTGACGTCGAGCAGGATGCCGAGCATCCCCATCCCCATCACGAAGGCGCCGAAGCGCGGGTCACTGCGATCCACCCGGATGATGTCGCCATTGGCCAGCATCACCGTCAGGGCCTCCACCGCATCGCACAGGGCTGACTGATGCAGCCCCTGGCCGTGGGTGCCGGTGCTGAGCGCGCCGCCCAGGGTCTGGATGCCGATAACACCGGGGGATGCGGGCAGCATCCGCTCCATGGCGATCAGCTCGGCATAGACGGTATCGAGCGGCGTCCCCGCCTGATAGGTGACGGTATCGGCGGTCTGAGCCAACTGGCCACGCAGGTGGTGCAAATCCACCAGCAGCGCCTGACTGCCTTCGGCATAGACGCTGTGAATGGGTTCAAAAGAGAGGCCGGAGCCGATAAGGCGCAGCTTGCGCTCGGGATGTCCCCGCAGCAGCGCTTGCAACTGGTCACGGGTTTTCGGGCGCCACACCTGATCCAGCGCCCCGAGGGGATTGGTTCTCGACCAGTTGAACAGCACCTCCCGATTACCGATCGCCTTGATGCTGTGAAATGCCTGGAACTGAACCGTCATACCGCGCCTCATCTGACTTCTAAATGAGCGGCAATTCTACCGAAAAGCGAGTCACAAGGCATGGAAAACAAGCCCCTGTACTCGAGAGGGAATAGCGGGGGAAAGACTCTCCAGCATCTGTTGGCGGGAGTGTTGGGTCTGCGCCATGCCAACCCCCACCAGACCGCCTGGCCATCCCTGGCCGCATCGCCCGCACGGCAGTGTTGGCCTCCGGGACCTCACGATAACCGGAGGTAACCTGACTCAGGTGGCCCGAAAACCACTACCACGCTCTTGCGCCGCCTGCAACAAGGCATCGACCACGATACGCACCTTGAGCGGCATGTGCTGACTCCTGGCCCAGATAACATTGATCGGCATCTCGCCACCAGACTGGTCATTGAGCACACAGACCAGCGATCCCGTATCCAGCAGCTCCCTGACCAGCCAGGTCGGTACCTGAACCAGCCCAAGACCAGCCAGCGCCGCTGCTCGTACGGCTTCGCCATCCCCCATCTCGTAGCGTACCGGGATATCGTAATCTTCCATTTTCCCCGCCCCGTTGCGGAGCAGCCAGCTATGACGATGTCCAGAGCGCCAGTCGATGATGCAGTCGTGCCGTGACAACTCATCCGGGGTCAGGGGCACCCCACGCCGTGCCAGATAGGCGGGCGCCCCGCAGATGACCAGCTGCTGCTCCCCCAGGCGGCGAGCAACGAGATCGGCCTGATCTTCCAGCGCGCCAATCCGCACCACCAGATCGATGTTGGCCTCAATGAGATCAACCTTGCGCTCGTTGAAGCTCACCGACAGATCCAGCTGTGGATGCTTGCCCGCCAGTTCCAGCAGGATCGGCAGCACATGCCTGCGGCCAAACGCAGCGGGCAGATCGATGCGCACGCGCCCCGACGGGCTCTGCTTTCCCGATGCAAAGCTCTGTTCCGTCTCCTCCAGCACCTGGATGGCCTGGAGACAGCTGGCCAGATATGCCTCCCCCTCCAGGGTCAGGCTCACCCGACGGGTTGTTCTGTGCAACAGCTTGACCCCCAGTCGCGCCTCCAGCCGCACTATGCTCTTGCTCAACGCCGAACCGGTCAGCCCCAGCGCCAATGCGGCGGCGGTAAAACTGCCCGACTGCGCCACGGCGACAAAGTGTCTGACGCTCAGAAAAGGGTCCTGCTCTGCCATCGACTCGGTCCTTGAGGGAAATAGAGATTGGAATAATAGCTACTTAATCAATTCCAAGGAATCAATCACACTGTAAACAGGTTCATTCAACGCCATCCCTGGCTTGAGGTGGCCCAGAGAGCCTTAAGTTCCCGGCTCGCTCAGACGTTGCATTATCACCAGACAGGAGAGACCAGATGTTGACCGTTAAACCCCTCAGTGGACAAGTTGCCTTCGTACAAGGTGGTTCGCGCGGCATTGGCGCCGCCATTGTAAAACGCCTCGCTCGCGACGGTGCCACCGTGGCCTTCACCTACGTTTCCTCGACCAGCAAGGCAGAGGAGATAGTCGCGACCATCACAGCCGCTGGCGGCAAGGCGCTGGCCATCCGGGCCGACAGCGCAGATGCCGTGGCTGTACAGCACGCCATCCGCCAAACCGTCACTACCTTTGGTCGACTGGACATTCTGGTCAACAACGCCGGGGTGCTGGTATGGGGCAACATTGAAGAGCTGGCCCTGGACGATCTCGATCGCACCCTGGCGGTCAACATCCGCAGCGTGTTCGTGGCCTGTCAGGAGGCGGCGCACCACATGAGTACTGGGGGGCGCATCATCAACATCGGCAGCACCAATGCCGATCGCATCCCTATGGCGGGAGGGGCTGTCTACGCCATGAGCAAATCGGCACTGGTCGGCTTGACCAAGGGCATGGCACGGGATCTGGGCCCACGGGGCATCACGGTGAACAACGTGCAGCCAGGCCCGGTCGATACCGATATGAACCCGGCTGACGGGGAATCGGCGGCGCAGCTCAAGGGGATGATAGCGCTGGCCCGTTACGGCAAGGATGAGGAGATCGCCAGCTTCGTCGCCTATCTGGCAGGGCCCGAAGCGGGCTATATCACCGGCGCCAGCCTGACTATTGATGGCGGTTTCTCTGCCTGACCCTTGGTTTTAGGCTACACAAAAAAGCCCCTGCGCTTGCCGGGGCTTGATAACAGGGCAAGTTGCGGCGGCACAGGTCGCTATGCGGCCACAGTGGCAAGGCGGGTTCAGGCTGGCTCAAGCCGCTCCTCGACTGGCGAGGCCTCCTGCGCCAGCAGCTCCTCGCAAAACTGGCGCAACGGCATCGGGCGGGCAAACAGGTAACCCTGCAGATAATCTACCCCCTTGGCCCTGAGGTAATCAGCCTGACGTTCGGTCTCCACCCCTTCCGCCACCAGCGCCAGTCCGAGTCGGGTGGCCAGGTCGATCACGTTGTCCACGATATGTTCCGAGAGCGACTCGGTGCCGATGCGGGCGATAAAGGACTTGTCGATCTTGAGGTAATCCACATGAAACTGCTGCAGGTAAGCCAGGCTGGAGTGGCCAGTGCCGAAGTCGTCGATGGCCAGTTTGACCCCCATCTCGTCCAGCTGGCGAAACAGGGAGAGCGTCTGGGGATCGGACATCAGCAGCTCCCGCTCGGTCAGCTCCAGCACCAGAACTACCTTGCCCGGAGCAAAGCGGCCGAGGAAGGTGCGGCACTCGGCCAGCAGGGCAAAATCGTGGCAATGGGCCGCGCTGATGTTGAAGCTGATATGAAAGCCATCGGGCAACTGCGCCTGAACCCGATTCAACCGTGTAGCTACCAGCTTCATGATATGGGTGGTCATGGGGACGATCAGTCCCGACTCTTCCGCTTGCGGGATAAAGAGGTCGGGCCGGATCACCCCTTCATTGGCATGTTGCCAGCGCATCAGCACCTCTGCCCCCATCATCTTGCCATCGTGGCTGGCAATCTGCGGCTGCAGATAGGGAACAAACTCCTTGGCTCGCAAGGCGCGTCGCAGCTCATCCGTTGGCGAGCCGGGGCGCCCCAGCACCCACCACACCAGCCAGGCCAGCAGCGTAGAGGTTGCGGCCAACCACAGCAGCGCCTGATGCCTGGCGTCCCACAGCGATTTCCAGTAGATCGGCATGGCATAACCGGCGTGAATGGTGAAAGGATAATGGGATGAGCCGAGGGCGAGACTGGTTCTGCGATGCAGGGTGGGCGCTTCATTGAGATAGCGGCCCGACGCGTCGAGCCAGGCTGACCCCACCTGCAGATAGAGGGCGCTGGACTTGCCACTCAGAGAGAGCATGAAGCTGAGCTGGGTGCTGTCGATGGCGCTTAATGCAGCATTCCTGCCCTGTTCGGTTCGCACCACTATCAACGGGTGATTCTGCCGCACCCGATTGCCACTCATCAGCAACAGCTTGTTGCCGGTATAGATCGACCTGTCATCGGCATCACTCACCGCGCCGAACAGGGAGGTACAGCTGATGATGCCGTCGCGCACCAGATTGACCGAACGCAGAAAGGGCTCGATGGCCACCTTTTTGCGCAATACCAGCAGGTTCTCGTCACAGGGCGCATTGACCAGTGGCAATACCGAGCGATTGGCCTGCTCCGCATGATCCAGCATCGCCTCCAGCAGGGTTCTGGCCTTGTGGGCCGAGGCGCTGGAGTCCGCTTTCAGATCCTGCATATAGTTGCTGTGGATGATCCAGCCGCCCGCCATTAGTGGCAGGACGAAGACCAGCAAGGCGCCGCCGAAGCGTAACCGGGTTCGGGAAAGATCGATCCTGAACAAAAACATAAAGAACCACGCCGCAATTCGTCAGGCCTGCCAACGCAAGCACCCAGTGAACAGATATCCACTTTCCCTCGATAACGATGCCCCATCATTACCGCTCATATAGCCGTACAACATAACGCAAAGCGTTTATAAAACGAACCACCTGACAAGTGGTTGGATCTCTCTAGCAAAGATCATGCAAACCATCCCCAAAAAAATCAATGAAGAGCACATAAATGAATAATGCCGCGTAGATACGCGGCATTATTGGCTTTTAATTGCGCCAAATGCGCAATAACTCAGTTACACAGCTTGCTGCAGGATCACCGCATCGGCCTTCTTGGTGTAGGAGGCGATCTCGTTGAAGTTGAGGTAGCGGTAAGTATCTGCCGCTGTGGCATCGAGCGCCTTGGCGTATTGCAGGTACTCAGCCACAGTCGGGATCTTGCCGAGGATGGCGGCAACGGCTGCCAGCTCTGCAGAGGCCAGGTAGACGTTGGCACCTTTACCCAGACGGTTCGGGAAGTTACGGGTGGAAGTAGAGACCACGGAGGCCCCTTCCGCAACCCGAGCCTGGTTACCCATGCAGAGGGAACAACCCGGGATCTCGATGCGGGCACCGACGCGACCAAAGATGCCGTAGTAGCCCTCTTCGGTCAGCTGATCCTTGTCCATCTTGGTGGGCGGCGCGATCCACATGCGAGTCGGCAGCTCGCCCTGATACTTCTCGAGCAGTTTGCCGGCGGCGCGGAAGTGACCGATGTTGGTCATGCAGGAGCCAATGAACACCTCGTCGATCTTGTCGCCGGCCACGGTGCTGAGCAGACGGGCATCGTCCGGATCGTTCGGCGCACAGAGGATCGGCTCCTTGATGGAGGCCAGATCGATCTCGATGATCTCGGCGTATTCGGCATCCTTGTCCGCTTCCAGCAGGGTCGGGTTGGCCAGCCACTCTTCCATCCCCTTGATACGACGGGTAATGGTGCGCACGTCGCCGTAGCCTTCGGAGAGCATCCATTTCAGCATCACGATGTTGGACTTCAGATACTCGATGATCGGCTCTTTATCCAGCTTGATGGTGCAACCGGCCGCGGAACGCTCGGCGCTGGCGTCAGCCAGTTCGAACGCCTGCTCCACCTTCAGGGTCGGCAGACCTTCAATTTCGAGGATGCGGCCGGAGAAGATGTTCTTCTTGCCCGCTTTCTCGACGGTCAGCAGCCCTTTCTGGATGGCGGCGTAAGGGATGGCATGAACCAGATCACGCAGGGTGATGCCCGGTTGCAGCTCGCCCTTGAAGCGCACCAGCACGGATTCCGGCATATCCAGCGGCATCACGCCAGTGGCGGCGGCGAAGGCCACCAGACCGGAGCCCGCCGGGAAGGAGATGCCGATAGGGAAACGGGTGTGGGAGTCACCACCGGTACCCACGGTATCCGGCAGCAGCATGCGGTTCAGCCAGGAGTGGATGACGCCGTCACCCGGACGCAGGCTCACACCGCCGCGGTTCATGATGAAGTCCGGCAGGGTGTGGTGAGTCTGCACATCGATGGGCTTGGGATAGGCTGCGGTGTGGCAGAAGGACTGCATGGTCAGGTCGGCAGAGAAGCCGAGGCAGGCCAGATCTTTCAGCTCGTCGCGGGTCATCGGGCCCGTGGTGTCCTGGGAGCCGACAGTGGTCATCTTGGGCTCGCAGTAGGTGCCGGGGCGAATGCCCTGCACGCCGCACGCCTTGCCCACCATCTTCTGGGCCAGGGTGAAGCCTTTGCCAGTATCGGCCACCGGCTGCGGGCGACGGAACACGGTGGAGAACGGCAGACCGAGCGCCTCGCGGGCCTTGTCAGTCAGGCCGCGACCGATGATCAGCGGGATACGGCCACCGGCGCGCACTTCGTCGATCAGCACGTCGGTTTTCAGTTCAAACTGCGCCAGCACCTGATCGGTGCCGTGCTTGCAGATCTTGCCGGCAAAGGGATAGATGTCGATCACATCGCCCATCTCCAGCTTGGAGACATCCACTTCGATAGGCAGTGCGCCGGCATCTTCCATGGTGTTGAAGAAGATCGGGGCAATCTTGCCGCCGAGGCAGACACCGCCAGCGCGCTTGTTCGGCACGAACGGAATGTCGTCACCCATAAACCAGAGCACCGAGTTGGTGGCGGATTTACGGGAAGAGCCGGTACCGACCACGTCACCCACATAAGCCAGCGGGAAGCCTTTCTCTTTCAGGGCATCGATGGTCTTGATGGGGCCGACGGCGCCATCCTTGTCAGGGGTGATGCCGGGGCGGGCGTTTTTCAGCATCGCCAGGGCGTGCAGCGGAATGTCGGGGCGGGACCAGGCATCCGGCGCCGGAGAGAGGTCGTCGGTGTTGGTTTCGCCGGTCACCTTGAACACGGTGACGGTGATCTTCTCGGCCAGCTCCGGGCGGGAGAGGAACCACTCGGCATCGGCCCAGGATTGCATCACCTGTTTGGCGTGGGCATTGCCCGCCTTGGCCTTCTCTTCCACATCGTGGAAGGAGTCAAACATCAGCAGGGTGTGGGAGAGCCCCTTGGCGGCAAGCGGCGCCAGCGTGGCGTGGTCCAGCAGGTCGATCAGCGGTTGGATGTTGTAACCACCCTGCATGGTGCCCAGCAGCTCAACGGCTTGCGCGGCAGTCAGGATGGGAGAGTGGGCTTCGCCCTTGGCGACGGCAGTGAGGAAACCGGCTTTGACATACGCAGCTTCATCAACACCGGGGGGAATACGGGAGGACAACAGCTCTTTCAGAAAATCTTCTTCACCAGCGGGCGGGTTCTTGAGCAGTTCGACCAGGGCGGCGACCTGCTCTGCATCCAGAGGTTTGGCAACCACGCCCTCGGCGGCACGTTCTGCGACGTGTTTACGGTATGTTTCAAGCACGACTAATTCCTCTTTGGTCTTTTTTTGGGGTTCGCCCAGGCTCGCGGCGATCGTCCTTGCGGGACACCCCGTAGGGTGCTCCCCACTATATAAGTTTTAACGACTAATTAAAATCCAAACCCTGTTTACTTATTCACCACAAAATCGTAACCAATTAAACGGACTGGTATTTTTTGAAAATTAATTGGCCAGCACCAACCAGAGTTAACAAATTGGCATCAATTCGGCATTATTCGAACGTACTGCCCAATTGCAGATAGAAGACGTCATTGCCCCCCTCCGCCATGCCGTAGCCGAGGAACACCGGGCCGAGGAAGCTCTCCACCCCGACATACACAGAACCGGCGGTAAACGAGCTCTCCAGACTGATATCCGCCCCCTTGTTCCAGACGCCGCCCTGCTCCAGAGATCCACCGAGATAGAGCGGCACCTTGAGGGCGCCGAAGTCGTTGTCTGCCACCCGATAGATGTAGCGCAGGCCGCCAAACAGGCTGTAACGACCGCTCAGCTGGTAGCGCTGGAAACCGGAGAGGTGGAACAGCCCCCCCAGATCCTGGATATAGAGCGGGATGCTCTCTTCACTGCCCGAGCCACCACCATCGAGGATCAGGTTGAGGCTATGTCTGTCCCAGGACCAGGGTTTGACCATGGAGAGACGATAGTTCCACCCCTCGCTACGGGAGGCCTGAAAACCGTCCCCATCCAGATTGACGTGGGAGTAGCCCATCTTCACATCCCATTTGACCCCCTGGTAGGGGAAATAGCTGCTGTCCAGGGTGTCGTGTTCGAAGCGGGCATAGGGCCCCCATGCCGTGGCATCCCCTTGCAGCTCTTTGACGTTCTTGATCTCGATACTGCCTGTCTGCCCTTCCAGCCCCATCGACAGGCGACTCCAGGGCTGACGATTCCAGCCTACCGCCAGATCGGCGCTGAAGAAGGAGTACTCGGTATCGAGATAGGTGAACAGCGGATCGTCCGGGTCCGGGTTGAAGAGGCTTCTCTGGGTCTGGTCATAGGCCAGGCTCGCTTCGCCATAGAAGGTCTGGGAGGGTTCCAGCGGGGTATAGAAGTCGGTCTTGATATGCTTGGCAGTGCCAAGCGACGCCTCGGTCAACCACTCGGCCCCCCAGTCATTGACGTTGGTGAGGGTATAGGACATGCCGACGTTGTAGTTGGAGGTGTTCTCGAAGTCGTCGGAGAAGCCGAACTGGAAGTTGAGGTAACCCGGCCCCCAGTTCTTCTCGCTGGCATCCACCACCAGCACGTTCTCCCCGTCGCGCTCCTCCACCTCATAGGTGATGCGATCGAAGGACTCCAGCGCATAGAGCCGGCGAATACCCGCCTCCAGGCTCTCGTTGGTCTGGATCTTGTCCGGCCGCACTTTCAGCATGGCGCGCACCGTCTCGTCGGAGAGGCGCGACTTGTTGATGATCTCCACCTTGTCGATGAAGTAGGCGGGCTGACCGCTGCGCTCGGCACGGCGGCTCAGCTTCTGGTTGCGATAGGCGTTGTACTGCGCCTTGGTGAGCGACAGCCGGTCGAGTTGCAGCGACGCCTTGTCCGCCGCCGCTTCACCCAACTTGATCCCCTCCGGCATCCGGGTAAAGTCGGCGATCCCCATATCGCCAAACTCGGGGGCGAGCAGGATATCCTTGGGCCCCATCAGCGCCTTCTGCTTGTCGGTGCCGACCTGGGTCATATAGGTAGTGAGTTGGTCAATCATCGCCAACCCTGACTTGAGGGATTCACGGGTGCGCAGCTTGGCGCTGATATCCACCGCGATCACCACGTCGGCCCCCATCGCCTTGGCGACATCCACCGGCATGTTGTTGACGCTGCCCCCATCCGCCAGGATGTGGCCCTCCCACTCCACCGGCTTGAGCGCGCCGGGGATCGACATGGAAGCCTGCATCGCCTTGGCCAGACTACCGTGATCCAGCACGAAAGACGTCACCGTCTCCATGTCGGTCGCCATGGCGCGGTAGGGGATCGGCAGATCGTCGAAACTCTCCTGCACCGGCAGGTTGGAGGTGGCCCCCCGCAGCAGGCTGGCCATGGATTGGCCCTGAAAGAAACCGTCCGGTAGCTGGGTGGTGTCGCCATTCACCCCGATGTCGGTGCGCAGCTGATACTGTTCATTCTGCTGCTTCTTGCGCAGGGAGAGCTCGTCACGACCGACCTTGTCCTGATACCCCTTGTTCCAGTCGATGGCGAGCGTCATGCGCTCCACCTCCTCGGCACTGAGCCCCATGGCGTACATGCCCGCCACATAGGAGCCCATGCTGGTACCGACGATGATGTCGACCGGGATCCGTTTCTGCTCCAGCACCTTGAGAATGCCGATATGGGCCGACCCCTTGGCACCGCCGCCGCTGAGCACCACCGCAATTTTCGGGCGATCCCCTGCTGCCGCCATGGCCAGCAGCGGGCAGGCCGCCAGCATCACCAAAAGCAGACGGGTCCATCCCGCACCTAAGCTGCGCATCATATTTTCCATATTATTCAGAGGGTCAGTCACCAAGGATGGCCTCTACTATAAGGGGCCGGGCAGTTAGCGCAACCGTCAATCCGCATCCCGAATGGCCTGCACGCCGGAGGAGCGAGCCGCCGCCGCTGTGAGCGCAAACGTAATCTGCAAATAAAGGGTCACCAGCCTCATGGGCGGGGCTGCGCTGCCGCTAATATGAGAGTCGTCAATCCTCAACCTTTTGAGCACCTTTATGCTGGCAACCCTCACGCTTAAACAGAAAATACTGGCTACGGTCACCCTGGCGGTGGTCGTCTCCTGCCTGCTGGTGGGCTACTTCAGTCAACGCTCGGCCCAGCAGCTGATCGAAAACCGGATGTTCGAACAGGAGCTGCCCAACCTGACCCAACGGATCAGCAAGGAGATCGAGCAGGATCTCCACGGTATCGCCCAGGCAGCCCGTCAACTGGCCACCGACCGCTTCATTCTCGACTGGGTGGATCGGGGCATGCCCAAAGAGCAGGAGCCGATCCTCATCAACCAGCTCAAGGATGTGGCCAACCAGTATGGTCTGGTGACCGCCTCCTTCGCCGATCGCCAGAGTGCCGCCTACTACAACCAGGATGGCTTTCTGCGCAACCTGACCCCCACGCAAGACGCCTGGTTCTATGACTACACCAAGAGCCAGAAGGAGATGACCCTCAGCATCTTCCGCGAGAGCAACGGCGAGGTGAAGCTGTTCGTCAACTTCCAGCAGCTCAATGGTCGCGGGCTGGCGGGCTTTGCCAAATCCCTCGATACCATGGTGACCATGGTCTCCAACTTCCGGCTGGAAGAGAGCGGCATCGTCTTTATGGTCGATGGCAGCGGCAAGGTGAAGCTGCACCCCGAGGCCAACCGCATCGAACGCGATACCCTGGGCGGCATCGCCAGCGGTGATACCGGCAGCCTGCTGGCCAAACGCCCCTTTGCCGTCATCAACGCCGAGGTGAATGGCGAGCCCATGGTACTGGCCAGCAGCTATATCCCGTTGCTCGACTGGTATCTGGTGGCCCAGGTACCGCAAGCCGAGATCTATGCCGAGCTGGATCAGACCCGCAACGAGATCCTGATGATCTCGCTGGTGATTGCGCTGGCCATGGGACTGATGGGGATGCTGCTGGCTGGCTCGGTCAGTCGCCCGCTCAACGAGCTGGCTCGCCTGTTCAAGGAGCTGGGCAGCGGCGATGGGGATCTCACCCAGCGCCTCAAGGTGGAGGGGCGTGACGAACTGAGTCAGGTCGCCACCGGCTTCAACAACTTCGTAGCCAAGATCCACGGCTCCATCGAGCAGGTGGCAGAGAACTCCCGCCAGCTCGCCGATACCGCCAACGAGGTGGCCAACAAGGCGCAGCTGACCCAGCACAACTGTACCGCCCAGCGTGACCGCACTGTGCAGGTGGCTACCGCCATCCACGAGATGGGTGCCACGGTGAGCGAGATCGCCGGTAACGCTTCGCTGGCAGCCGAAGTCGCCAGACAGGCCAACGATCAGGCCGATGCGGGGGCTGTGGTGGTAGCGCAGGCGCGCCACGGCATCGTCGGCCTCTCCGGCGAGATTGAGCAGGTGGCCGGGGTGATCGAGTCGCTGGCGAGCCAGACCGACTCCATCGGCAGCATCCTCGAAACCATCCGCAGTATCTCGGAGCAGACCAACCTGCTGGCACTGAACGCCGCTATCGAGGCCGCTCGCGCCGGTGAGCAGGGTCGCGGCTTCGCCGTGGTGGCGGATGAGGTGCGCAATCTGGCCAACCGCTCCGCCGCCTCGACCGCCGAAATCCAGGGGATGATCAACCGCTTGCAGGAGCAGAGTGCCCGTGCGGTCAGCGCCATGGCACAGGGGCGTAACCAGAGTCTGGAGGTGGTGAACCAGGCTGATGAGGCCAACGCCGCCCTCGGCCAGATCACCGCCCACATCACCCAGATCAACGACATGAATATCCAGGTCGCCACCGCCACCGAGGAGCAGTCGAGCGTGGTCGGCGAGATCAACCGCAACGTGGAAGATATCAACCAGCTCACCATGGAGACCGCCGATATCGCCCACCAGCTGACTGAGTCCAGCCGCAGCCTGCAGCAGCTCTCCGGTCAACTCGACAAGCTGGTCGGCAACTTCCGTCTGTAGTCTGTCATCCCACTCCTGAAGACTCACCAGAGGGCGCTGCGGCGCCCTCTGTCATAGCCACGGCAAACGGTGACGCACGGCCATTGAAACGCCGTTATGCGGCTCTCGAAATGCCTCATAATCAGGGAAATATGAGGAGGAGTTATGGGCAAGCTGATCGTAATGATATTGCTGGGGGGAGTGCTCAGCGCCTGCAGCAGCGGGCCGGTACGGGTACACGGGGCGGATGTCAGCGTGGACGATACCCGGATCCGGGTCAGTGACGGCAGTGGTGGCTATGGCACCTTCTGCCCGCCGGGGCAGGCCAAGAAGGGGCGCTGCTAACCGGACTCCGAAGGCCAGATAGCAAAAAGCCGCTCATTCGAGCGGCTTTTTTATCCAAGCTGAGAAGAAAATTACTTTTTCTTCTTGGCCTTGGCGTTCGGCAGGTCGGTGATGGAGCCTTCGAACACTTCGGCAGCCAGACCCACAGACTCGTGCAGAGTCGGGTGAGCGTGGATGGTCAGCGCGATATCTTCGGCGTCCGCACCCATCTCGATGGCCAGACCGATTTCACCCAGCAGTTCACCACCGTTGGTACCGACGATAGCACCCCCGATGACGCGGCCGCTCTCCTTGTCGAAGATCAGCTTGGTCATACCGTCAGAGCAGTCGGAGGCGATGGCGCGACCGGAAGCAGCCCACGGGAAGGTGGCGACTTCGAAGTTCAGACCTTGTTGCTTGGCCTCTTTCTCGGTCAGACCGACCCATGCCATCTCTGGCTCGGTGTAGGCGATGGACGGGATCACTTTCGGGTCGAAGTAGTGCTTCTTGCCAGCGATCACTTCGGCAGCGACGTGACCTTCGTGCACACCTTTGTGCGCCAGCATCGGCTGACCCACGATGTCACCGATGGCATGGATGTGCGCCACGTTGGTACGCAGCTGCTTGTCCACCTCGATGAAACCGCGCTCGGTCACGGCAACGCCAGCCTTCTCTGCATCCAGCATCTTGCCGTTCGGCACACGACCTACGGCAACCAGCACGTTGTCGTAACGAACCGGCTCGGCCGGTGCGTGCTTGCCTTCGTAGGAGACGTACAGGCCGTCTTCACGAGCTTCAACTGCAGTGACCTTGGTCTCCAGCATGATGTTGAACTTCTTGGCCACACGCTTGGTGTAGATCTTGACGATGTCTTTGTCAGCAGCCGGAACCAGCTGGTCGGCAAATTCCACCACGTCGATCTCGGAACCCAGAGAGGAGTAAACGGTACCCATCTCCAGACCGATGATGCCGCCACCGATAACCAGCAGTTTGCCAGGAACGGTTGTCAGCTCCAGCGCATCGGTAGAGTCCCATACGCGCGGGTCATCGTGGGGGATGAACGGCAGCTTCACCGGACGGGAACCGGCGGCGATGATGGCGTTGTCGAAGGTAACGGTGGTCTTGCCCTCTTCGCCGGTCACTTCCAGGGTGTTCGGGCCGGTAAATTTACCGAAGCCGTTAACAACCTGAACTTTACGCATCTTGGCCATGCCAGCCAGACCGCCGGTCAGCTGGTTGATAACCTTCTCTTTCCACAGGCGGATCTTGTCGATGTCGGTCTTGGGTTCGCCGAAGACGATGCCGTGCTCGGCCAGCGCCTTGGCTTCTTCAATCACTTTGGCGACGTGCAGCAGCGCCTTGGAGGGGATGCAGCCCACGTTCAGACAGACGCCACCCAGGGTGGAGTAACGCTCGACGATAATAGTATCCAGACCCAGATCGGCTGCACGGAAAGCAGCGGAATAACCGGCAGGGCCAGCACCCAGTACTACGACCTGGGTTTTGATTTCTTTACTCATCATGACCTCTTTGTCGTTCTTATATCCCCGGACAGCGCAGTCTTATGCCTTCTTTTCGTTGTAAAACAAGGCGGCTGCAGCCGTGAAAAAACGGGGCAAGTTTACGATCATGTTAATGAAATGAGAAGTAAAAAGGGCAGGCTCTGGGCCCGCCCTCTCACTTACAGGACCAGTCGACGAATGTCGGACAGCACGCCGTTCATGGTGGTGATGAAGCGAGCCCCATCGGCACCATCAATCACGCGGTGGTCGTAGCTCAGAGCCAGCGGCAGCATCAGGCGTGGCGCGAACTCCTTACCGTTCCACTTCGGCTTCATCTCGGACTTGGAGACACCGAGGATGGCCACTTCCGGCGCGTTGACGATCGGGGTAAAGCTGGTACCGCCGATGCCACCCAGGCTGGAGATGGTGAAGCAACCGCCTTGCATGTCGGCAGCGGTCAGCTTGCCGGCACGAGCCTTCTTGGAGATCTCGGCCAGATCGCGAGACAGCTCCATGATGCCCTTCTTGTTAACATCGCGTACCACGGGCACAACCAGACCGTTGGGGGTATCCACCGCCACACCGATATGGATGTACTTCTTCATGATCAGCTTGCTGCCATCTTCGGACAGGGAGCTGCAGAAGCGCGGGTGAGCTTCCAGCGCCTTGGCGGCGGCTTTCAGGATGAACACCAGCGGGGTGATCTTCACGTCCGACTTCTGCTTCTCGAGCATCGCGTTCTGCTCTTTGCGGAACGCTTCCAGCTCGGTGGTATCGGCTTCGTCGAACTGGGTGACATGAGGGATCATGACCCAGTTGCGGTGCAGGTTCGGACCGGAGATCTTCTGGATGCGGGTCAGATCGACCTCTTCCACATCACCGAACTTGCTGAAATCGACCTTCGGCCACGCCAGCACGCTCATGCCGTTGCCAGTGCCGGTACCGGCAGCCGCTGCAGACTCGGCGCGCTTGATGGCATCCTTCACGTAGGCTTGCACGTCTTCTTTGACGATGCGGCCCTTGCGACCGGAGGCTTTTACCTTGGCCAGGTTGACGCCAAACTCGCGCGCCAGACGGCGTACTGCCGGGGAAGCGTGCACGTAAGCGTCGTTGGCAACGAAATCGGTCGCAGCGGCAGCAGCCTGGGCAACCGGAGCCGGAGCCGCGGCAACAGGGGCAGCGGCGACCGGAGCGGCAGCTTGAGCAACCGGCGCGGCGGCAGGAGCAGCGCCAGCCACTTCGAAGACCATGATCAGGGAACCGGTGGAGACCTTGTCACCCGCCTTCACCTTGATCTCTTTGACCACACCGGCGAACGGCGCAGGCACTTCCATGGAGGCCTTGTCACCTTCCACGGCGATCAGGGACTGGTCGGCTTCAACCTTGTCACCCACGGCAACCATGATCTCGGTTACTTCCACTTCGTCACCACCGATATCCGGTACGTTGACCTCTTTGGCAGCAGCGGCAACCGGGGCAGCAGCCACGGGCGCGGCGGCTTGAGCCGGAGCAGCAACGGCAGCAGGCGCAGCGCCAGCCACTTCAAAGACCATCACCAGAGAACCGGTAGAAACCTTGGCGCCAGCGGCAACCTTGATTTCGACCACGCGACCGGCGAACGGTGCCGGTACTTCCATGGAGGCCTTGTCACCTTCCACGGCGATAATGGACTGGTCGGCTTCTACCATGTCGCCCACGGCAACCATGATTTCAGTCACGTCCACTTCGTCGTCACCGATGTCCGGTACGTGCACATCTTTGCGCACGGCAGCGGCAGGTGCGGCGGCCGGAGCAGCAACCGGTGCGGCAACTTCTGCAGGAGCAGCAGCGCCTTCGGCTTCGAAGATCATGATCTGGGAACCGGTGGCAACCTTGTCGCCCACCTTGATCAGGATCTCTTTAACGATACCGGCAGACGGAGCCGGTACTTCCATGGAGGCCTTGTCGCCTTCTACCGCGATGATGGACTGGTCCAGCTCGACCTTGTCCCCCACGGCCACCATGATCTCGGTGACTTCAACTTCATCGGCGCCGATATCCGGCACCATAATCTGTTTGGACATTGTGCTTTATCCTCTTGCGTGCATCCGCGTGACTGGCTGACCGCCCTCACGCGTATCTCGCGTTAACCGTTTTAAACCCTGGCAAGGTCGCGCCGCATGACGGCGCGACCCTTGATCCTCTTACGCGTACAGCGGGTTGACCTTGTCGGCATCGATGCCGTACTTGGCGATGGCGTCGGCCACAACCTGCTTGTCAATTTCGCCGCGCTTGGCCAGTTCGGTCAGGGCAGCAACCACCACGTAGAATTCGTTCACTTCGAAGTGACGACGCAGGTTGGCACGGCTGTCGGAACGACCGTAACCATCGGTACCCAGCACACGGTAGTTCTCGGTCGGAACGAAGGCGCGAACCTGATCGGCGAAGGACTTCATGTAGTCGGTCGCAGCGATGGTGGCTTCGGAACCCAGTACCTGAGCGATGTAGGGAACACGCGCCTCAGAGGTCGGGTGCAGCATGTTCCAACGATCGGCGTCCTGACCGTCACGGGCCAGCTCGTTGAAGGAGGTTACGCTGAACACATCGGAACCGATACCGTACTCGCTGGCCAGGATCTGGGCAGCAGTGCGCACGTGACCCAGGATGGAGCCACAACCCAGCAGCTGAACTTTCGCCTTGGCACCGGCTACGGATTCCAGCTTGTAGATACCCTTGCGGATGCCTTCCTCGGCGCCTTCCGGCATGGCCGGCATGGCATAGTTCTCGTTCAGGGTGGTGATGTAGTAGAACACGTTCTCCGGGTTCTCACCGTACATGCGGCGCAGGCCGTCCTGTACGATCACCGCCACTTCATAGGCGTAGGACGGGTCGTAGGAGATACAGTTCGGGATGGTGTTGGCCAGGATGTGGCTGTGACCATCTTCGTGCTGCAGACCTTCGCCGTTCAGGGTAGTACGACCGGAGGTCGCACCCAGCAGGAAGCCACGGGCTTGCTGGTCACCTGCTGCCCACGCCATGTCGCCAATCCGCTGGAAGCCGAACATGGAGTAGTAGATGTAGAACGGGATCATCGGGCAATCGTTGGTGCTGTAAGAGGTCGCAGCAGCCAGCCAGGAGGACATGGCACCCAGCTCGTTGATACCGTCTTGCAGAACCTGACCCTGCTTGTCTTCCTTGTAGTAGGAGACGATGTCGCGGTCTTGCGGGGTGTATTGCTGACCGTGCGGGCTGTAGATACCGATCTGGCGGAACAGACCTTCCATACCGAAGGTACGGGCTTCGTCAGCCAGGATCGGCACGATGCGCTTGCCGATGGACTTGTCTTTCAGCATCACGTTCAGGGAACGCACGAACGCCATGGTGGTGGAGATTTCGCGCGCCTGCTCGCCCAGCAGCGGACCGAAGGCATCCAGTGCCGGGATTTCCAGCTTGGTGGTGCTTTCGCGCAGACGGGTCGGCAGATAGCCTTTCAGGGCGGCGCGACGGTCGTGCAGGTATTTGTGCTCGGCAGAACCGGCTTCGATCTTCAGGTAAGGCAGATCGGCCAGCTGCTCGTCGGCCACCGGCAGGTTGAAGCGGTCACGCAGGTGACGCACGGAGTCCAGCTCCATCTTCTTGACCTGGTGAGCGATGTTCTTGCCTTCAGCCGCTTCACCCATGCCGTAACCCTTGATGGTCTTGGCCAGAATAACGGTCGGCTTGCCCTTGGTCTGGGTCGCCTTGTTGAACGCAGCGAACAGTTTGCGAGGATCGTGACCACCGCGGTTCAGCGCGAAAATTTCCTCGTCGGTCATGTCTTTGACCAGCGCGGCAGTTTCCGGATAACGGTTGAAGAAGTGCTCGCGGATGTAGCCACCGTCGCGGGACTTCATGGTCTGGTAGTCACCATCCACGGTCTCGTTCATCAGCTGGATCAGCTTGCCGGAGGTGTCTTTCTTCAGCAGCTCATCCCACTTGCGACCCCAGATGACCTTGGTGACATCCCAGCCGGCGCCAGCGAACAGGCCTTCCAGCTCGTTGATGACCTTGCCGTTACCGACAACCGGACCATCCAGACGCTGCAGGTTGCAGTTGACCACGAATACCAGGTTGTCGAGCTTTTCACGCACGGCAACGGTCAGGGCACCTTTGGCTTCCGGCTCGTCCATCTCGCCGTCACCCAGGAAGGCGTAAACGGTCTGCTCGGAGCAATCCTTGATACCACGGTCGGTCAGGTACTTCAGGAAGCGAGCCTGATAGATGGCGGCGATGGGGCCAAGACCCATGGATACGGTCGGGAACTGCCAGAAGTCCGGCATCAGTTTTGGGTGCGGATAGGAAGGGATACCCTTGCCGTCCACTTCCTGACGGAAGTTGTCCAGCTGCTCTTCGGTCAGACGACCTTCAGCGAAGGCGCGAGCATAGATGCCCGGGGAGATGTGACCCTGGAAGTAAACCAGATCGCCACCATCCTTCTCGTTGCGAGCACGGAAGAAGTGGTTGAAGCAGACATCATAGATGGTCGCAGAAGAAGCGAAGGAAGACATGTGACCACCCAGGTCCAGGTCTTTCTTGGACGCGCGCAGCACGATCATCATGGCGTTCCAGCGGATGATGGCGCGAATGCGGCGCTCCATCTCCAGGTCGCCCGGGTAGTCCGGCTCGTCGCTGGACGGGATGGTGTTGATGTAATCGCGATTTGCCTTGGCAGCCACGTCCACACCGCTTACGCGGGCTTTCTCGGCCAACTGTTCAAGGATGAACTGAGCGCGTTGCGGACCCTCTTCACGCAGCAGGGATTCCAGAGAGGCAAGCCACTCCAGCGTTTCTATCGGGTCCACATCGTTCTTCAGGATATCAGACATGGCTGGTTCCTATTTTGTTGTGATTGCACGGCATTGCACGGCGAAAGGCGCAAGCATTCGACAATAAAGCCTTGTGGGATTAGTTTTCCTGCTGACGGATCCGACGCATGGATCGCTGGATCCGGCTGTCTTCCCTCTGCATATCCAACAAGGTGTCCTCGATAAAGGCCAGATGCTCATGACAAGCTGTTCTGGCCCGCTCCGGAGCCCCCGAAAGAATAGCCTCGATCAGATTCGCGCGATGGCGACGTATCTTGGCTACCACTCCCGGGCGGCGATTCAAAATCTCGTTATTCTGCAGAATGTTCTGCTCGAGCATCGGGCTCATGGCCCGCAGCAGGTGCAGCAGCACCACGTTGTGGGACGCCTCGGCCACCGCCAGATAGAACTGGGTCACGGCTGCCGATTCGGCCACCAGCGAGCCCGACAGGCCCGCCTCTTCGATGGCGGTTTGCACCTGACGAATGCGCTCGAAATCAGACCCGGTTCCCCGCAAGGCCGCGTAGTAGGCACAGATGCCTTCCAGCGCATGGCGAAACTCCAGCAGGTCATACCGGGCTTCCGGGTGGGTACTGAGCAGTTCGAACAGGGGATCGGCCATCCCCTTGCTCAGGGCATTCTGCACGTAAGTGCCGCCGCCCTGACGGCGATAAAGCAACCCGCGCGCTTCCAGCCGCTGGATGGCTTCGCGCAGAGAGGGGCGCGATACCTGAAACTGGATGGCGAGTTCCCGCTCGGGAGGCAATTTCTGCCCCGGCTGCAGGCTGCCTTCCAGAATCATCTGTTCCAGCTCGGCGACAATGGAGTCGGCCAACTTGGGTTGCGTAATCTTGCGATAGGGCATGAGGCTACTTTGTTAAATTGGTATTACCAATTTCATGGATGGGGCGAAAATTAGCAGAGCCCTTTTGAAAAGTCCACCCAAAAGATGATCTGAGTCAAGAATCACCCCCACCACTTAAGGGGTAAAACAGGGCAAACATGATTTAGCTCATAGAAAATGGTCTGACCAATATTCTTGACGGCGCTCACAAATAACATTTGCGCAACCGGAGACAAAAATGGCCTGCCAAATAGGCAAGCCATTGATTTTAAAATCCAAACTAAATTTGAATAATTACTTTAGCTGTTTAGCAGCTGCCGGTAGTAATCCCACTGAAAACTGGCTCCGGGATCCGTCTTGCGCCCTGGCGCGATGTCACAATGGCCGACAATTTTTTCATGGGTGATGGCCGGATAGCGCTCTGAGATGGCTCGAGTGAGCCCCACCAGCGCCCGGTACTGGGCCTCGGTATAGGGGGTCTCGTCAGTCCCTTCCAGCTCGATACCGATGGAGAAGTCATTACACGCCTCTCGCCCCTGCCAGCTCGATACTCCTGCATGCCAGGCCCGCGCGCCGAACGGCACATATTGCACCAGCTCGCCATCGCGGCGGATCAGGCAGTGGGCCGAGACCCGCAGCTGATGAATACCGGCAAAATAGGGGTGAGCATCAGGGTCGAGCCGCCCCATAAAGAGATCGTCGATAAAGGGGCCACCAAACTCCCCCGGCGGCAGACTGATGCCATGCACCACCAGCAGGGAGATATCGTCCGGCGTGGCACGTTCGTTGTGATGCGGGGAAGGCACCCGGCGCGCCTTCTGGCACCAGCCAGCGGCATCGATAGAAAAACAAGGTTGCGAAGCGAGTTGAGTCATCGGCTACTCGAGTTGGCTGATTAATGGCGAAAAGATGAAGAGATGTAATAAACAAGCCAGCACCAACTCACTGAATCAACGGGAAATGGTATGTTAGGCTGAGTCATCTTTCGCTCGATATGGATGGGTTATGCAGCACACGGCACGCTGGATGTGGTTACTGGCCTGGCTCTCTCTGATGGGCCTGCTGACCCTCTACTTCCACTCCCGCTCACAACCGGGCGTCACCGCTAGCGGCGAGCTGCTGCTGCGGGCCGACCAGAGCGGCCACTATCGTCTGGAGGGTGCCATCAACGGTCAGCCGGTGCAACTGCTGCTCGATACCGGTGCCACCCGCATCACCATCCCGCTGCAGGTTGCCGAGCGACTCGGACTGACCGCTCATGGCAGCAGCCAGGTCAATACCGCCGCGGGGCAGATCCGGGTCGGCAACGGCACCATCGAAACGCTGGCGATGGGGCCATTGACCTTGTACGATCTGGCGATCTTTATCAATCCGGCGGCAGACGGTGACGAAGTGCTGGTTGGCATGAACGCCCTCGGTCGGCTGGAGCTGGTTCAAAAGGAGCGGCAACTGCTGCTCAGACCCTTGCAGGAATAAGGCATGTTTCAACAGGATGTCAGCCGCGCCGTGCGCGCCGCACTACTCGAAGATCTGGGCGATGCCCTCACCACGCTGGACCAACCGGACGCCAGCGCCGATATCACCGCCCAGCTGATCCCGGCCGACCGGATGGCCAGTGCCCGAGTTATTACCCGTGAAGCGGGTGTGTTCTGCGGCCAGCCCTGGGTGGATGAAGTGTTCACCCAACTGGGCGGCGACGTGAAGGTGGAGTGGAAGGTGCAGGATGGCGAAGTGCTCTCCCCCAATCAGGAGCTGTTCCGCCTCCATGGCCCTGCCCGCCTGCTGCTGACCGGCGAGCGCAATGCGCTGAACTTTGTCCAGACCCTCTCCGGCGTCGCCACCCTCACCGCCCGCTATGTGGCTGAACTGGAAGGCACCGACTGCCGTCTGCTCGATACCCGCAAGACCATTCCAGGCCTGCGCACCGCCCAGAAGTACGCGGTCACCTGCGGCGGCGGCAAGAATCACCGCATCGGTCTCTATGACGCCTACCTCATCAAAGAGAACCACATCCTCGCCTGTGGCGGCATTGCCGAAGCGATTAATGAAGCTCGCCGGCTCAATCCGGGCAAACCAGTCGAAGTGGAAGTGGAAACGCTGGCAGAGCTGGAACAGGCGCTGGCGGCAAAGGCCGATATCGTGATGCTGGATAACTTCGACGTGACCATGATGCGGGAAGCGGTTGCCATCAATCAGGGTCGCGCCAAGCTGGAAGTCTCCGGCAATGTGACGCTGGACACCCTGGCTGAATTTGCCGCCACCGGCGTCGATTTTATCTCGGTCGGGGCGCTCACCAAGCATGTGCGGGCGCTCGATCTCTCCATGCGTTTTATCCAGCAGTGAGATTCCCCCCACAGGCTTGAGCAAACACTCGATATAACCGGATAAACAACTTGCAAAAGGCGCCATAGGCGCCTTTTCTTTAAGCAGGATCCCTCGGCAAAGGAGTGTGATGACGGACCCGCTTCCCCCCATAAAAAAGAGTCGTTAGAAGCCTCTTATTTTATGATTTATATCATGTTTTTGGTAAATGATAGAAAAGTGGTTAACAAAGACAGCAATCTCTGTTGCCACCCCTGACAGCTCGGATAAGATACTGACGTGCGGATGATTTTCCACCGACACTTCCCAGGAACCAAGGATAAAAGGATATTTTCCATGAACAGCGAAATGAAGAAACAATCGGGTTTTACCCTTATTGAACTGATGATCGTGGTCGCGATCGTGGCCATTCTGGCGGCCATCGCGCTACCGGCGTATCAGACCTACACGAAAAAAGCGAAATTCACCGAAGTAATCACAGCGACAGGTCCATTTAAAACCGCTATCGAAATTTGCTATCAAACGAAGAACGATATGCAAGTTTGCGATGCTGAAAAAGTAAATGGCATTCCTCCCGTCGCTTCCGCAGCTGGCGGATTAGTTACTTCTGTAGCCTTAACCGCTGCTACAGCTGCAACTGGCCCAGTGAAAATCACAGTGACAGGTACTGCCGATGTAGACAGCAAAAATTATATCTTAGAAGGAAACGCTTCAGGCGGACGCGTCACGTGGGAAGGGCCAGCGTCAGGGTCAACTTGCAGTGCTGTAGGTTTTTGCTAACGCATGACCTCTAGCCCTAATAGCGGCCTGGCGTTAAGCCTGGCCGCCTCTTCACTGATCAGTGAAGAGGACTCCCAGCGCTATCTGAGCCAAGCCAAGGCCCAGCGCAAACCCTTTGTGACCTTTCTGATAGAGAACAGCATTCTCGACAGCAAGGCATTGGCCGATTTTTGCGAGCTGGAGTATGGGGTACCTCTGCTGGATCTTGCCGCCTTCGATTTGGCCGAGATCCCGCAGAAGTTCCTCAATCAAAAGCTGATCGACAAGCACCACGTGCTGCCCATTTACACCCAGGGCCACACCCTCTATATCGCCATGTCGGATCCGACCAATGTGTCGGCACTGGAGGATTTCGGCTTCAGCTTCGGGCTCCATACCGAGGCGCTGCTGGTAGAGGAGAACAAGCTCACCGCCGCCATCGCCAAGCTGCTGGAGAGCGAGAACGACGCCCTCGGCATGGAGGAGATCGACGAGTCGGAGATCTCCGAGCTGGAAGTCTCGGATGAAAACTCCCGGCTCGATGAAAGCGTCAATACCGCCGATGACGATGCCCCCATCGTCAAGTACATCAACAAGATCATGATGGATGCCATCAAGCGCGGCGCCTCCGACCTGCACTTCGAACCCTACGAGTTCAAGTATCGGGTCCGCTTTCGTATCGACGGCATCCTGCACGAGATCGCCACCCCGCCGGTCAATCTGGCCAACCGCTTCTCCGCCCGCCTCAAGGTCATGGCACGGCTCGATATCGCCGAGCGGCGGCTGCCGCAGGATGGCCGCATCAAGCTGAAGCTGTCGCGCAACAAGTCGATGGATATGCGGGTCAACACCCTGCCCACGATGTGGGGGGAGAAGATCGTGATCCGTCTGCTCGACTCCTCCGCTGCGCGGCTCAATATCGAGCAACTCGGCTTTGATGACCGGCAGAAGGCGCAATATCTGCGTGCCCTCTCCAAGCCGCAAGGGATGATCCTGGTAACCGGCCCCACCGGCTCGGGTAAAACCGTCTCGCTCTATACCGGCCTCAATATTCTCAATACCACCGAGGTGAACATCTCAACCGCCGAAGATCCGGTAGAGATCAACCTGCCCGGCGTCAACCAGGTGCAGGTCAACCCCAAGGCGGGACTCACCTTTGCCAGCGCCCTGCGCTCCTTCTTGCGGCAAGACCCGGACGTGGTGATGGTGGGTGAGATCCGCGATCTCGAAACCGCCGAAATCGCCATCAAGGCGGCGCAGACCGGTCACTTGGTGCTCTCCACCCTGCACACCAACTCCGCCGCCGAGACCCTGACCCGGATGATGAACATGGGGGTGCCGGCCTTCAACATCGCCTCCTCGGTGACCCTGATCATGGCCCAGCGGCTGGCCCGAAAACTGTGCGACCACTGCAAGGCGCCGGAGGTGGTGCCGGAAGCCGAACTGCTGGAGCTGGGTTTTACCCCGCAGCAGTTAGCTGCCGGATTGCGACTGTTCAAACCGGTCGGGTGCAAGGAGTGTTCTGGCGGCTACAAAGGACGGGTCGGCATTTACGAAATCATGTTGATGTCGGAGAACATCGCCAAATTGATCATGCAGGGGGCCAACTCGCTGCAAATCGCGGCGATTGCCCAAAAAGAGGGGATGCGGACTCTGCGTACCTCGGGGCTGGAGAAGGCCCGGCTCGGAGTCACCAGTCTGGCCGAGGTCAACCGGGTTACCACCAACTAATTCGCGTGGCGAAGCAGTCGCCGCTAATACTCGGTGCGTAGGTTCGATTAGCATGGCGTAATCGGACATTCGCGCAGGGAAACAGGATTAACGCTACGTCATCGGACGTTTGTGTCATAAGGGCTGGCGCCCGACCCAATTGCAGGATGCAAAGATGGCAACCCTAACCAAGAAGAACAATGCCCCCAAGAAAGTCTTCGCCTTCCGCTGGCACGGGGTAAACCGCAAGGGGCAGAAGGTCTCCGGCGAGCTGCAGGCCGACAGTATCAACACCGTCAAGGCCGAACTGCGCAAGCAGGGGGTCAACGTCACCAAGGTGGCCAAGAAATCCCAGGGGCTCTTCTCCAAGGGTGGCGCCAAGATCAAACCGATGGATATCGCCATCGTCTCCCGCCAGATCACCACCATGCTCTCCGCTGGCGTGCCACTGGTGCAGAGCCTGCAGATCATCGCCCGCAGCCACGAGAAGGCCGCCATGCGCGAACTGATGGGTCAGATTGCCGCCGATGTGGAGACCGGCACCCCCATGTCGGAGGCGCTGCGCCGTCATCCCCGCTACTTTGACGATCTCTACTGCGATCTGGTGGAAGCTGGCGAGCAATCCGGTGCGCTGGAGACCATCTACGATCGTATCGCCACTTACCGGGAGAAATCGGAAGCACTCAAGTCGAAGATCAAGAAGGCGATGTTCTACCCCACCATGGTCATTCTGGTGGCCATCGTGGTGACCTCCATCCTGCTGCTGTTCGTCATTCCGCAGTTCGAGGATATCTTCAAGAGCTTCGGCGCCGAACTGCCGGTGTTCACCCAGTTTGTCATCGGCATCTCGCGCTTTATGCAGAACTGGTGGTATGTCTTCTTTGGTGGCACGGCCCTTGGCATCTTCCTCTACGTGCGGGCTTGGCGGGCCTCCCAAAAGGTGAGAGACAACACCGACAAGTTTGTCCTCACCATTCCGGTGGTCGGGATGATCCTGCACAAGGCGGCGATGGCCCGCTTTGCCCGCACTCTGTCGACTACCTTCTCCGCCGGTATCCCGCTGGTGGATGCGCTGATTTCGGCGGCTGGCGCCTCCGGCAACTATGTCTATCGCACCGCGGTCATGGCCATCCGCAACGAGGTGGTGGCAGGCATGCAGATCAACGTGGCGATGCGTACCGTCGATCTCTTCCCCGACATGGTGATCCAGATGGTGATGATCGGTGAGGAGTCCGGTGCCATCGATGATATGCTCTCCAAGGTCGCCACCATCTTCGAACAGGAGGTGGATGATCTGGTCGATGGCCTTACCAGCCTGCTGGAACCCCTCATCATGGTGGTACTCGGAGTGCTGGTCGGCGGCATGGTTATTGCCATGTACCTGCCCATCTTCAAGCTTGGCGACGTGGTAGGCTGATTCATCAGGGCATGGCACCACCACCATGCCCTCCCCCTCATTTAATGACTGACGGTTGGTTATGACACTTCTTCTCGAGCTGGCTCACGGCTTGCCCTGGCTCTACTTCTCTCTGGTTTTTCTCTTCTCCCTGATGATCGGCAGTTTCCTTAACGTGGTGATCCATCGCCTGCCCATCATGCTGGAGCTGGAGTGGCAGGCCGAATATCGCAGCTACTTCGCCCCCGATGAGGAGGCCACTGCGCCAGAGCGCTACAACCTGATGGTACCGCGCTCCGCATGCCCTCACTGTGGTCACGCCATCACAGCTCTCGAAAACATCCCGCTGCTGAGCTGGCTCTGGCTCAAAGGGCGTTGCCGCGACTGTCAGGCGCCGATCTCGGCCCGCTATCCGCTGGTGGAACTGCTAACCGCCCTGCTCTCGGTGGCTGTTGCTATGGTGATTACACCGGGATGGGGCACGCTGGCCGCCCTGCTGCTGACCTGGGTACTGGTGGCCCTCACCTTCATCGATCTCGACAAGATGTTGCTGCCAGACCAGCTCACCTTGCCACTGCTGTGGGGCGGGCTGCTGTTCAATCTGGCAGGTGGTTTCGTGCCGCTGGCTGATGCCGTGATTGGCGCCATGGCTGGCTATCTGGTGCTCTGGAGCCTCTACTGGGCCTTCAAGCTGCTCACTGGCAAGGAGGGGATGGGCTATGGCGACTTCAAGCTGCTGGCAGCCCTCGGCGCCTGGCTCGGTTGGCAGGCGCTGCCCATTATTTTGCTGCTCTCATCCCTGGTCGGCGCGGTGATCGGCATCAGCCTGATCGCCTTGCACAAACACCATCAGGGCAAGCCCATCCCCTTCGGCCCCTACCTCGCCATCGCGGGCTGGATCGCGCTGCTATGGGGCGATACCATCACCCGCTGGTATCTCTCTACCCTGCTTTGAGCAAGAGGCCCCCATGTATGTAGTTGCTATCACCGGTGGTATCGGCAGCGGCAAGACCACTATCGCCAATCAGTTTGCCGCGCTGGGTATCGAGGTGGTGGATGCCGATGTGATCGCCCGCGAAGTGGTCGAGCCGGGCACCCCGGCTCTTGCCGCCATCGCCGACCAGTTTGGCCCGGATGTAATTGATCCGAGCGGTCGACTCGATCGTCGCGCTCTGCGCGAGCGGGTCTTCAGCGACCCACAGGCCAAAGAGTGGCTCAATGCCCTGCTCCACCCGCTGATTCGCAGCGAAATGCTGCGCCAGTGTGCCGCAGCCAGTTCACCTTACTGCCTGCTGGTGGTGCCGCTGCTGGTGGAGAACAAACTTACCGGCCTCGCCAATCGGGTGCTGGTGATCGATGTGGATGAAGCCACCCAGATTGAGCGTACCTGCCGCCGGGATGGGGTATCGGCCGAGCAGGCCAAGGCCATCATCGCCGCCCAGGCGAGCCGGTTGGAGCGCCTTGCCGCGGCGGATGATGTCATCGAAAACCACAATGGCAGCGAAATGGCGATTAAAACGCGGATTTTGGCGCTGCACGAGACATATCTGGCAATTGCCTCTCAACAAGCCCGCCAAGTGTGAGTACACTAGGCCGGTTTATGGCTGGCCAGGATTAGGCATGATTTACGATTTTCCCCTCAATGAAAAAAGCCGGACCTATCTTCGTCTGGAGTCCCTGTTTTCCCAGATCCGCGACAATCTGGAGAGTGAACAATCCTGGGCACATATCGCCTTCTTCAAGGGGCTGTTCGATCTGCAGGAGTTGCTGGAGCGTGGTGACCTGCGCGCCGACCTCATCAAGGATCTGGAGCGTCTCGGCCAGCGTCTGAGCCACTGGGCCAGCCTGCCCGATGTCGATCTGGAGCAGATCAAGCAGATGCAGCAAGAGAGCAGTCAGCTCTCCCGCAACCTGCTCAATTCGCCACGCCCGGGTGCCCGCCTGAAAGAGGATCGCCTGCTCGGTTCCATCCGCCAGCGCTTCTCCATCCCCGGTGGCCTGTGTGCCTTCGATGTGCCGCAGCTGCACCACTGGCTCGGTACTCCAGCCATCACCCGTCACCAGCAGATGCAGGGCTGGCTGAGCGACATCAACCTGCTGATGAATGCCATCACCCTGTTGCTGCGCCTGTGGCGCGAATCAGGCAGTTTCAGTGAGCAGGTTGCCAGCAACGGTTTCTTCCAGGACACCGCCGAGAGCGCCGAGCTTATCCGCATCAAGCTGCCGGGCAATCTGTTCTGCTACCCGACCCTGAGCGGCCACAAGAACCGCTTCGCCCTGCGCTTTCTGCCCACCGCAGAACAGCCGATTGGCGATGTGACGTTCCAGCTCGCCTGCTGCTAAGGAGACATCCTGATGGTCACCAAGGTCAAATGCCCGACTTGCCAAACCGAGCTGGAGTGGGGCCCGCAGAGTCCGTTTCGCCCCTTCTGCAGCAAGCGCTGCCAGCTGATCGATCTCGGCGAATGGGCCGATGAAGAGAAGCGCATTCCTGGGGAGATCAATCCGGATCTGCTGCCGGAGCCGGAAGAGGGCGATCAGTGGCTATAAGCCCGTGGTCACTCACCTCTGCAATATGAAAAAAGGGCCGACGGGCCCTTTTTTGATGCTTGTTGGTTGCTATCGGATCACGCCAGCAGGCCCTGTAGCCGCGCCACAATCGGGCCATTGGCATCGGGGAAGTGGTAGTTGTGCAGCTCTGCCACCGGCACCCACAGACACTCTTGCCCCTCCTTGCCGAACGGTTCGCCGCTGAAACGGGTCACCTTCCAGATATCCAGCAACACCTGCTTCTCGGGGTAGTCGTGCTGCAACTCCATGAAGGGAGTGCAATCCTGCACCCGGATGCCGATCTCTTCCCACAGCTCTCTGTCCAGCGCGGTGAGCAGATCCTCGCCCGACTCCACCTTGCCACCAGGAAACTCCCAGCGATCCCCCTGATGGCGATCGGAGGAGCGTCTGGCGATGAAGATATCGCCCCGTTCATTCTCGATGACGCCAACCGCCACCCAGATCCGCTTTTTCTGTTCCATCTTGTTACCTTTGTACACTATGCATGACCGCGCCGTTCGATGCGCCCAACCTCCGGCTGGGTGAGCGGCCGATGATGCCTGATATCCGATTTCCCTTCGCCAAGTGGCGCCACCACAGTGACTTCGCCACTATCTGACAAAAACAAGGCGGGCACCGGGCCCGCCTTGTCATGGCACTGCGTCGATCAGGTCAACTGACCGTGGCAATGCTTGTACTTCTTGCCGGAGCCGCACGGGCAGGGATCGTTGCGGCCGATCTTCTGCTCATCGCGCACGAAGGTGGTGTGACCCTCTTCGCCTGCGGCCTCTTCATCGGCCAGCTGGCTCTCTGCGGCGGCGTGAGTGTAGGTACGGGGAGCGGCTTCAGCCTGCTGGCGCTGCTGCTCTTCCATCGCTTCCACATCGCGCTCCTGGACCTGAACACGGCTCAGGATGCTGACCACGTCGCGCTTGAGGGTTTCCAGCATCTGGGTGAACAGATCGAAAGATTCGCGCTTGTACTCCTGCTTGGGGTTCTTCTGGGCGTAACCGCGCAGATGGATGCCCTGACGCAGGTGATCCATGGCCGCCAGATGCTCTTTCCACAGACCATCCAGAGTTTGCAGCATCACCGCTTTCTCGAAGTTGCGCAGCACCTCTTTGCCAACCAGCTCTTCCTTGTGGGCATAGAGCTTGGTGGCTTCGTCCAGAATGCGCTCGCGCAGCTTCTCTTCATACAGCTTGTCATCTTCCGCCAGCCACTGTTGCAGCGGCAGATCCAGCGCGAAGTCGGCTTTCAGGCGTGCTTCCAGACCCGGCACATCCCACATCTCTTCCAGAGACTGGGGCGGAATGTACTCGTCGATCACCGCGCCGTACACGTCGTCACGGATAACGTGGATGGTCTCGGAGATGTCGTTGGTATCCAGCAGTTCGTTGCGCTGCTCGTAGACCACCTTGCGCTGGTCGTTGGCAACGTCATCAAACTCCAGCAAGCTCTTGCGGATGTCGAAGTTGCGACCTTCCACCTTGCGCTGGGCGTTTTCGATCGCCTTGGTGACCCACGGGTGCTCGATGGCTTCGCCCTCTTCCATGCCCAGCTTCTTCATCATGCCGGTCACGCGATCGGAGGCGAAGATCCGCATCAGGGTATCTTCCATGGAGAGGTAGAAACGGGAGGAACCCGGGTCTCCCTGACGACCGGAGCGGCCGCGCAGCTGGTTGTCGATACGACGGGATTCGTGACGCTCGGTACCGATAATGTGCAGACCACCGGCGGCCAGCACCTCATCGTGACGCACCTGCCAGGCGGCTTTCAGCTCGGCAATCTGCTCGCTGGTCGGGTTCTCCAGCTTGGCAATCTCTGCCTGCCAGTTGCCGCCCAGCACGATGTCGGTACCACGACCGGCCATGTTGGTGGCGATGGTGACCGCACCAATCTGGCCAGCCTGAGCGACGATCTCCGCTTCCATGGCGTGGAACTTGGCGTTCAGTACCTTGTGCGGAATGTTCTCCTTGGTCAGGATGCCGGAGAGCAGCTCGGAGTTCTCGATGGAGACGGTACCCACCAGCACCGGCTGACCACGGGAAACGCAACCACGGATATCTTCGACGATAGCGGCATACTTCTCGTTGGCGGTCAGGTAGACCAGATCGCCCATGTCCTTGCGCACCATCGGCTTGTTGGTCGGGATAACCACGGTATCCAGGCCATAAATCTGCTGGAATTCAAAGGCTTCGGTATCTGCAGTACCGGTCATCCCCGCCAGCTTGTTGTAGAGACGGAAGTAGTTCTGGAAGGTGATGGAGGCCAGCGTCTGGTTCTCGTTCTGGATCTTCACCCCTTCCTTCGCTTCAACAGCCTGATGCAGACCATCGGACCAGCGACGACCCGGCATGGTACGACCGGTGTGCTCGTCGACAATGACGATCTCGTCCTTCTGGACGATGTAGTCCACGTTGCGCTCGAACAGGGTGTGAGCACGCAGACCCGCATTGACGTGGTGCAACAGGCTGATGTTGGAGGCAGAGAACAGCGAGTCGTTCTCGTCCAGCAGCCCCTCTTTCTTGAGCAGCTCTTCCACGAAGATCTGGCCGTTTTCAGTCAGCAGTGCCTGACGGTTCTTCTCGTCCACCGTGTAGTGACCGTCGCCGGTGTACTCTTCGGTGTCTTCCTTGTCCTGCTTGACCAGCAGCGGGATCAGCTTGTTGACGCGAATATAGAGTTCTGAGCTGTCTTCGGCCGGGCCGGAGATGATCAGCGGAGTACGGGCTTCATCGATAAGCACCGAATCCACCTCATCCACCAGCGCGTAGTTGAGCGGACGCTGGACGCGCTGCTCCGGCGAGAACGCCATGTTGTCGCGCAGGTAGTCAAAACCGAATTCGTTGTTGGTACCGTAGGTGATGTCGGCGGCGTAGGCGTCACGCTTCTGGGACGCATCCATGCCGGGCACGTTGCAATCGACGGTCATGCCGAGGAAGGCAAACAGCGGACGGTTCGCTTCCGCATCACGCTTGGCCAGGTAGTCGTTCACGGTTACCACGTGCACGCCACGGCCACTCAGGGCATTCAGGTAAGCTGGCAGAGTTGCGGTCAGGGTCTTACCTTCACCGGTCTTCATTTCCGCGATGCGGTTGGAGTTCAGCACCATGCCGCCGATCAGCTGCACGTCGAAGTGACGCATACCGAACACCCGCTTGGAGGCTTCACGCACGGTCGCGAACGCTTCCGGCAGCAACTGCTCCAGGGTTTCACCCTGCTCGATACGCTGACGGTATTCGGCCGTTTTGGCCTGCAACTCGGCATCGGACAGAGCCTCGAACTGCGGCTCCATGGCATTGATCTGTTTTACAATTTTGCGCAAAGCCTTGAGCGTTCTGTCGTTCCGGCTGCCGATAATCTTGGTAAGCAGTGTGCTAATCATGGGTACCAACTATTTCTGGTTATAAAAGCGTTCCGTCACTGGAACTGAAGAAAAAAACCTAACCCCGGCTGGCACTGAGAAAGCGTGCGGGGTTGACCTGACGACCGTCTTTCAACACTTCGTAATGCAGATGGACCCCGGTCGCGCGACCGGTACGTCCCATCAAGGCAATCTTCTGACCCTGATCAACCAGGGTGCCCACCTCGACCAGCAACCTGGAGTTGTGGGCATAGCGGGTGACCAGGCCATTGCCGTGATTAATCTCCACCATATTGCCAAATTCCGGATGACGGCCCGCCCAGCTGACAATGCCGGGCCCGGTGGCCAGAATCGGGGTTCCGGGTTTGCCACGGAAATCGACCCCTTTGTGCATCTTGGCACGCCCGTTGAACGGATCGACCCGTCCACCAAACCCGGACGAGACCCAAACTCGCTCCTGTTTGACTGGCGTGCCGGAAATAAAACCGGCATCGGTGATATGGTGATTCATGATGAAAGATTCAAGTACCGACAGCTGCTCTTCGCGGCTGCTGAGCTGCTGGCTGAGGTGTTTCATCGAGGCTTGCAGCTCGTTGAGGCTCACTTCCAGATCTTCATCATAAGAAGGGCCACCCATCGGGGGCAGCTCTTTGAAATTGAACTCGTCGGGATCGAGATCTGCCTGCTCGGTCAATCGTTCGCCGAGGGCATTGAGACGGCCAAGCTGGCCCTGCATGGTGCCCACCTGAGCAGCCAGCATTGCCAACTGTTCACGGGCTTCGTCGCCACTCTGGTCGACGGACTGTTGTTCGGCAACGGCAAGCGCCACTTCCAGCGCCTCCATTTTCTGGTGCCAGCTCTGCCAGAGCCAACCACCACCTAGAGCCAACAGGGAGAAGAGAATACCGCCGACCCAGGCCAGACGTTGTTTGGGCAGGTGCAACTTGCGTCGCTGCTTGCCGTGGAGGATCAGGGTAATGCTCATAGAACTAAGTCTGCTCGGTCAGGTGCGGCCAGGAGCCTGCACGGGAAATAAAACCGGGAGATAATCGGTATTAAAGGATGGAGTAAACAAATGACGGAACGTCGGTGCGGAGAGAGGACCGACGTTCCGTTGCACAGCTATCAGGCCAGAACCAGACCGTTATCGTAGTAAGCGATAGGCGCTTTGTCGCCCTCACCCTCGAAGGTCACCAGTTCCCAAGCCTCCTGCTCGGCCAGCAAGGCACGCAGCAGCTTGTTGTTCAGGGCATGTCCGGTCTTGTAGGCACGGAATTCACCGATGATGCTGCGGTTACACATATAGAGGTCACCGATCGCATCCAGCATCTTGTGCTTCACGAACTCGTCCTCATAACGCAAACCGTCTTCGTTCAGCACCCGATAGTCGTCCAGTACCACGGCGTTTTCCAGGCTTCCGCCCAGCGCCAGGTTCTGGGAACGCAGGTACTCGATATCACGCATGAACCCGAAAGTACGGGCGCGGCTGATCTCTTTCACGAAGGAGGCACCGGAGAAGTCCAGTACGCAACGCTGATTGCGCCCTTCAAACACCGGATGCTGGAAATCGATCTCGAGATCCATCTTGAAGCCGTTGCGATAGGGGTGGAATTCCGCCCACTTGTCGCCGTCTTCAACCCGGATGCTCTTCTTGATCCGCACAAACTGCTTGGCAGCATTCTGCTCACGGATCCCGACTTCCTGCAGCAGGTAGATAAAGGGGTGCGCACTGCCGTCCATCACCGGGATCTCGGGCGCGTCAACCTCGACATAGAGGTTGTCGATCCCCATCCCGGCCAGCGCGGCAGAGAGGTGCTCAATAGTAGAGACACGGACACCGGCTTCGTTAACCAGAGCGGTACAGAGCACGGTATCGCGCACCTGATCGGCATTGGCTGGCAGCTCCACCACAGGATTCAGGTCGGTACGCAAGTAAACGATCCCTGTGTTCACAGGCGCCGGACGGAACGTCATGGTGACTTTCCGGCCCGAATGCAGGCCGACACCAGTCGCCTGTACACTCGTTTTCAAGGTTCTTTGTCTAATCATGGGTGTACCCTAAACAGCTTAAAATCCGGACCAGATGGTCGTTGGCAGGCCATCTTAGCACATTCCTTGAACAACAAACAAACAAGAGCCATAAGAGCCTTAGTCGGCTTGCTTGCGCAGGAACGCCGGAATATCCAGGTAATCCGGTTCGCGACGAGCTTGCGGCTCGGCGTTGACCACCTTGGCCGGGGCTTCGTCCATCACACGGCCTTGCATCATGTCGCTGACCAGCGGCTGACGCACCGGGCGCTCTTGCACCTGGCTGCTCTTGACCAGAGTGATGTCCGGCTTGCGCTCGGCACCGATACCGGTCGCAACCACGGTCACACGCAGTTCGTCGTGCATTTCCGGGTCGATTACGGTACCAACAACAACGGTAGCGTTCTCGGAAGCAAAGGCCTTGACCGCGTTACCCACGGTTTCGAACTCTTCGATGGTCATGTCCATGCCTGCGGTGATGTTGACCAGGATGCCACGGGCACCGGCCAGATCCACGTCTTCCAGCAGCGGGCTGGAGATGGCTTTCTCGGCCGCTTCTTCGGCACGGTCATCACCGGAGGCGGAACCGGTACCCATCATGGCGGTACCCATTTCACGCATCACGGTACGCACGTCCGCGAAGTCGACGTTGATCAAGCCCGGACGGGTGATCAGCTCGGCAATGCCCTGTACCGCGCCAAGCAGCACATCGTTGGCCGCCTTGAAGGCGTCCAGCAGGGAGATACCGCGACCCAGCACCTTCAGCAACTTGTCGTTGGGGATGGTGATCAGGGAGTCGACGTTCTTGGAGAGCTCTTCGATACCGTGCGCGGCGAAGCCCATCCGCTTCTTCCCTTCAAAGGAGAACGGCTTGGTGACCACGGCAACGGTCAGGATGCCCATCTCGCGTGCCACTTCGGCTACGATCGGCGCAGCACCGGTACCGGTACCACCGCCCATACCGGCGGCGATGAACACCATGTCGGAACCGGTCAGCAGCTCACGCAGCGCTTCGCGATCTTCCATGGCCGCATCACGACCCACTTCCGGATTGGCGCCGGCACCCAGACCCTTGGTGATGCCACCGCCGATCTGCAGGGTAGTGTTGGCGCTGGAGTTACGCAGTGCCTGGGCGTCGGTGTTGACGGTAATGAACTCAACACCCTCAATATTTTGACGAACCATGTGTTCGACAGCGTTACCGCCGCCGCCACCTACACCGATCACTTTAATGACGGCTTCGTCAGTGTGGCTATCCATAAATTCAAACATGTTGTCTCTCCGCTTTATTTGCCTGACTCAGCAAAATTCTTAGAACTCGCCACGCAGCCAGTTGCTAACCCGTTTGACCAGGCCACCGACGCTTGCCTTGGCGGCATATTCTTTGTTGCTACCTGTGGCTTGATGGGTGCGGCCATATTGCAGCAACCCGACCGCAGTCGAGTACACCGGTGCCTGCACGTAATCACTCAAACCACGTATGTTCATGGGCTCTCCCACCCGGACCTGGCTCTGGAAGATCTGCTCTGCACACTCCACAATGCCTTCAATCTGGGCAGCGCCGCCGGTCAAGACCACACCGGCTGCCAGCTGATGCTTGACCCCCTGCGCTTTCAACTCGCTCTGTACCCGCACCAGCTCATCATTCACCATGGAGAGCAACTCGGTGTAACGGGGCTCAATCACTTCAGCCAGTGTCTGCCGTTGCAGGCTGCGCGCCGGACGACCGCCGACACTGGGTACTTCAATATTGTCTTCCTTGCTGACCAGACGGCCGAGGGCGCAGCCGTAGCGCACCTTGATCGCTTCCGCGTCGAGCGGCGGCGTGCCGAAGGCGTAGGCGATATCGCTGGTCACAGTGCTGCCAGCGTACGGGATCACCTTGGTGTGGCGCAGGGCACCGCCGGTAAACAGCGACATGTCCATGGTACCGCCACCGATGTCCACCACGCAGACACCCAGCTCTTTCTCGTCTTCGGTCAACACGGCATAGCTGGAGGCCAGCGCGGAGAAGATCAGTTGATCCACGCGCAAGCCGACCTTCTCCACACATTTCTCAATGTTGCGAGCCATGTCGTTGTGGCAGGTGATCAGGTGAACCTTGGCCGCCATCCGTACACCGGAGAGGCCAACCGGATTCTTGATCCCTTCCTGATAATCGATGGCAAACTCCTGAGGCAGCACATGCAGCACGCGCAGCTCGTCGGAGAGGCGAACCGACTTGGCGGTGTGGATCACGTTGTCCACATCCTCCTGGGTCACCTCTTCATCGGAGATGGGCACCATACCGGTCTCATTGCGGCAGTCAATATGCTTGCCGGACAAACCCAGATAAACCGAGCTGATCTGGCAGTCGGCCATCATCTCGGCCTCTTCCACCGCGCGGCGCAGTGACTTGACCACGGAGTCGAGGTCATTGACCCCGCCCTTCTCCATTCCGCGGGAAGCGTGACTGCCCATACCGATGACGTTCAGTTCACCGTCCGGCAATACTTCCCCGACCAGAACCGCCACCTTGGTTGTGCCGATATCCAGTCCGACAATCAAATTCCTATCTGCGGTGTTGGTCATGCACTTTCTCTTCGCTCTTCTTCCAGCCAACTGCCATTCCGGTGTCGTATCGAAGATCCACGTAGGCTACTTGCGCACGGGGTTCGATAACCGGGAAGGCATCGATAAACCGCTGCAACCGGAGCGCAATGTCATTGCGTCCCAGGAACAGCTTGATATTGCCATCCAGGGTCAGTTCCCAGGCATGGCGTGGGGTCAGATTCACCCCCAGCAACTTGTATCCCTTGGCAGCCAGTTGCGACTCGTACTGCCGACTCTCTTTCAACACCCGGGCGGCCTGGTCATCCGGCCCTGACAGCTGCAACAGCGGCGTCTTGACCCGATCCGGGGCACTGAACACCGTGCCCCTGGTGTTGACGAAGCGGTTACCATTCCAGCGCGCCGCCACATCTTGTTCCGTGAGGTAGATCTTGATCTTGTTCGGCCACTTCTTTCGTACCGAGACCTGAGCTACCCATGGCAGGGCATTGAGCCGTGCCTGCAATTCGTTGACGTCCAATTCGAAGAAGTTGCGCAGCTCGGCGCCATCCAGCACGGCCATCCGCAGCTCTTCGGTTTGCAAATACTGATGTTGCCCCTGCAGCAACAACTCGCTCATGGGCAACCGGTTGGCATCTGTCAGCCAACCTTTAACGTCCAGCGCCGTCCGGTAGCAGCCCCATATCACCAGCAGGAAAAACACTACACCTGCGATGAAGCCACCCTTGGTGCGCCCCTGTGCCCTTGCCTCCACCCGATCGTTCCCCGTGTAACGCGCTAATCCGGCCTTTTGACAGACCGGTTCGCCATTATATAGGCCCCGGCTTGGCGGTCAAAATACTCATTGGGCCCTCAGGCGCCAGATTTCATGCTATCTATGCTCAATTTCATCTCTCCGAGACGACGGGCAAGCGCCCCGACGTTCCCGGCGCCTTGAGTCAGCACCAAATCCCCCTCGCCGATCAGGTCGGCCAGCACGGCTGGCACGTCATCTGGCGTGGCGACGAAGATGGGTTCAAGGTTGCCGCGCGAGCGAATGGAGCGGCACAGCGCCCGTCCATCTGCGCCCGGGATCGGCTCCTCACCGGCAGCATAAACCTCCAGCATCACCAGCACGTCTACCTTGGAGAGCACATCGGCGAAGTCCTCGTAGAGGTCGCGAGTGCGGGTATAACGGTGCGGCTGGAACACCATCACCAGACGTTTCTCGGGCCAACCGGCACGGGCGGCGTTGATGGTGACCTTCACTTCACTCGGATGGTGACCGTAATCATCCACCAGCATCGCCTTGCCGCGACCGGTCTCAAACTCGCCATACTGCTGGAAGCGACGACCGACCCCTTCAAATTTGGCCAGCGCACGGATGATGGCCTCATCGCTGACCCCGTCCTCGGTCGCGACAGCTATCGCCGCTGCGGCGTTCAATGCGTTGTGAATACCCGGCAAATTGAGGGTGACCTGCAGTTCACCCGCCTCTTTGCGGCGAACCCGGAAGCAGCTGTGGTTGGTGGTCTGGACAAAATCCAGCACCTGCACGTCGGCATCGTCAGAGAGACCGTAGGTCAGCGTCGGGCGGGCAATCTCGGGCAACATGCCACGGATCACCGGATCATCGATGCAGACCACCGCCAGTCCGTAGAAAGGCAGATTGTGCAGAAACTCGATGAAGGTGGCCTTCAGCTTGGAGAAGTCACCGCCGTAGGTGTCCATGTGATCCGCTTCGATGTTGGTCACGATAGAGACCATCGGTTGCAGATGCAGGAAGGAGGCGTCGCTCTCGTCCGCCTCGGCAATCAGATAGCGGCTGCTGCCCAGACGGGCATTGGTGCCGGCACTGTTGAGCAGACCACCGATGACGAAGGTCGGGTCACGGTCGGCTTCGGCATAGATGCTCGCCACCAGACTGGTGGTGGTGGTCTTGCCGTGAGTACCGGCAATGGCGATGCCGTGACGAAAACGCATCAGCTCGGCCAGCATCTCGGCACGGCGCACGACCGGGATCCGCAGTTCGCGGGCAGCCAGCAGCTCCGGATTGTCCTGCTTGATGGCGGTAGAGACCACCACCACGCTGGCACCCTCGACGTGTTCGGCACTGTGACCGACGAAGATATGCGCGCCCAGTCCGGCCAACCGTTCGGTCACGGCGTTGCGAGCCAGATCAGAACCCGTTACCTGATACCCTTCGTTGGCAAGCACTTCGGCGATCCCGCCCATACCGGCACCACCGATGCCGATAAAGTGGATGCGACGCACGCGGCGCATTTCGGGGATCACAGTACGCAGTTTTGCCAGTTCAACCTTGGTCATAATCGTCTCTTTAGTCTGCCGCAGGCCATGTGCCGTCATAACGCGGCTGCACGGCGGCATCAATACATACAGGTACAAGGCTGCACGGTGTCACCGCTGCAACCTTGCTCATCAATCTTTACCACTCTGCCCGGTTGCGAGCTGTTTGCACTCATCGGCAACCCGCTCGGCTGCATCGGTAATGGCGACGCGGCGAGCCGCTTTCGCCATGTTAAACAGGGTCTCCCGGCGACCAGCCAGCCAGGTCAGGCGCGCCGCCAGTGACGCGGTATTCAGCTCGGACTGGGGCAGGAACTCGGCCGCACCGCCGTCGACCAGGGTCAGGGCGTTACGGGTCTGGTGATCATCCACCGCATGGGGCAGCGGCACGAAAATGGCAGCCACACCGGCGGCAGCCACTTCGGAAACGGTCAGGGCACCGGCACGGCAGACCACCAGGTCGGCCCAGGCGTAGGCGCTGGCCATATCCTTGATAAATTCGCTCACCTCGCCATTGATGCCGTGCTGGGCATAGGCAGCAGACACAGTCTCTGCATTGCCCTTGCCACACTGGTGACGCACTTCAATGGGCACGCCGGATGCCGCCACCGCAGCAGGTACCTGCTCGTTAAGCACCCGCGCACCCAGACTGCCACCGACGATCAGCAGGTGCAGCGGCTCGGCTCCGCTGCGCAGTTGCGGATCCGGCAAGGCGACCACTTCGGGACGCACCGGATTACCTACCACGGCGGTACGACGACTCGGCGCGAAGGCGCCCGGAAATGCCATCAGCACCCGCCTGGCGATACGGGCCAGCAGCTTGTTGGTCATGCCGGCAGCGGCATTTTGCTCATGAAGTAGCAACGGGATGCCGGAGAACCAGGCCGCCACGCCACCCGGACCGGAAGCAAAACCGCCCATGCCGAGCACCACGTCAGGACGAACGGTCTTGAGCACCTGGCGTGCCTGCAGGATCGATTTGACGATGCGATAGGGCGCCACCAGCAGCCGCTTGATGCCGTTGCCACGCACCCCCTGAATATCGATGAAGGAGATGGGATAACCGTGGGCGGGCACCAGCTCCGCCTCCATCCGGTCGGCAGTGCCGAGCCAGTGGACAGTCCAGCCCTGGGCCTTCAGGCGATCGGCCACGGCCAGACCGGGGAACACATGCCCACCGGTACCACCTGCCATCACCAACAGAGTCTTGCTCACTAAACCTCCCGCACGCGCGCCTGGGCTGTCGCCTGACGCAACTCAAAATCGATTCGAATCAACATGCTCACCGCCACCGCCATGATGATGAGACTGGAGCCACCGTAACTGACCAGCGGCAGGGTCAAGCCCTTGGTCGGCATCATGCCGCTGGCCGCGCCAACGTTGACGAAGGTCTGGAAGCTGAACCAGATGCCGATGCCGATGGCCAGATAGCCGTCATAGAGCCGCTCTGCCACCAGCGCGCGATGCCCCAGCTTGAGCGCCTTGATCGCCAGCGCAAAAATCAGGAACAGGGCACCCAGCACCCCGACGTAACCCAGCTCTTCGCCGAGGATCGCAAACACGAAGTCGGTGTGCGCTTCCGGCAAGTACTCCATCTTCTGGATGGAGTTGCCAAGCCCTTCACCAAACCAGCTGCCACGGCCAAACGCCATCAGCGACTGGGTCAACTGGTAGCCGCTGCCGAACGGATCGGCCCAGGGGTCCATAAAGGAGGTCACCCGCCGCATCCGGTAAGGCTCGACGATGATCAGCATCACCACCGAGCCGAGGCCCGCACCGATCAGGGTCAAAAACTGTCCCAGTCGGGCACCGGCCAGGAACAGCATGCCAAACGAGGTAACGAACATCACCACGGTGGAACCCAAGTCCGGCTGCAACAGCAGCAAGACCGCCAGCACCCCGAACACCGCCAGCGGTTTCAGGAAGCCGATCCAGGCCTCGCGCACTTCGCTCTGACGCCGCACCAGATAACCGGCCAGATAGACAAACAGCGCCAGCTTGCCAAACTCGGCAGGCTGCAGGTTGAAGGGACCGAGCGGCAACCAGCGCACCGCACCGTTGACGTTGCGACCGACCAGCAGCACCAGCACCAGCATCAAGATCGCCAGCAGCAGCATGGGGCCATTGTGCTGTTGCCAGCGCGCCATCGGCACCTGCAACACAAACCAGGAGATACCGAGCGCCATCACCAGAAACAGGGCGTGACGCTTCACAAACATGAAGGGGTCATCCCCCAGCGCAATCCCCTCGGGGATCGACGCCGAGGCCACGATGACCACCCCGACCGCCATCAGGGAGAGCGCCAGCAGTACCAGCAGCCGATCGTAGAGACCGGCAGGGCGCGCCGGTAACAACCAGCGCTGGAACAAACCTGCTGCTGCGCGAAGGGCGTTCATAGCGCCAGCACCAGTTCAGCGGTAAGGCGATCACCGCGAACATCGAATGATGTGAAGAGGTTAAGCCCGTCCAGACTGGCAAGGTGTGCGTTCATAGCATCTGTACCATCTCGGTGAAACGATCGCCGCGCACCTCGAACGACTTGAACTGATCGAGGCTGGCACAGGCGGGCGCCAGCAGCACCCAGTCACCGGGCCGGGCATCGGCCGCCGCCTTGGCAACTGCAGCGGCCAGGTCGGCCACCTGTTCGGTCTGCTCGCCCAGTGCCAGCAGCACCTCGGCATCCTGACCGAAGCAGTACATGTGATCGATCTGGTTGCCCAGCAGCGCCTGGATCGGGCCAAAATCCTGCCCCTTGCCCTGACCACCGGCCAGCAGCAGCAGCCGTCCCTTGACCGACTCGCGCACACCGGCAACGGCAGCCAGTGTGGCTCCCACGTTGGTGGCTTTGGAGTCGTTGATCCAGCGCACCCCGTTCACTTCGCGCACGAAGCGGGCGCGATGGGGCAAGCCTTCAAAGCGGCGCAGCACGGTAAGCTGAGCCGCACGGGGAATGCCGACCGCATCGCACAGCGCCATGGCCGCAAGGGCGTTGGCCTGATTGTGGGCGCCGACGATCTTCATCTCGTCCACTGCCAACAGCGGTTCGCCGTGCAAGGTCAACCAGTAGCGGCCATCCAGCAGGCAGCGGCCATAGCCATTGCAGTCGAGGCCAAAGCTCTGCCACACCTGACCCACATCGGGCAGGGTCTGGGCATCATCGCGATTGACCAGAATGTGTTTGGAATGCTGATGGATCTCCATCTTGGCGGCGCGATAGTCGGCCATGCCCTGATAGCGATCCATGTGATCTTCGGAGAGGTTCAGCACCACGGACGCGGCAGCACGCAGGCTGTAGGTGGTCTCGAGCTGGAAGCTGGAGAGCTCCAGCACGCAGAGATCCATCGGCTGCTTGAGCAGCTCCAGCGCCGGTGTACCGATATTGCCGCCCACACCGACATTGAGTCCCGCTTCGGCAATCATCTCGCCAACCAGGGTGGTGACGGTGCTCTTGCCGTTGGAACCTGTGATGGCGATGACCGGGGTCTGGGTCTCGCGGACAAACAGCTCGATATCCCCGATGATCTGCACGCCACGCTCGGCGGCGGCTTTCAGTTCGGGGGTCGCCAGCGCGATACCCGGGCTCGCGACGATCATGTGCGCCTGCTTGAGCAGCGCCTCGTCGAGCCCATGGATCAACTCCACCTCCGGCGGCAGTTGATCCTTGCCCGGTGGGTTGGCGCGGGTGTCCATCACCAGTGGCGTGACGCCACGGCCGAGGAAGTAATCGACACAGGAGAGTCCGGTTTTGCCCAATCCGATGATGATGACCATGGCCTTACCTCACCTTCAGGGTGGCAAGACCCAGCAGCACCAGCACGAGGGTGATGATCCAGAAGCGCACGATGACGCGCGGCTCCGGCCAGCCCTTTTTCTCGTAGTGGTGATGGATCGGCGCCATGCGGAAGATCCGCACGCCGCGCAGTTTGTAGGAACCCACCTGCAGGATCACCGAGACGGTCTCCATCACGAAGACGCCACCCATGATCACCAGCAGGAACTCCTGACGTACCAGCACGGCGATGGTGCCGAGCGCGCCACCCAGCGCCAGGGAACCGACGTCGCCCATGAAGACCTGCGCCGGATAGGTGTTGAACCAGAGGAAACCCAGACCCGCCCCGACGATGGCGGTACAGACGATCACCAACTCGGAGGTATAGGGCACGTAGGGAATGTGCAGGTAGTTGGCAAAGTTGACGTTACCGGTCGCCCAGGCAATCAGGGCAAAGCCCCCTGCCACCATCACAGTCGGCATGATTGCCAGGCCGTCGAGACCGTCGGTCAGGTTGACCGCGTTGGAGGTTCCGACGATGACAAAATAGGTCAGCACGATAAACATCAGACCAAGCTGCGGCATCACATCCTTGAGGAAAGGCACCACCAGCTGGGTCTGCCCCTCATGGGTCGCGGTCGCATAGAGGAACACCGCCACTGCCAGTGCTACCGCGGATTGCCAGAAGTACTTCCAGCGCGCGATCAGACCGTCGGTATTCTTGCGCACCACCTTGAGGTAGTCGTCGGCAAAGCCGATGGCGCCGTAGGCCCCCAGCACAAACAGCACCAGCCAGACATAGGGGTTGTCGAGGCGGCACCAGAGCAACACAGACGTGAAGATCGCCGCAATGATCATCAGGCCACCCATGGTCGGGGTGCCCCGCTTGCTGAGGTGGGACTCGGGGCCGTCGTTGCGGATCACCTGACCGAACTTCAGGATCTGCAGACGGCGGATCAGCCGCGGCCCCATCCAGAGGGCAACTCCCAGTCCGGTGATGATCGACAGGATGGCGCGAAACGTCAGGTAGGAGAAGACGTTGAAGAAGGTGAAGTGCGGGGTGAGCAGTTCGGCCAGCCAGACTAGCATGTGGCTGACTCCTGATGGCCTTTGACCATCTCGACGATATCTTCCATGCGGGAGCCACGGGCGCCCTTGACCAGAATCGAAATTTCCTGATGTGTATTTATCATTTGCGCAAGCACTTCAAACAACGATGCCTTGTTATCGAAATGTCGGCCTGCCGCGGCATCTGCGGTGTGGCGACTCTGTTCCCCCACTGTCAGCACGGCATCCAGGCCGCGCTCGCGGGCATGACGGCCAACCCGGGCGTGTTGCTCGGCAGACTCCTCACCCAGTTCCCGCATATCACCGAACACCAGCACCTTGAAGCCACCCATGGCGGTCAGGGTATCGATGCCCGCCAGCACGGATTCCACGCTGGCATTGTAGGTATCGTCCACTAGGGTCAGATCGTCCCAACGCTGGACGCAGAAGCGCCCCTTGACCGGTGCCATCTGCTCCAGCCCCGCCTTGACACTGGCGAGGGATGCGCCGAGGGCCAGACAGCCCGCGGCGGCAGCCAGCGCATTGGCCACGTTGTGGCGACCCGGGATCGCCAGAGTCAGGCTCAGCTCGCCCTGCGGGGTCACCATCACAAACTCGGCGCAACCTTGCTCATTAAGCACCATGTCGCGCGCGTGGAACGGCTGGCTCTGATCCTCAATAGAGAAAGCGCAGCCAATGCCGCGTTCCCGCCACTTCGGCCAGAATTCGTTGTCGGCATTGACGATGGCGGTGCCGCCCTCGCTCAGGCCCTCAAAAATCTCGCTCTTGGCGTGGAACACTCCTTCCAGCGAGCCGAAGCCCTCCAGATGGGCCGCCGCCACGTTGTTGATGATGGCGGCATCGGGTTTGGCCAATGAGGTGGTCCAGGCGATTTCGCCCGGATGGTTGGCACCCAGCTCCATCACCGCAAACTTGTGCTGTGGCTCGAGGCGCAACAGGGTGAGCGGCACGCCCACCTCGTTGTTGAAGTTGCCAGCGGTGGCCAGCACTTCCCCTTCGTTGCGCAGGATGGCGGTCGCCATCTCCTTCACCGTGGTCTTGCCGCAGCTGCCGGTAATGGCCAGCACTTTCGGATTGATGCGCTCGCGCACCAGCTTGCCGAGTCGGCCCAGCCCCTTGAGGCTATCAGCCACCACCAGTTGGGGGATGGCCAGCGGCAGCTCGCGCTCGACCAGCAGGGCAGAGGCCCCTGCCTGAACGGCCTGCTCGCAAAAATCGTGGGCATCGAAGCGCTCGCCGCGCAGGGCAACGAACAGGGCACCCGCGCCCAAAGTGCGGGTGTCGGTACTGACGACGGTGATCTCGCCATCGTCACCAATCAGACGGGCATCGAGTACCTGCGCCAGCTCGGCAAGCCTGAGGGTCATCATTTGAATGACTCCAATAATGTGTGCAAGGCGGCCGCGACGGTTTCCCGGTCGCTGTAGTGCCGCTTGTCGGTTCCAATGATCTGATAATCCTCGTGACCCTTACCGGCCACCAGGATGATGTCCTGTTTGCTCGCCTGACCGATGGCCAGCACAATCGCCTTGACGCGGTCGTGCTCCACCTGCACCGCAGCAGGATCGCGAAGACCCGCCACCATGTCGGCCATGATCCGGGCCGGCTCCTCGGTACGGGGATTGTCGTCGGTCAGGATCACGCGATCCGCATACTGTTCGGCCATGGCCGCCATCATGGGGCGCTTGCCGCGATCGCGGTCGCCACCACAACCGACCAGACACCAGAGCTGGCCTGTGCAGTGCACCCGCAGGGCCTGCAATGCCTTCTCCAGCGCATCCGGGGTGTGGGCGTAATCGACCACCGCCAGCGGCGTATCACCACCGCCGAAACACTCCATGCGACCGGTCACCGGCTGCAACTGAGGCGCTGTAGCCAGCAGCTCGTTGAAGTCGTAACCGAGTACCAGCATCACGCCCATCGCCGCCAGCACATTGCTGACGTTGAAGCGCCCGAGCAAGGGGGCGGATAATACACCATTCCCCCAGCTGGAGTTAATCTGCGCGCGAAAACCTTGCTGATGAAAATCGAGCTGCTGCGCCGTTAATTGACGGCCAGAATGGTGTTCAATCGGGCCATCCACACTGAAGGCCACCGCAGCCGGGTATTTTTCGAGCCACTTGGCACCCAACTCGTCATCACGGTTGATCACCGCATTCGACTCATCGACCAGCTGCAACAGCTGCTCCTTGGCCGCGCCATAGGCTTCCATGGTGCCGTGGTAGTCGAGGTGATCCCGGCTCAGGTTGGTGAAGACAGCGGCGGCAAAGGGCAGCGCGGCGACGCGGTGCTGCACCAGACCATGGCTGGAGACCTCCATCGCCACCAGATCCGCCCCCTGCTCTTGCAGCGCAGCCAGATTGGCTTGCACCTGCACGGCGCTGCCAGTGGTGTTTTCCGCTTCGATCAGATGGCCAAACAGGCCGTTACCGATGGTGCCCATCACGCCGGCCTTGCCACCCAGCAGGGTGCGCCAGTTGGCGACCAGCAAAGCGGTAGTGCTCTTGCCGTTGGTGCCGGTGATCCCGACCAGTTGCAGTTTTTGCGCAGGCTGCTCGTAAAAATAGCCAGCAAGTTCGGAGAGACGAGCGGGCAGATCCTGTATCCCAATACAAGGAACCAGAGTCGACGGCGGAACGAATTCACCATCCTCCTCAAACACAACAGCGGTCGCTCCCTGAGCCACCGCCTGTTCGATAAACCGTCTGCCATCCACCTGATGACCACGAATGGCCACGAAGAGCGAGCCGGGGCCAGCCCGCCGACTATCCAGCTGGATATCGGTCAGGGTGAGCGCCGGCGCCTGGATACCGAAGGGGCGCAGTAATACATCAAGTGCGCGGGACAAGAGAGGCCTCCGTACGGGCAAGTTTGGTGGGCACCGCTGGCGGCACCGCATCGGGACGAATATTGAAGAGCTGCAGCACCCCGCCCATGGCCTCTGCAAACGGTGGGGTCGCCACGGCACCGCCATAATAGGCGCTGCCTTTTGGCTCGTTGATCACCACCACCATGACGAAACGGGGATCACTGGCGGGTGCGAAACCGGCAAACCAGGCCATGTAATCCTTGCCATAGCCACCTGCGACGGCGACCTTGGCGGTACCACTCTTGCCGCCGACCCGATAACCCGGGATCTTGGCTTTTGGAATGGCGTTGTCGACCACGTACTCCAGCGCCTGCAACATGGCAGAGGCGTTGTTGTGGTCGATCACCTGCTCACCCTTGGGCGGCGTGGTCACCTTGACGATGGAGAGCGGCACCCGTTTGCCCTTGTTGGCCAGTGTGGCGTAGGCGGAAGCCAGCTGCAGCGGAGTGACCCGCAGGCCATAACCGAACGAGAGGGTCGCCCGTTCGATATCGGACCAGCGACGACGCTGTGGCAACATGCCGCTGCTCTCGCCCATCAGCCCGCTGCCGGTATCCATGCCGAAACCGAACATGCTGAGGGTGTTGATCATCTCCTGCGCCGGCATCCGCAGCGCGATACGCGACATACCGATGTTGGAGGAGTAGCGCAGAATGTCGTAGAGGTTGGTCGCCTTGTGGATACTGACGTCCTTGATCTGCTTCGCCCCGATAAAAAGCGGCCCGCCCTGGATGGTATCTTTCCAGCTGGTCACGCCAGCCTGCAAGGCACTGAGCAAAATCAATGGTTTGATGGTAGAACCCGGCTCGTAGGTATCGGTCACCACCCGGTTGCGCACCCGGAAGCTCTGGTACTGGCCGCGGTTGTTCGGGTTGTAGGAGGGAGTATTGACCATGGCAAGCACTTCGCCGGTCTTGATATCCAGCATCACCATGGAGCCGGAGGTCGCCTTGTTCTCGTCGGTCGCCCGCTTGAGCGCGCGGTAGGCCAGTGCCTGCACCCGCTGATCGATACTGAGTTGCAGATCGTTGGCGTTCTTGCCCTCTTTGACGAGGCCAAGCCGCTCGATGACCCGTCCCTGACGATCCTTGCGTACCCGCATCTCGCCGGGCGTCGCCGTCAGCCACTCGTTATAGCTACGCTCAATCCCTTCAATACCGCTGCCATCGATGTTGGTCACCCCCACCAGATGGGCACTGATCTCACCAGTCGGGTAGAAGCGGCGCGCTTCGGGACGCAGGTAAATGCCACCCAGCTTGAGGCCCTTGATATATTCCGCCACGGCAGGGGTCACCTGACGCTGCAGATAGACGAAGCGCTTGCTGGGGTTGGCGATGCGATGCTTGAGGGTATTGATGTCGAGCTTGAGCACGGCGGAGAGCGCCAGCCAGGCCCGCTCATTATTGATGGCACCGGATTCGTGGACAGTCTTGGGATCGGCCCAGACCGCTTCGACCGGCACCGAGACCGCCAGCTGCTCACCGTTGCGATCGGTGATCATGCCGCGCACTGCCTGGGTGGAGGTGGTACGCAGGGAACGCATGTCCCCCTCCTGACGCAGACGATCCGGATTGATCACCTGGATCCAGGCCAGACGCAGGATCAGACCCACAAACGCGATGCCGATAAACACCGCAAGCGTGCGAAAGCGCCACGGATAGATCGATGGCGCTTTGACAGTCGCTTTGGCAGCTTTGGCTGTAGCCTTGCGTTTCATGGTTGGGTAATTACCTTCTCGGTGGTCACCAGCGGACGCCCCATCTGCAACTTGTCCATCGCCAGACTCGCCACCCGGGAGTGTTCAGCCAGGGTGCCCTGCTCCAACAGCAGATGGCGCCATTCGATATTGAGGCGATCCTCTTCCGCCATCAGATCGTTCTGCTGGGCCGTCAGACCGCGGGTCATGTTGGTCACCAGGATCACGGCAAACGCGGTCACCAGCACGGCGACCGACAGAAAAATCTGCAGCTTGTGCCGCCAGAGATCGGCAACGATCTCCTTGGCCAGATGAACACGCACTTCGCTCATCGCTTACTCCGCCAGCCGTTCGGCAACACGCAGCACCGAGCTGCGTGATCGGCTGTTTTCAGATACTTCATGATCAGAAGGCTTGAGCGCCTTGCCGACCGACTTCAATTTGCGACCGCCAGCGAGCTGGGCTTCGGTCAGCGGAATGCCGTAAGGCACTTCCGGCCCCTTCTCGTGCTTGCGGATGAAGTGCTTCACCAATCGGTCTTCCAGCGAATGGAAGCTGATCACTGACAGGCGGCCGTGCGGTGCCAACACTTCCAGCGCACCGTTGAGCGCGGTTTCGATCTCGTCCAGCTCGCTGTTGATATAGATGCGAATGGCCTGGAAGCTGCGGGTTGCCGCATGCTTGCCCTTCTCCTTGCTCGGATTGACCCGGGCAATCATCTCCGCCAGTTGACGGGTACGCACGTAAGGCTCGGTCACGCGGTCATGGACGATGGCGCGGGCGATCTTCTTGGCAAAACGCTCCTCACCGAAGGTCTTCAGCACCCAGGCGATGTCATCCACATCGGCCTTGGCCAGCCACTCGGCGGCACTCTGGCCGGAAGTGGGGTCCATCCGCATATCGAGCGGACCATCTTTCATGAAGCTGAAGCCGCGCTCGGCATCATCCAGCTGGGGGGAAGAGACCCCCAGATCCAGCAGGAAGCCATCCACCTTGCCCAGCAAACCGCGCTCATCCAGATAGGAGGCGATGCCGGAGAAGGGGCCGTGCACGATTTCGAAACGGGGATCCTGGATCTTGGCCGCTTCGGCGATCGCCTGCGGATCGCGGTCGATGGCGATCAGGCGGCCATTGGGGCCAAGGTGCTGCAGGATCAGACGAGAATGACCACCACGGCCAAAAGTACCGTCGACGTAGACACCGTCCGGCTTGATGGCCAGACCTTCAACGGCTTCGTGCAGCAGCACTGTGATGTGTTCAGCGGCTTGGGTCATTTATAAAGAGAAATCCTGTAGTCGTGGTGAGCTTGCCCAATCGTCCCCGGGCAGACCCAAGATGTCGTCATTGACCTGTTGTTGCCAGCGGGCTTCATCCCACAACTCAAACTTGTTGAGCTGGCCCACCAGCATGATTTTCTTGTCCAGCCCAGCATGGTTGCGCAGTGGCTGACTGAGCAGCAGACGGCCATTGCCATCCAGCTCGCATTCGGTTGCATGTCCCAGCAGCAGTCGCTGCAAACGGCGCTCTTGTGGATTCATGCTGGAGAGGGTCTTGAGCTTGCGCTCGACCTCTTCCCATTCAGTCAGGGGATAAAGCAGCAGACAGGGATGAGCAATATCGATGGTACAGACCAGCTGGCCGTCGCTTTCATCGCGCAGCCAATCACGAAATTTGGTCGGAATAGCCAGCCGCCCTTTACTGTCCAGGCTGATGGCATGAGCGCCACGCAACAAATTGCAGTCCCTGAAGGTGAGTGAGCAGGCAGATTGCCCCTCTAAAAACCACTTTGATCCACTTTTCCCCACGTTGAAGTTTAAGGACGTGCAGGGGGCTTTTCAAGCAAGGAGATGGGACAGAGGGAACATATTGACGCAGCATTTGCATACCGCGGATTGAGTGGGTTGATTTTCCACAAGTTATTTGGCGTTAAACTCTGGCGATTAATTGAAATAAGTGAATGAACTGAGAACAGACACAATATGCGGGTGCGAACAGCCATCCGGTGTCCTATCACCATCTATCGCTGCCATTGCGCTAAATACGAGACTATTCGACTGATTTAAAACATATAATTTCATTCAACATGGCGAGACAAAAAATATCCGACCAACGAAGCCATATTTTCTCATGCATAAAAAAGAGCCCCGCGATAAATCGCGGGGCTCTTCGGAATGAGGTCGGAGTCGGCCTGTAAGCCGGGTTCTGTACCGGGTTGCCCCGGGTAGCAATCATTCCTCTAGGCCAGCAATCGCTCGCTGGCTCAAGCAACCTACCCGCCCCCAACGCGGGCCGCGCCAATAGGGGCCTATTTGGTCTTGCTTCGGGTGGAGTTTACCGTGCCACGAACTGTTGCCAGTCGCGCGGTGCGCTCTTACCGCACCCTTTCACCCTTACCTGATCCCTTGCGGGCCATCGGCGGTCTGCTCTCTGTTGCACTGGTCGTAGGCTCGCGCCCCCCAGGCGTTACCTGGCACCCTGCCCTATGAAGCCCGGACTTTCCTCCCCTCCGCCCGTCTGTCCCGAGGGACACAACGACGAAGCAGCGATTGCCCAGCCAACTCCGAGGCGCGGATTATAGCCTTGCGATACACACGGGGTAAACCGGCAATTCCCGTTTACAGCCATTTATCGCGCTTTGACCCCCGTTGACAGGCTGAATGCTTGCCGGTTCGAGGGATTGCACAGGTCAGAAAACAGTCTGCAGGCCTATTTCATCGGCTCAATAGTGCTCGAGCCCATATTTGTAGAGGGCATTCTTCTTCACGCCGTGGATCTCGGCGGTCAGGGCAGCCGCTTTCTTCAGTGGCAGTTCAGCTACCAGCAGCCCCAAAGTGCGGATCGCCTCGGCCGGCAGATCCTCTTCATCTTTGGAGGCGCCAGCCACCACCAGCACGATCTCGCCTCGGCAGCGGTTGTCATCCTCACCGAGCCAAGTCAGCATTTCAGAGGCAGGCAGACCGTGGATCGACTCAAAGGTCTTGGTCAACTCGCGGCACACCACCACCTGACGCTCGCCGAGAATGCGAGCAATCGCTTCCACTGTATCCTTCACCCGGCGTGGCGATTCGTAGAACACCAGCGAACGGGTGTCTTCGATAACCGCTTGCAGACGATCGTCGCGCCCCTTGCTCTTGGCGGGCAGAAAGCCTTCAAACGCAAAGCGATCGGTAGGCAGACCGGCTGCGCTCAAGGCGGTGATGGCGGCACAGGGGCCAGGCAGAGGCACCACCTTGACCCCGGCTTCACGACAGCGGGTGACCAAGTGATAACCGGGGTCGCTGATGAGCGGGGTGCCGGCATCGGAGACCAGCGCAACACTCTTGCCCTCTTTGATCCGGCCGATCAGCACATCGGCCTTCTGCTGCTCGTTGTGATCGTGCAGGGCGAAGGTCGGCACCGAGATTTGGTAGTGGCTGAGCAGGATACCGGTATGACGGGTATCTTCGGCGGCCACCAGATCGACACTGCGTAAAATATCCAATGCACGCTGGGTGATGTCCGCCAAATTACCGATCGGAGTGGGGACTATATACAGGGTTGGGATGTCACTCATGGGATCTCCGAGTGCCCCGACAATTGTGTCGCCATATTGGCCCGTTTACACTATGGGGAACTTCAACACTGGTCGGGGAATGAACTTGAACCGGGTTACAAAGCAGCTAAGTGTATCACGACTCTTCGGCATCATACTCGCGGCAGTACTGCTCGCCGCCTGTGCGTCGGAGCCCAATCAACCGTCAGGGCAGTCAGGCATGCCCTCTGCGTTCTCCAATCTGACCAAGAATGCCCAGTGGTATCTTGAGCAGGTGGACCCGGCCAAGCCGGCCGAGGCCTTTACCTGGCAGATGCTGGCGGCACGCAGCTATCTGGCGCTGGGCCAAGCCAAACCGGCCTCGGCACTGTTCCAGCAATTGCAGAAGCAGGCCAAGGAGCCCGCCCAGAAGGCGCAGCTGCAACTGCTGCAAGCCCATCTGTTGCTGGCGCAGGGCCACGCCAATCAGGCGCTGATCCTGCTGGAAGGCAAACCCGAGGTGGTGCTGGATGCCGATACCCAGAAGGATTGGTATCGCCAGCGCGTGGTGCTGCAGCTCGACATCAACAACAAGTTTGGCGCAGCCAAGTCGTTGATTGCACTGGAGCCCTACCTCAATCAGAGCGAGCAGGCGACCAACCATCAGCAGATCTGGTCGTTGCTCAAAAGCATGACCCCCTCCACCCTGCAGGCACTGGAAGAGGCACCGGCCCCTGACGTGACCACCGGTTGGCTGCGACTGGCGGCACTGGTCAACGAGTTTGGCGCCCAGCCAAACCTGCTGGCCCGCCAGCTGGCAGGCTGGAAGCGCGACTTCCCCAACCATCCGGCCCAGAAAGATATGCCGGCAGGATTGGGCGATCTGGCGGCCACTGCCAGCACCTCGGTGCAGCAGATCGCCGTGCTGCTGCCCCTATCCGGTAATCTGGAGCCGCAGGGCGCCGCTATCCGCAACGGTATGCTGATGTCTTATAAGGAAAATCAGGGACAATTTACCCTGAACTTCTACGACACCCAGAGCAAGTCGACCGGCGATCTTTACAAGCAGGCGATTCAGGAAGGGGCGGACATGATCATCGGCCCGCTGCTGAAAGACCGGGTCGAGGAGCTGCTCAAGGCCAATCCGACCGTGCCGGTGCTGGCGCTCAACGAGCTGGACAAGCCGATCGTCAACGATTCCACCTACTACTTCTCCCTCTCTGCCGCCGCAGATGCCGCGCAGGCAGCCCAGTACCTTTACACACAGGGCTACCGCAAACCGCTGCTGATCGCCGCCCAGGGGCGGATCGGTTACAGCAGTATCAAGGCGTTCGAGCAGAGCTGGGCCACCCTGAGCCAGGATAAGCCAGTGGTGGCCACCTTCGGTGCCCGCAACGAAGTGCAGGGGATGGTCAAGAATGCCCTGAGCGGCCGCTCTACCGCCCGTGCTGGTGAAGTGGTGCAACTCTCTGATGCCGCACCGCGCAGCATCGATGCCGTTTACGTGGTGGCCAACAGCCTGGAAACCCGGATGATCAAGCCCTACGTGGATGTCTCGGTCAATCCGATGGGCAGCCTGCCCATCTACACCAGCTCCCGTGGCTACGACAGCGCCGCCACCGAGGTCGCCTCCGAGCTCAACGGCATGCATATCGCCGATATGCCGCTGCTGCTTGGCGGCTACGAGAAACAGCGCGAGCAGATCGCCCTGCTCTGGCCGCAGACTCAGGGTGACCTGCTGCGTCTGTTTGCCATGGGTTACGATGCCGTCAGCCTGGCAGAGAACCTGCAGCAGATGCGCAAGGTGGGTGGCATGCAGCAGGCTGGCATGAGCGGTCAGCTGAGCGTGGATGCCCAGGGCAATATCGTGCGGATGCTGAGCTGGGGGACTTACCAGAACGGCAAACTGGTCGACGAGAACGCCGTTCAGCAGCTGGAGGAGCCCTCCAATGAAGGAACTATGGAAACGGATGCGCCAGCAGTTGCCGAGCCTGTTCCCCTCACCGACGAGCAAGGGACAGCACTTTGAACAAGTCGCTGAACGCTGGTTGCAGGCCCGGGGCCTGCAACCGGTAGCGCGCAACTACCGCTGTCGTGGCGGTGAAATAGATCTCATCATGCACCAGGGCCAGACCCTGGTGTTTGTTGAGGTGCGCTACCGGGCCACAAGCAGCCATGGCGGGGCCGCCAGTTCGGTCACCCGCAGCAAACAGCACAAGATCATGCTGGCAGCGCGCCACTATTTGAAGCAACATGCCATCAACGAGGCCAATCAGGCCTGCCGATTCGATGTGATTGCGTTCGAGGGCGACCAGCCAGCCTGGATCCAGAACGCGTTTTAAGAGGACCCTATGACTGACCGCATCAAAGAGAACTACACCGAAAGCATCCAGACCAAGATAGCCGCTGCCGAGGCGCTGCCGGATGCCATCCATACCGCAGCCCAGATGATCACCATCTGCCTGCTCAATGGCCACAAGGTGCTGGCATGCGGTAACGGTCCTTCTGCCGCACTGGCGCAACTGTTCATCTCCGAGCTGGTCAACTGCTACGAGACCCAGCGCCCCTCCCTGCCCGGCATGGCCCTGACGCCCGACATGGCGACCATCAGCGCCATCGCCACCGATCACGGTTTTGAAGAGGTCTACGCCAAGCAGATCCGCGCACTGGGCCAGCCCGGCGACATTCTGGTGGTCATCACCACTTCCGGCCACAGCCGCAGCCTGATCAAGGCCGCCGAGGCCGCCCTCTCCCGCGACATGACCATAGTGGTGCTAAGCGGGGGGGACGGTGGCGAAATGGCAGGTCTGCTCGGTCCGAACGATGTGGAGATCCGCGTGCCATCCGCCCGTCGGCCTCGCATTCTGGAAGTGAATCTGTTGACCCTGCACTGCCTGTGTGATCTCATCGACCAGACACTTTTCCCGCAACAGGAAGATTGAAACCATGAAAAAGCACACTATCCTGCTCGGTCTGCTGGTGAGCAGCCTGCTGCTGCAAGGCTGCGCAGCCGTAGTTGTTGGCGGCGCCGCAGGGACAGCCAAGGCCTCTGGCGATCGCCGAACGCTGGGCGCACAGTGGGATGACCAGACCATCGAGCTGAAAGCGGCCAATCTGCTGGCCGACAATAAACCGCTCAGCGCAGCCAGCAAGATCAGCGTCTACAGCAACAACGGCCGCGTGCTGCTGGTCGGCCAGACACCTTCTGACGTTTACAAGATTGAGGCGGGCAAAATTGTCAGTCGCATCGAAGGGGTCCGCCACGTCTACAACGAGTTGCGCCTCGGCCAGCCCGCCAGCTTCACCACTCGCAGCAATGATTCCTGGATCACCTCCAAGGTGAAAGCCGACATGTTCGGCACCAAGAACTTCGACAGCACCAAGGTCAAGGTGGTCACCGAGAATAGCGAGGTGTTCCTGATTGGTCTGGTGACGCGTCAGGAGGGGGAACAGGCAGTGCAGATTGCTCGCCACGTTGAGGGCGTGAAGCGCGTGATCAAGGCCTTCGAGTTCGCCCAGAACTAAGCCAACGCGGCATAAAAAAACGCAGCCAATCGGCTGCGTTTTTTTATTTGATGACCTTCAGGGTCGGACGACCGCTGGGGCGCGGCGGTTCCGGCTCAGGCTCCACCGGCGCTTCGGCCTGTTCCAGCCAGATGTCGTAACCCGGTTCGGGCGGGAACATGGTGCCCACGCCATTCTCCCGGGCATGGATAGCCAGTACGGCCGCCATCGGGATATAGACCTGCTGGGATACCCCGCCAAAGCGTGCGCTGAAGCTGATGGCCTCATTATCCATATGAAATTGCATCACGGCACGAGGCGCGATGTTCAGCACTATCTGCCCATCCTGGGCAAACTGCATCGGCACCATCACATGGGGAATGTTGACGTTGACCACCAGATGGGGGGTCAGGTCATTGTCCAGCAACCAGTCAAAGAACGCCCGTAACAGGTACGGGCGGCTCGGTGTCATTGTCGGTTCCATGCTCATACGCCAGAACGGATCTCGCGCTCGGCTTCGGTCAGAGAGGCCTGGAAGGATTCACGCTCGAACAGACGAACCATGTAGGCCTTCAGCTCTTTGGCACCACGACCGGTCAGGTCGATGCCCAGGCTCGGCAGACGCCACAGCAGCGGAGCCATGTAGCAATCCACCAGACCAAACTCTTCGCTCATGAAATAGGGCATTTCACCGAAGATCGGCGCAATGGCCAGCAGGTTGTCACGCAGTTCGTTGCGTGCCGCTTCAGCATCGGTACCGGCCATGATCTTGTCGGCCAGGGAGTACCAGTCCAGCTCGATGCGGTGCATCATCAGACGGCTGTTACCACGAGCAACCGGGTAAACAGGCATCAGGGGCGGATGCGGGAAGCGCTCATCCAGATACTCCATGATGATGCGTGAGGTATAGAGTGCCAGCTCACGATCCACCAGAGTCGGTACAGAGTTGTACGGGTTCAGCTCGGCCAGCTCATCCGGCAGATTGGCTGGGTCAACCTGGCAGATATCCACGCTAACACCCTTCTCCGCCAGGACAATACGCACCTGATGGCTGAACATATCGTTGGCACCGGAAAACAGCGTCATTACCGAACGCTTATTGGCAGCTACAGCCATTGAACCCTCCCGTCATAAAAAAGCAGAAACGGCAATGAAGCATCTTGGTCTTCATTGCCGTGCATTATATTACCCGTATCTGGTCGCTTAGTGAACGTCGCGCCAGAATTCCTTCTTCAACAGCACAGTGAAGATGAAGAAGATCACGATGAAGCCAAGCACCCAGAAGCCCATACGTTCACGCTCCTGTTGTACCGGTTCAGCCGAGTAGACCAAGAAGTTTACCAGATCCAGCACCGTCTGATCATACTCTTCGTTATTCATTTCACCATTGCCGTCAGATTTGATGCTGACAACCTGATGGGTTTCCACGCCATCGACCGTGTGAGTGGCAAACTCGGCACGGGGGGTTCCCTGCAACGGCTCCAGTACATGGGGCATGCCCACGGACGGGAATACGGCGTTGTTCACCCCGAACGGACGGGTTTCATCCACATAGAAGGAGCGCAGATAGGTGTAGATCCAGTCTGCACCACGCACCCGGGCAACCAGCGTCAGATCAGGAGGCGGCGCACCAAACCACTTGGCGGCATCCTTCTCCGAGACAGAGTTTTCCATCAGGTCACCAATCTTGGCGCCATTGACGATCAGATTGTCAGCCATCAGATCGGCCGGGATCCCCAGATCCTCTGCCACCCGGTTGTAACGCTGGTACTGGGTACTGTGGCAACCAAAGCAGTAGTTCATGAAGGTGGCGGCGCCACGCTGCAGAGAAGCCTTGTCGCTCAGGTCATAGTTGGCCTTGTCCAGATGCACGGCTCCGGTATTGGCAAACACCAGTGACGGCAGCAGGGTCAGCACTGCAAATATTATTCTTTTCATTTAAATGTCACCCTCTCCGGCAGCGGCTTGGTGCTTTCATTCTTGCTATAGAAGAACAGCAGGACGAAGAACCCGAAATAACCCAAGGTACAAATTTGGGCAATCAGCGTCAGAGTCGGCGTCGACGGCAGCACCCCGAGGATCCCCAGAATCACGAAGCACACCACAAACTGGGCAATATTCAACTTGTGCAGCTTGCTGCGATAACGCACCGAGCGCACCTTGCAGCGATCCAGCCACGGCAGCAGGAACAGCACCACAATGGAGAGGCCCATCATGATGACGCCAAGCAGCTTGTCCGGCACCGCCCGCAAAATGGCGTAGAACGGCGTGAAGTACCACACAGGCGCAATATGCGCCGGGGTCTTAAGCCCGTTGGCCACTTCAAAGTTCGGCTTCTCGAGGAAGTAACCCCACATATCCGGCTTGAAGAAGATGATGGCGCAGAAGAAGAACAGGAAGCCCGCCACACCGATCATATCCTTGACGGTGAAGTAAGGGTGAAACGCTACTGCATCCAGCGGCCAGCCGTTTTCGTCCTTGTGCTTCTTGATGTCGATGCCATCCGGGTTGTTGGACCCCACCTCATGCAACGCCAGAATGTGCATGGCAACCAGCATCACCAACACCAGCGGCAACGCGATGACATGCAGCGCGAAGAAGCGGTTCAGGGTCGCACCGGAGATGACGTAGTCACCACGGATCCACAGGGTCAGATCGTCACCGATGACCGGAATGGCGCCAAACAGCGAGATGATGACCTGGGCACCCCAGAATGACATCTGGCCCCAGGGCAGCAAGTAGCCCATGAAGGCTTCCGCCATCAGCACCAGGAAGATCAGCATGCCGAAGATCCACAGCAGTTCACGAGGCTTCTGATAAGAGCCATAGATCATGCCGCGGAACATGTGCATGTAAACCACAATGAAGAATGCAGACGCGCCGGTTGAGTGCATGTAACGCAGCAGCCAGCCGTACTCCACATCGCGCATGATGTACTCCACGGAGGCAAACGCACCTTCCGCGGAGGGGTTGTAGTTCATGGTCAACCAGATACCGGTGATGATCTGGTTGACCAGCACCAGCATGGCCAGCGAGCCGAAGAAGTACCAGAAGTTCAGGTTCTTCGGTGCCGGATACTTGGCCATATGGTCGTTGTACATGGCCGTGAGCGGGAATCGATAATCGATCCAGCCCATCAGTTTACTCAACATGGTCAGGCCTCCTTGCCATCGGCACCGACCTGAATGGTGGTGTCATTAATGAATTGATAGGGCGGAATGACCAGGTTCAGCGGTGCAGGCACCCCCTGGAACACACGGCCGGCCATGTCGAACTTGGAGCCATGACACGGGCAGAAGAAGCCGGACGTGACGCCCTGCACCTGCTCGCCAAAGCTGTCAGGCAGATAGGAAGGTGAACACCCAAGGTGGGTGCAAATACCGACCGCGACAAATATCTCGGGCTTGATCGATCTGTACCCGTTATGGGCATAGTCAGGCTGCTGCGGCTCTTCAGATGAGGGATCCCGCAGCTTGTCATCATGGGCGGCCAAGGCATCCAGCGTCTGTTTGGTGCGTTTCACCACCCAGACAGGCTTGCCTCGCCACTCGACACGGATGAGCTGACCCGGTTCCAACTTGCTGATATCGACTTCAACCGGCGCCCCGGCTGCTTTGGCCTTGGCACTCGGATTCCATGACTTTATAAACGGCACTGCGGTAAACGCAGCTCCTACCCCACCAACGGCAACCGTTGACCAGGTAAGAAATCTGCGGCGACCGGTATCAACTGGCGCATTGCTCATCCAAAAACTCTCCCATGTGGACTCCGCACATTCTTATAGTGTCCCTGTTCCCCATTTTTCCCGTGACAACAGCGGCGGAAGCTGGATTTACAATTGCCACAGAAAACAGGGGAAATTTTAAAGAAAAGATAACAACTTGACAAGAAAGAGCGGTGAGCAATGAAAACAATAAAGAAACAATTTTTTGTCTTTTGTGACGCGTGGTTAGCATTGATGTCGGTAATATTACCAATAAAAAAAGCCTAGCGGCTGCCAGGCTTTTTTGACACTCGAAAGAGTGAGTACCAAAAGCGAATTAACGCTTGGAGTACTGCGGACGCTTACGAGCTTTGTGCAGACCGACTTTCTTACGCTCAACCTTACGGGCATCGCGAGTAACAAAGCCAGCTTTACGCAGTTCGGAACGCAGGGTTTCGTCGTACTGCATCAGAGCACGAGTGATACCGTGGCGGATCGCACCAGCTTGACCGGAGATGCCACCACCGTTAACGGTGATGTACAGATCCAGTTTCTCGGTCATCTCAACCAGTTCCAGCGGCTGACGAACTACCATGCGGGCAGTCGGACGGCCGAAGTACTGCTCCAGGGAGCGCTGGTTGATTACGATCTTGCCGCTACCCGCTTTGATAAATACGCGAGCAGTGGAGCTTTTGCGACGGCCGGTACCGTAGTATTGATTTTCTGCCATGTTGCCAGTTCCCGATTAGATATCCAGTACTTGAGGTTGCTGAGCAGCATGAGCATGCTCGGCGCCTGCGTAAACTTTCAGTTTACGGAACATGGCACGGCCCAGAGGACCTTTCGGCAGCATGCCTTTGACGGCTGCTTCGATTACCATTTCCGGTTTACGCTGAATCAGCTTGTCGAAGCTGATTGACTTGATACCACCCGGGAAACCGGAGTGAGCGTGGTACATTTTGTCGGTAAATTTCTTACCGGTTACGTGTACCTTCTCAGCGTTTACAACGATGATGTAATCACCGGTGTCAACGTGCGGAGTGTATTCAGCTTTGTGCTTACCACGCAGACGAGCAGCAATCTCGGTTGCGATACGACCCAGAGTTTTACCTTCTGCGTCCACAATGTACCAGTCACGTTTTACGGTTTCTGGCTTGGCAACGAAAGTTTTCATTAAGTTAAACCCAATTACCTGTTACAGACCCAATTGCTTATGGGGGCTCTCCCACAAACAACAAACGATGGCCTACCTGTACCCCTTCGAATACAAGTAAAGCTTAAAGTGTTGCTGTCTTATCGACAGCTGTAACGTGGGCCGGGCGATTATAAGTGAAGTTGCCTTAAATATCACCTGCTAATTTCACTGCCATGAAGCTAGCAAATGTCGCCCGGCCCTACCTGCCGCAGATGCCCATCCGACTGGCAGGCGCGGTATTGTGACTAAGGAAGGTGCACTCTGGCAAGGTATTCGTGCGATTGCATTTCCTGAAGCCGCGAAAGACAGCGTTTGAATTCGAAATTCAGCAGCCCTTCGCCGTAAAGTTCTGTCATGGGAACCGCCGCCGACATGATGAGCTTGACGTGCCGTTCGTAGAACTCATCGACCATGGCGATGAAGCGGCGAGCCGCGTCATCCGTGCCTGTGCCCATTGGCTGCACATTGGCCAGCAGAACGGTATGGAACAGCCTGGCCAGCTCGATATAGTCGTTCTGGGAGCGGGCAGTACAGCAAAGTTGCTCGAATTCCATATAGAGCACCCCTTCCCCCATCCCCAGCGACGTCAGCTGACGATGATTGACCTCGAATGCCCCCTCGCAAGCCGAGTGACCACCGGTTAATTGCTGAAAATAGTGGTCAAGATTGGCTTTTGCCTGCAAATCCAGCGGGCAGTGATAAATCTCGGCTTGTTCCAGCGTACGCAGGCGATAGTCGATACCGCCATCCACGTTAAGTACCTCGCAATGGCGCTCGATAAGCTCGATAGCAGGCAAAAAACGGGCTCGCTGCAGCCCGTTGCGATAAAGATCCTGCGGCGGGATATTTGAGGTTGCAACCAATACGACACCGTGACCAAACAGCTCCTGAAACAGTGTGCCCAGCAGCATGGCGTCGGTGATGTCTGAGACAAAAAACTCGTCGAAACAGATGATGTCTGTCTCGCTGGCAAGCTTGCTGGCCACCAGCTTGAGCGGATCGGACTGCCCGCTCAGCCCCTGCAGTTCATCGTGAATGCGGTGCATGAAGCGGTGGAAATGGCTGCGCATCTTGCGCGTCCCCGGCAGGCTGTCAAAAAAAGTATCCATCAGCCAGGTCTTGCCTCGGCCCACTCCGCCCCACATATAGATACCTAGGACCGGCTCCGGCGGCTTGGGCTTTTGCAGCCAACCCAGCAGCCCTCGAGATCTGGTCGGAGTCGGGCGCCGTAGCAAATCCTGATACAGTCGCTCCAGCCTGCTAATGGCCATCCTCTGCGCGGGGTCGGCCACAAAGCCGGGGCGCAGCAGATCCTGCTGGTATTTTTGCTGCGGTGTCATCCTTGAGCGCCTCTCCAAGTCCCTGAATCGAGGACAAAATGGTATCACGGCCTCAGGACGCACGGTATAGTGCCATCAAGGCATGGCGGTTGTGACGACCGCATAAACCCACTCTGTTTTAGCTGTAACAAGGAGCATCTATGAGTCTGTTAACTGGGATCCTGCTGGCTGTCGCGGCCTTGATTATCGGTATCGTTCTCGGCCGTTTTTCGGTACGTAGCCGCGATGCTGGCCGTCTGGAACAGGAACTGAAAAAGGCCCACAAGGAGCTCGAGAGTTATCAGGGCCAGATCAACACCCACTTCGCCGACAGTGCCGCCCTGATGGAGCAGTTGGCCGAGCAGTATCAGACCCTCTATCGCCACATGGCCGAGCAGAGCAAATTCCTGGCCAAGGCGCAGGAACCACTGTTCCGCGAGTCCTTGGTAGAAGAAGCCCCTGCCAATGTGGCAGAAGAGCCGGGCGTTCCGCCTCGCGACTATGCGGGCGCCTCTTCCGGACTGCTCAAGCAACCAAACTAGTTCCTCGCGGAACTAATTGGCCAGTCCCGTGGTCTGACCTTGACGATTGCAATGCAACTTTTTCTGGGAGCTGTTTTTCATATGCGTAAACCTCTTTCCATGCTCAGTGTGCTAGCCCTCAGTGTCGGTATCGCCATGTCTGCGGCCCCTGCTCAGGCTGCACTGCCTTCCCTGTTAGGCTCAAATCAGGAGATGCCAAGCCTGGCGCCCGTTCTCGAACAGGTCACCCCGGCTGTGGTCAATATCTCGGTTTCTGGCAAAAAAATTACCCGTCAGCGTCTGCCGGAGCAGTTCAAGTTCTTCTTCGGCCCCAACATGCCCGACGAACAGGTGAGCGAGCAGCCGTTCCAGGCGCTCGGCTCCGGTGTCATCGTCGATGCCAAGAAGGGTTACGTGATCACCAACGCCCACGTGGTTCACGAGGCGGACGAGATCAAGGTCAACCTGAAGGATGGTCGTGAGTATGCGGCCAAGAAGATCGGTGAAGACAAACAGTCCGACATCGCCCTGCTACAAATCAAGGCCGAGGATCTGGTGCAGATCAAGTTCGCCGACTCCGATGAACTGCGGGTGGGTGACTATGCGCTGGCCATCGGCAACCCGTTTGGTCTGGGTCAGACCGTCACGTCAGGCATCGTTAGCGCGCTGGGGCGCAGCGGCCTCAACATCGAGAATCTGGAGAACTTCATCCAGACCGATGCGGCCATCAACTCCGGTAACTCCGGCGGCGCTCTGCTCAACCTGCGTGGTGAGCTGATCGGTATCAACACCGCGATTCTGGGCCCGAACGGCGGCAACATCGGCATCGGCTTTGCCATCCCCTCCAACATGGTGCGGGATCTGACCGAACAGATCGTCAAGTATGGTGAAGTGCGTCGCGGCCAGTTGGGCATTACCGGCACCGAGCTCACCTCCGACATCGCCAAAACCTTCGGTTATAACAAGAAGGATGGTGCCTTCGTCAATCAGGTCATGCCTGATTCGGCAGCAGACAAGGCGGGCATCAAGGCCGGCGATATCATCGTCAGCATCGATGGCAAACCAGTTCGCTCCTTCGGTGAGCTGCGTGCCAAGATCGCCACCATGGGCGCTGGCAAGCAGGTCGAGCTGGGATTGATCCGCGATGGCAAATCACAAACTGCCAAGGTGACCCTGAAGCAGGCCGATGACAGCGAAGTGCGCGCCAGCGCGCTGCATCCGGCACTGGAAGGGGCCAAGCTGAGCACCACTACCGACCCGGTCTCCGGCGTCGCGGTGGCCGACATTGATCCTCGCTCTCCGGCAGCCGCTTCCGGCCTGCAGAAGGGTGACATCATCATCGGGGTCAACCGCCTGCGCATCAACACTCTGGGTGAGCTGACCAAAGCCCTCAAGAACAAGCCTGACGTGCTGGCGCTCAACATCCAACGCGGCGACTCCTCGCTCTATCTGGTGATCCGCTAACGCTCAGGTTGTTCGCCAATCCCTCTATCACCCGCGGCCTTCACCGCGGGTGATTTTTATCCACCGATAGTGTTATTCTCTGCGCGCAGCCTGTACGGATGAGAATGACATGAAAATCCCCCCTTTAGTCAGTTACTTGGGCAAGTCTGTCGGTTTCGGTTTGACCGTCGCGGCGCTGCTGTTGCTGCTGTTTCCCCATTTTCGCGGTGGTGCCCAACTGCCCGGCATCATCACCAATGCCCGTGAACTGAGTTTCTCCTATGCCGCCCATCGGGCAGGCCCTGCCGTCGTCAACATCTACACCCGCAGCTTTGCCCCCAATCAGGGCAATCAGGGGGAGCTACGCCCGCAAGGGCTGGGTTCCGGCGTCATCATGAACCAGCGCGGCTATGTGCTGACCAACTACCACGTCATCGCCGATGCCGACCAGATCATCGTCGCGTTGCAGGATGGCCGGGTCTTCAGCGCCGAGCTGGTCGGCACCGATCAGCTCACCGACCTCGCAGTGCTCTATATCGAGTCAGACAACCTGCCGGTGATCCCGCAGGATCCGGAGCGACTGCCAGAAGTGGGGGATGTGGTGCTCGCCATCGGCAACCCCTACAACGTCGGCCAGACCATCACCCAGGGCATCATCAGTGCGACCGGTCGCACCGGCCTCTCCAGCATGGGGCCCGACAGCAATGGCCGTCAGGACCTGCTGCAGACCGATGCCGCCATCAACGAGGGCAACTCGGGGGGGGCGCTGGTCAACGGCCGCGGCGATCTGGTGGGCATCAACACCGCCACCTACCACCTCAACGGCAATCAGGAGAGCTACGGCATCAGCTTCGCCATCCCCTACCGGCTGGCAAAACGGATCATGGATGAGCTGATCGCCAACGGCCGGGTGATCCGCGGCTACCTCGGGGTCTCCAGCGTCGAGATCAATCCCATCGTCGCGCGAATGATGAACCTCGGCGACCTGCGCGGTCTGGTGGTGGAGAGTCTGGATCCCAACGGTCCTGCGGCCAAAGGCGGTCTGCAGCGAGGGGATGTGCTGCTCAAGATCAACGGAGAGGCCATCAGCGGCGTACGCAGCGCCATGGACAAGATTGTCGAGAGCCGCCCCGGCACCAAGCTGACCATCTCGGTATTCCGCTCCGGCAAGCCACTGGAAGTGGTGGTCACCATAGAAGAAGATCTGCGCTATCAGCAGAGAATGGCCAGCTCGAGCGCCGCATCGGCCAGCTAAGGCGCAGCTCCGGCTGTGGCGCTGCGCGCTTGTCATGAGGGAGATTATATTACTGACGAGATAATCGACCGCGACTTGGATTCATCGATGCAACAATGAGGTCGACTACCCCTGCTGCCATACTGCGAATCCTGAATCATTACACAGCCGATCACTGCTTGCGGATCAGAATAAAAACGAGGAGTGGCTACTCCTCGTTGAAGCCGGAGGTGAACAGCTCCACCACGGCGGCTAGGGCCTCGACCTCTTCGGGGCCCTCAACCTGTACTTCCACCTGCCGCCCTTGCGCGGAATCCAGCATCAACAGGCCGATGATGCTGTCAGCATCGGCCTCCACGCCATCTTCATTGCGCAGCAAGACGTGGGCATCGAACCCCTGCACCAGCTCAAACAGCATCATGGCCGGTCTGGCGTGAATACCCAGCTTGTTTTTCACTTCAACCGAGGCGGAAACAGTCATCGGGTCGTCCTATTGGTCCATCAGGATTGGGGCGCGCTCTTGTCGAGTGTACGGTGGCGGATCTGCACGTTCTTGCCAAGCAAGCGGAACGCGCTGGCCAGCCGCTCTGCAATAAAGACCGAACGGTGCTGACCGCCGGTGCAACCGATGCCCACCGTGAGGTAGCTGCGATTATTGCGCTCCAGATGGGGTAACCAGGTCACCAGCATATTTTCGATCTGCTGGGTAAACAGCATCACATCGGCCTGCGCCGAGAGGTAGTTGGCGACCGGCTCATCCTTGCCGGTAAACGGCTTGAGCTCGGGGATCCAGTGCGGATTGGGCAGGAAACGGGCATCGAACACGAAGTCGGCATCCTTGGGAATGCCGTACTTGAACCCGAACGACTCGAACACCAGCACCAGCTCGTTCTCCTTCTTGCCGAGCACCCGGGTCTTGATGAGCTCGCTCAGGTCGTGAACGCTGAGGTTGGTGGTGTCGATGCGCAGATCCGCGGTTGAAGATAGGGGGGAAAGCAGGTTGGTCTCTTCCCGAATGGCCTCATCCAGCGACAGCTTGTTGCGTGACAGGGGGTGCAAGCGGCGGCTCTCGCCATAACGTTTCAGCAGGGTGCCGTTGTCGGCGTCAAAGAAGAAGCTGGAGAACTTTACCCGCCCTTCATTGCGCACCTGGGCCAGCAGATTTTCCAGTTTCTCCGGATCGCTCGGCAGGTTGCGCACATCGATACTGACCGCCAGTTTGTCATACTGGCTCTCGACCGAGACAATCAGCTGCGGCAGCAGATTGACCGGCAGGTTGTCTACACAGTAGTAACCCAGATCTTCCAGCACTCGCAGGGCTACCGTTTTACCGGAGCCCGAACGTCCACTGACCACGATTAACTGCATCTTGTTCCCTCACGCCAAAACGGGTGTCTCATCCTTGGCCTGCTGTCAGGCCGAGGTCATGATCTGATAGAGCTCTTCATCGCTGGTTGCCTGGCGCAACTGGCGGCAGACCGCCTTGTCACCGAGCTTGGAAGCCATCAGGGAAAGGGTCTTGAGATGCTGCTTGCACTCGCTTTCCGGCACCAGCAAGGCAAACAGCAGGTCAACCGGTTGATTGTCGATGGCGTCGAAAGGAATAGGGTCGGCAAAGGTCATCAGGATCGCTGTTGGCGGGAATTCATCGTCAATGCGACCGTGGGGGATCGCAATACCGGCACCGATCCCGGTACTGCCCATTTTTTCGCGGGCCAGCAAACATTCGAACAGCGCCTGACGGGAAGTGCCAAGGCGTTCGGCGGCCAGCTCGCTGATGATTTCGAGGGCGCGTTTCTTGCTGGTACAAGGGACTGCACTCTTGGTGCAGTCCCGACTCAGTATGTGTTCAAGTTGCATAGTTATTTTTTGTTTAACTTATCTTTGTGCTTGATGATCTGCCTGTCCAGCTTGTCGAGCAAGGTGTCTATCGCAGCATACATATCGGCATGTTCAGAGTTGGCAAACACTTCGCCCCCGCTGACGTGCAATTTGGCTTCCGCTATCTGGTTCAGTTTTTCCACGCTAAGCACCACATGAACATTGTTGATGTGGTCGAAGTGACGCTCGAGTTTGGCAAATTTGTTGTTCACATAATCACGCAGAGCTTCGGTGATCTCGACATGGTGTCCGGTCAGGTTAATTTGCATAACATCATCCTTTTGTTTTGCCTAAACCAGGCGTTTGCGCTGATTGGAAGGTGGGATAAACAAGGATTCGCGATACTTAGCGATCGTGCGTCTCGCCACCATAATACCCTGTTCGGCCAGCAAATCCGCGATCTTGCTATCACTTAACGGCTTGGCAGGGTTCTCTGCCGTGACCAGCTTCTTGATGAGCGCGCGAATTGCGGTCGATGAGCACTCTCCTCCTCCTTCGGTGTTCACATGGCTGGAGAAAAAAAACTTCAATTCGAAGATACCACGGGGGGTATGCATGTACTTCTGGGTCGTCACCCGGGAGATGGTCGACTCATGCATCTCCACCGCTTCGGCGATGTCGTTGAGCACCATGGGCTTCATCGCCTCTTCACCATACTCGAAAAAGCCCTGTTGCTGCTCGACAATGCAACTGGCCACCTTCAGCAGGGTGTCATTGCGACTCTCCAGGCTCTTGATGAACCACTTGGCTTCCTGCAAATGGGAGCGGATAAACTGGGTGTCGGTGCTGCTGCGGGCGTTGCGGGCCATGGCGGCATAGGTCTCGTTGACCCGGATGCGGGGAGCGGAATCGGGATTGAGCTCGACCACCCACTTGTTGCCCTTCTTGACCACGGAAACATCGGGGATCACGTACTGGGAGTCGCTCTGGATGATGCCGTTACCGGGGCGCGGCTCCAGCAGCTGGATCAGATCCAGCACCTCCTTGAGGTCGCTCTCTTTGAGTTTTGTCTTGCGGGCGAGGGTGCGGTAATCCCGGTTGCCGAGCAGCTCCATGTGCTCGAGGATCACCTCCTTGGCCTCATTGAGCCAGGGGGTCTGCGGGTCATACTGCTCCAGCTGGATCAGCAGACACTCCTGCACCGAACGGGCGGCAATGCCGACCGGGTCGAAATGCTGCACCCGCTTGAGCACAGCCTCGACCTCGTCGAGTTCGACCTCCAGCTCGTCACTGCCCACCGCTTGTTGAATGTCTTCCAGCGCAACGGTCAGATAGCCGGATTCGTCGATGGCATCGATGATGGCGAGCGCAATGGCGGCATCCACATCGCTGAACGGGGTGAGTCGCATCTGCCACAGCAGATAATCCTGCAGGTTTTCGGTGGTCTCCCCCTGATAGACGCTATCTTCCCCATCGTGGATGGGGCCAGCGCTCTGGGCGGTGCCGGCGGAGTAGACCTCATCCCAGGTCGTATCCACCGGCAACTCATCCGGCATCTGCTCCTGAGCCATGGCATCGCTGGAGTCCATTTGACTATCATCGACCGGCGCTTCCGGTGCGCTCTCCTGCTGCTCACTCTCTTCCTGCTCCAGCAGAGGGTTATTTTCGAGCGCTTGCTGAATTTCCTGCTGAAGTTCCAGGGTGGAGAGCTGGAGCAGACGAATCGCTTGTTGTAATTGCGGCGTCATGGTCAGGGACTGACCGAGACGCAACTGTAATGTCGGCTTCATCTACGTCGGGATATCCTTATGTTCAGCGAGGCAGGCGTCAAAGGAAATGAAGGCATGCCCCCTTACTATAGACTGAATTGATCGCCCAAATAGACGCGCTTGACCTGTTCATCGGCGAGGATGTCAGCCGGTGCACCTTCGGCAATCATCTTGCCGTGGCTGACGATATAGGCCTTCTCACATACGTCCAGAGTCTCTCTGACGTTGTGGTCGGTAATCAAGACGCCGAGGCCCCTATCTTTCAGATGCTGAATGATCTTCTTGATGTCTATCACAGAAATCGGGTCAACCCCTGCAAATGGCTCATCCAGCAGAATAAAACGCGGCTCGGCCGCCAGTGCGCGGGCGATCTCGACCCGGCGGCGCTCACCACCGGAGAGGCTCTGACCCAGGTTGTCGCGAATGTGGGTGATGTTGAACTCTTCCAGCAGTTGCTGAACCTTGTCCTCACGCTCCTCGCGGCTCAACCCCTTGCGGGTCTGCATCACCCCCATCAGATTGTCGAACACCGACAGGCGACGGAAGATGGAGGCCTCTTGCGGCAGGTAACCGATGCCGTTGCGAGCCCGCACATGCATGGGCTGCAGGCTGATGTCCTGATCGTCGATGGTGATGAGACCGGCATCGCGCTGCACCAGCCCGACGATCATGTAAAACGAGGTGGTCTTGCCGGCGCCGTTGGGGCCGAGCAGGCCGACAATCTGGCCGGTGCCCACTTCCAGGCTGACGTCACTCACCACCATGCGGCGCTTGTAGCTCTTCTGCAGGCCCACTGCTTTTAACACTGCCATGGTTTATTTTCCCTGCTTCTGCTGATCGGCGGGCTTGTCGAAATTCTCTACCTGATCCGGCAGGAACACGGTCTTGACCCGCTGGTTCGGGCTCTTGCTCTCGGCAATCATCTTCTGTTTGACGATGTCGTAGCGGATCAGGTCGCCATTGACCTGGCTATCCTCCTGCTTGAGCTGACCGTTGCCGGTGATGGTCACCAGCCGGTTCTTCAGCTCGTAGCGGATGGTGTTGCCATGGGCGTTGACCGGCTTGCCGTTATCCAGGATCTGGAAGAAGGTGGCCGGTTTGCCGTAGGCGGTCATTACCTCGGCCCCTTTCTCGCCGGAACGGGTCACCACCACCTTGTCAGCCTTAATCTTGATGGTGCCCTGATTGATGGTCACATCCTCTTCGAAGGTGATGCGATTGTCCTGCATCTCGGCCACCTGCTTGACGGCATCGACGTAGACCTTCTCGGCAAAGTCGGACTCTTTGGCGGTCACCGCACCACACAACAACAGGGCTGCGAGGGCCAGATTAGCGTTTTTCATTGAAATAGATGGCATGACCTTGATCCAGTAACTCAAAATATTTGCGGTCCAGATGGCCCTTGAGGCCAACCCCTTGGGTCTGGAAATCCCGACCCAGAATGTTCACTTCCCGGTTGCTGCGCACATCCTGTGTCACCAGATCCAGCTCCAGATAGGGCGTATCGAGCGTGGAGATGAAGGAGGTGGGCAGCAGACCATCCAGATGCACCTTGTCCCGCAGGATGACGTTATCGCCGGTATTGAGCACGCCGGTTTCGGCGGTCACCTTCCACTCGGCCGCCCCCTGCTCGTCATACATGTAGACCACCGGCTTGTCGAAGGTGGCCTGCTCGAGGATCTGATAATACTCGGCGTAGGTCGACTCCAGCCGTTCGGTGCGTTTGCCATTGATATCAAAACGGGTGGTCACCAAATCTTTGGCGACAAAATCCGGCTGATAGTTTTCGATTTTGACGGCGCTCTCCGGCACCAGCTCCACCTTGCCCAACTGCCAGGCGACCAGCGCCACCAGCAGCAACAGGGCGAACAACAGGGTCTGTCTGCTCATACCGAGGCCTCGGGCTGATAATCGCCATGGCCTTGCGCCTGCAGGATGAGGTCACACACTTCGCGCACCGCCCCCATGCCACCGCCGAGACGGGTGACCATATCGGCACGGCTCAGCACCAGCGGATGGGCATCGGCCACCGCGATACCCAGGCCACAGGCGGTCATCACCGGCAAATCGATGGTGTCATCGCCCATGTAAGCAGCCTGTTCCGGCGTCAGTCCCAGCTTGGCCAGCAACGCCTCGAAGTGCGGCAGCTTTTTATCGGCCCCCTGCACCACGTGAGCCACCCCCAGGCTTTTCATCCGATCGCTGACGATACGGGAGTTGCGCCCGGTGATGATGGCGATCTCGATCCCGGCATTGAGCAACGCTCGCATACCCGCACCATCGCGGGTACAGAAGGTTTTCAGCTCTTCACCGTTGTTTCCCATGTAGATGAGGCCGTTGGAGAGCACCCCGTCCACATCGCACACCAGCAGGCGGATTTGCGCCGCCTTGTCGTACTGGCTGCGCGTCACCGGACCATAGAGGGTCGGTACGTTTTGCATCAAATGACTCCGGCTTTCAGCAGGTCGTGCATGTTGAAGGCACCGAGCGGGCGCTTCTCTTCATCCACAACCAGTAATCCGTTGATTTTTCTCGTTTCCATCAGCTTGACGGCTTCTGCAGCCATCATCTCTGGGCCTACGGTAACACAGTTGGCGGTCATCACACGGCTGATGGGGGTGTGATGGATATCGATCTGCTGGTCGAGAATCCGGCGCAAATCGCCATCGGTAAACAGCCCGGCCAGCAGGCCATTGCCATCGACCACCGCCGTCATGCCGAGCCCCTTGCGGCTCACTTCCAGCAGCGCCTGGCTGATGGTGGCATCGATCCCTACCCGGGGCAACAGCTCGCCGCGGTGCATCAGGTCGCCGACCCGCAGCAACAGACGCTTGCCAAGAGAGCCACCCGGGTGCGAAAGGGCGAAGTCATCGGCGGTAAAACCGCGCGCTTCCAGCAGGGCGACTGCCAGGGCATCCCCCATCACCAAGGTTGCCGTGGTGCTGGAGGTGGGCGCCAGACCCAACGGGCAGGCCTCTTTCTCCACCTTGATGCACAGGTGCACGTTGGCCTCTTTGGCCATGGTGGAGGCCGGATTGCCGGTCATGCAGATGAGCGGTATGCCGCGGCGCTTGAGCACCGGCAGCAGGGCCAGGATTTCGTCGCTCTCGCCGGAGTTGGAGATGGCGATGATAAGGTCGCCGCTGGAGATCATCCCCAGATCGCCATGACTCGCCTCCCCTGGGTGAAGGAAGAAGGCTGGCGTACCGGTGCTGGCGAGGGTAGCGGCGATCTTGCTGCCGATATGGCCCGACTTGCCCATTCCGGTGACCACAATCTTGCCACCGCAACGCAGTACCATTTCGCACGCCTTGTCGAAGGCGTCGTTCAGATACTGATAGAGTCCATCAATGGCTTGCTTTTCTGTGTCCAGCACCGCGCGGGCACTGCGACGAAAATCGAACAGTTCAGACACTTTCTCAGGCTTTACAGACATAAAGACACAGCTCCGGGCCGAAATTAGCTGCGGGATTATAAAAAAGTCTGCCCGGATAAGCGAATCGGATGGTAAGCCCCGCTCCCGATAACGCTCTTTGTTGCAGAAAACTGTCGTGCAAATGGGCTGGCGGCCTGTTCAATAGTTGTTCCTTGCTGTTGCTTAGACCTAGACTACCCCATAAAATTCGCACCTCATTTACACCGGATGGACAATTGTTTGAACAATGACCTGATCACCATCTCCGATCTGACCTTCAGTCACGGAGATCGGCTGTTGTATGACGGGATCAACCTGACCATTCCTCGTGGCAAGGTGACCGCCGTCATGGGCCCGAGCGGCATCGGTAAAACCACCCTGCTGCGGCTGATCGGTGGCCAGCTCAAACCGGAGTCCGGTCACATTCTGTTTGACGGGGAAGATATCCCCACCCTCTCCCGCCGTCGTCTCTACGAGGTGCGCAAGCGGATGAGCATGCTGTTCCAGAGCGGCGCCCTGTTTACCGGCATGACGGTCTACGACAACGTGGCCTTCCCGCTGCGGGAGCACTCCGGCCTGCCGGAGGAGCTGATCCACACCATCGTCATGATGAAGTTGCAGGCGGTGGGCTTGCGCGGGGCAGCGAAACTGATGCCTTCCGAGCTCTCCGGTGGCATGGCGCGCCGGGCGGCGCTGGCACGGGCGATTGCGCTCGATCCCGACCTCATCATGTATGACGAGCCGTTTGTCGGGCAGGACCCCATCACCATGGCAGTGCTGGTCAAGCTGATTAAAGAGCTGAACGATGCCCTCGGCATCACCTCCGTCATCGTCACCCACGATGTGAACGAGGTGCTGACCATCGCCGATTACGCCTACATCATCGCCAATCGCAAGGTGGTGGCGCACGGCACACCGGAACAGCTGCGCGAGGAGCACAATCCCGAAGTCGAGCAGTTTCTCAAAGGATTGCCCGACGGTCCTGTTCCGTTTCATTTTCCGGCAGGCGACCTGCTACAGGATCTGTGATGTTGATAAGTCAAATAAGCAAGCTGGGGCGAGTTGGCGTGCGCGTCATCAGCGCCGTCGGCCGCGCCACCATCATGTTGTTTCATGCGCTGGCGGGCAAACCCGAGCCGCGCAAGCACTTCCCGCTGCTGGTCCAGCAGTTGTATGTGGTGGGCGTGCAGTCGGTGGCCATCATCCTGGTCTCCGGCCTGTTCATCGGCATGGTGCTCTCGCTGCAGGGTTACAACGTATTGAAAGACTTCGGCGCCGAGCAGAGCCTGGGGCCGCTGGTCTCCCTCTCCCTGTTGCGGGAGTTGGGCCCGGTGGTAACCGGCCTGCTATTTGCCGGCCGCGCCGGTTCGGCCCTGACCGCCGAGATCGGCCTGATGAAGGCCACCGAACAGCTTTCCAGCCTCGAGATGATGGCGGTCGACCCGCTGCGCCGGGTGGTGGCCCCCCGCTTCTGGGCCGGTGTCATCAGCATGCCGCTGCTGGCCTTCATGTTCAGCCTGATCGGTATCTTCGGCGGCAAACTGGTTGGCGTGGATTGGCTGGGGGTGGACGAAGGGGGCTTCTGGTCTGCCATGCAGTCCTCCGTCGACTGGGGTGAAGACATCATGCAGGGCGCCATCAAGAGCCTGATCTTCGCCCTGGTGATCACCTGGATTGCGCTCTTTAACGGCTATGATGCCAAGCCGACCTCGGCCGGGATCAGTCAGGCCACGACCCGTACCGTGGTCCACTCATCCCTCGCCGTGCTCGGCCTGGATTTTATACTCACCGCAGTCATGTTTGGATAAGGTAAAGATGAAGTTCAGCAAAGTAGAATTCCTGGTCGGCACCTTCATGCTGGCTGGCATAGCAGCCATTCTGGCACTGGCCCTGCAAGTGGCCGGTTTGAGCTTCAAACCGGAAGGAGAAACCTATACCCTGCGCGCGCATTTCGATAATATCGGCGGCCTGAAAGTCCGCTCGCCGGTCAAGGTCGGCGGCGTGGTGGTAGGTCGGGTCAGCGACATAACACTGGACCCGAAAACCCAGGTGCCCGAAGTGACCCTGATGATGCAAAAGAGTGCCGGTGAGTTTTCCGAAACCAGCTCGCTCTCCATCCTCACTTCGGGCCTGCTCGGCGAGCAGTATATTGGCCTGATGCCCGGCTTCAGCGATGAGGAGATGGGCACCGCCATGCTCAAAGACGGTGACCTGATTGAAGACACCAAATCCGCCATCGTGCTGGAAGATTTGATTGGCAAGTTCCTCTACAGCCAATCCTCCGACAGCAAATCAGACAGCAAGAAGGAGTAATCATGTTCAAGAAAATCGCCCTGCTGCTGGGCCTGATGACCAGCATGCTCTTTTCCCTGTCTGCCCAGGCCGCAGTCGATGCCACCGACCCCAACGCGCTGGTGGATCAGGCTGCCAAGCAGACCTTCGCCCGCCTGAAGGCCGATCAAACCCAGGTGAAGAGCAACCCGGATCACCTGCGGGTGATCATCCGCGAAGAGCTGCTGCCCTATGTGGACAACCGCTTCGCCGCCTACAAGGTGCTCGGCAACCAGATTAAAGAGACCACCGAAGCGCAGCGCAATGCCTTCGTCGAAGTGTTCACCGAGTACATGGTGAGCTCCTACGCCGACGCGCTGGCCCATTTTGACAAGCAGACCGTCAAGGTCGAGCCGGGCAAAGCCCCCAGCGGCAACATCACCGCCGTCAACGTCAGCGTGAAAGAGGCCGGCAAGCCGGACATCTTCCTCGAGTTCAAGCTGCGCAAGAACAACAAGACCGGCGAATGGAAAGCCTTCGACATGGTGGCAGAGGGGATCAGCCTGCTCTCCGCCAAACAGAGCGAGCTCGGCGGTTTGATCCGCCAGAACGGCATCGATGCGGTGATCGCCCAGTTGCGCGAACACAACGCCAAGCCGCTGGTGCTCAAGTCATGACCCTCTGCGGTGAGCTGCAGGCGCCACAGGTCAATGACCTGTGGCAACGCCGTGCCGACTGGTGGCAGGATGACCGGCTCGATCTCGGCGGCGTCACCACCCTCGACTCCGCCGGACTGGCCCTGCTGGTCAAATGGGCCAAAGCCGCATTAGCGCGAGGCGCCACACCGCTACTGGTGGGCGCCTCCAGTGATTTCTATACCCTGGCCAACCTGTACGGGGTGGCCGGGCTGTTTCAGTCAACCCCGCTCACAACTGAGGACGCATAATGCAAGTCTCTGAAATTGAAGCGATACTCCTTGAGGCTCTGCCATTGTCCGAAGTCCATGTCAAAGGGGACGGTAGTCACTACCAAGTGATCGCCGTCGGCGACATGTTTGACGGCATGAGCCGGGTCAAGAAGCAGCAGGCCATCTATGCCCCGCTGATGGACAAGATCGCCAGCAACGCCATTCACGCCCTCTCCATCAAGGCGTTCACCGACGCCGAGTGGAAACGCGAACGTAAATTCCTATTGCCCTCCTGATTTGGTAACGAAGTAAAAATGGACAAATTCAAAATCGATGGTCGTTGCACTCTCAACGGCGAAGTGACCATCTCCGGCGCTAAAAACGCCGCCCTGCCGATCCTGTTCGCAACCCTGCTGTGTGATGAAGAGGTACACCTCTCCAACGTGCCGCGTCTGAAAGATGTGGGCACCACCATCAAGCTGCTGGAGATGCTGGGCGCGACCACCAAGGTCAACGGCAACGTCACCGTGCTGACCGGTGCGGTGAACAACCACGTCGCTCCCTACGAGCTGGTGAAGACCATGCGCGCCTCCATTCTGGCGCTGGGCCCGCTGGCTGCCCGTTTCGGTGCTGCCGACGTCTCCCTGCCCGGCGGCTGCGCCATCGGTGCCCGTCCGGTCAACCTGCACGTCCACGGCCTGGAGCTGATGGGTGCCAAGATCACCATCGAAGATGGTTACATCAAGGCCCGTGTCGATGGCCGCCTGAAAGGCGCCCACATCCTGATGGACATGGTTTCCGTCACCGGTACCGAAAACCTGATGATGGCTGCGACCCTGGCTGATGGCCGCACCGTGATCGAAAACGCCGCGCGCGAGCCGGAAGTGGTCGATCTGGCCAACTTCCTCAATACCCTGGGCGCCAAGATTCAGGGTGCGGGCACCGACACCCTGACCATCGACGGTGTCGAGCGTCTGCACGGCGGCAACTACAGTGTGCAGCCTGACCGCATCGAAACCGGTACCTTCCTGGTGGGTGCAGCGGTCACCGGCGGCAAGATCACCTGCCGCAAGACAGACCCGACCCTGCTGGAAGCGGTACTGGTCAAGCTGGAAGAGGCTGGCGCCCTGATTGAGAAGGGTGAAGACTGGATCACCCTCGACATGACGGGCCGCACCCTCAAGCCGGTCACCATCAAGACCGCCCCCTACCCGGCCTTCCCGACCGATATGCAGGCACAGTTCACCGTGCTGAACGCCGTCGCCAAAGGCACCGGCATGGTCACCGAGACCATCTTCGAGAACCGCTTCATGCACGTTCCCGAGCTGGTACGGATGGGTGCAGACATCGAACTGCAGGGCAATGTGGCTATCTGCCGTGACACCGAGCAACTCAAGGGTGCCCAGGTAATGGCGACCGACCTGCGCGCCTCCGCCAGTCTGGTGCTTGCCGGCTTCGTGGCCGAAGGCTCCACCATCGTCGACCGTATCTATCACATCGACCGTGGCTACGAAGACATCGAGCACAAACTGCAGGGTCTGGGTGGCCGCATCGAGCGCATCAAGGGCTGATAGCCCCCTGATCGCTGGCCGATAAAAAGGCCCCCTCGCGTTGGCGAGGGGGCCTTTTTCATGGCTTCAGTTCTGTTGAAACCGGGATCAGTGACCCGCCAGCTTCATATTTTCCACCAGCACCGAGCCGGTCTTGAGGCTGGAACGCTCGTCTTCGTCACTGCCCACCGCCACGATGTGGCCGAACATCTCGGCCAGATTGCCAGCGATGGTGATCTCCTCGACCGGATAGGCGATCTCGCCATTCTCGACCCAGAAGCCGGCGGCGCCGCGGGAGTAATCGCCATTGACGATATTGACTCCCTGCCCCATCAGCTCGGTCACCAGCAGGCCGGTGCCCATCTCTTTCAGCATGCCCTGAAAGTCCTGGCCGGAGTTGGAAACCTGCCAGTTGTGGATGCCACCGGCATGACCGGTGGTGGTCAACCCCAGCTTGCGGGCGGAGTAGGAGGTGAGCAGCCAGCTCATCAGCTCGCCATTGCGGATGATATCCATATCGCGGGTACGCACCCCTTCGCCATCGAACGGAGTACTGGCGAGCCCGCCCAGCAAATGCGGGAACTCCTGAATGGTGAGCCACTCGGGCAGGATCTGCTTGCCCAATTTGTCGAGCAGGAAGCTCGACTTGCGATAGAGGTTGCCGCCGCTGATCGCCATCACCAGATGGCCCCACAGGCCGGAGGCGGTGTCGGGGTGGAACAGCACCGGCGCATGGCGGGTCGAGATCTTGCGGGCGCCGAGGCGGGAGACAGTACGCTCAACGGCTTCGTCGGCAATGCGCTGCGGACTCCAGAGCCCGTCGAGGGTACGGCTGGAGGAGTAGCCGTAATCCCGCTGCATGTCGCCATCCTGCTCGCCGATCAGCACGCAGCTCAGGGAGTTGCGCGAGGCCGCGTAGCCTTTGACGAAGCCATGGCTGTTACCATAGACCTTGATGCCGAGATGGCTGGAGAAACCGGCACCGTCGGAGTGCTTGATGCGGGCATCGCGGCCGAGCGCCAAGCGTTCGCACTCGATGGCCAGCTCGATGCCACGCTGGGGATCCAGTTCGATTTGGTGGCACAGCTGCAGATCGGGGGCATCCCAGGCCAGCAGATCGGCGTCCGCCAGACCGGCGCAATCATCAGCCGAGGTGTGGCGGGCAATCTCGATGGCCGCTTCAACGGCGGCACGAATGGCGGGTTTGCTCAGATCGGTGGTCGAGGAGGATCCCTTGCAACCATCGCGATAGACGGCGATGCCCAGCGCTCCATCCTTATTGAATTCAATGCTTTCCAGTTCACAACCCCGGGTATTCACCGACAACCCGGTCTGCTTGCTGATGGAGACTTCGGCCAGCGAGGCGCCCAGTCCCTTGGCTATCTCCAGGGCTTCGGCAACCACGGCCTCGAGATGGGCTTGATCCTGGCGGATTTGGTCTTGCTGATCCATAACTCACATCTATATGAAAGAAGGAAAGGGGGGTAAGCATATCAGACCCCTGCGCCCAGCGGGAGAAGCTGGTAACATATCCACCAAACGTGAATGACAGGAATCAAGAGACCGATGAGTCAATATCAAGACGACAACGAGTTCGAAGACTGGGGCCCGAGCAAGAGCCAGCTCAAGCGCGACGCCGACGCCCTGCAAAAAATGGGCGATGAGCTGGTCAGCCTTAGCCATAGCGAACTGGAAAAAGTGCCGATGGACGAAGAGCTGGCTGATGCGATCGAGCTGGGGCGCAAGCTCAAGCCGAAAAAAGACGAATCCTATCGTCGCCATCTGCAGTTCATCGGCCGTCTGATGCGCAACCGCGACCCGGAGCCGATCATCGAAGCTCTGTCGATCTTCAAGAATCGTCACTCCACCGTGAATGCCCGCCTGTATCGGCTGGAGCAGTGGCGTGAGCGCCTGATCACCGAAGGTGACAGCGCCCTCAACGAGCTGATGTCCCAGTTCCACGAGCTGGATCGCCAGAAGCTGCGCCAGCTGATCCGTTCCGCCAACAAGGAGCGGGAGCTGAACAAGCCGCCGGTCGCCTATCGCGAGATGTACCAGTATCTGCGCGGTGAGATCGAAGATCTGCTGTGATCCCCGAAACACGCCTCCCTCGCGGAGGCGTGCTTCTATTGACCCTTTTTCCCCTATCCATCCCCCGCCATCCTGCGCGTTTAATATATCCACCATTCAGGCGACACGGCCACGACACCCCATCTGAACAGCCCCGTTAAATCGCCACTTCAGAGCAGGTCAAAACAAAGCCGTTAACAATTCGGCATCATTTCGTTTGACATATTGAACGGCCTTGGCAGACTGGAGAGAGGATCCAGGCTGTTGCTGCCCAGGCTGACCGACGATTCTGCCACCCTGCCCGACGCCGGATCCCATGACCATGCCTTGAGGCATGCCCTTGCCCGGTCGGTTTGCAAGGGCCTACCCAAGGCGCAGGATGAGACTTCAACGCCAAGGATAATCAAGGTGCCCTATGCCAAATCCCCTGCCTCCCGCCACCCGTAAACCGGTCGTGCTGATGACCATGGGCGCCCAGCCCCGCAACGGCCATGCCTATCAGGTGATGACCCACAAATACATCATGCCGCTGGTCGACATCAGCGACTGCGTCCCGCTGCTGGTGCCCACCTGTTGCGGCACCGCCGGTCTGGAGCAGTATCTGGATCTGGCCGATGGGGTCTATCTGAGCGGCGCCGGTTCCAACATCGACCCGGCCCTCTACGGCCAGGAGAACCTCACCCCGGAGAAACAGCAGGACAGAGATCGCGACCTGTTCGATCTGCCGCTGATCAAAGGAGCGCTGGCCCGTGGTTTACCGATCCTCGGGATCTGCCGCGGCATGCAGGAGATCAACGTGGCGCTGGGGGGAGACATCCATCAGAAGGTCTATAACGAGCCGGGTTATGACGATCATCGGGAGGATGCCGACGATCCGGTCGATGATCAGTATGGGCCGAGCCATCAGATTGAACTGCTACCGGGCAGCTGGTTTGCCGAGTTGATGGGGGAAGCGCGGATTCCGGTCAACTCCCTGCATGGACAGGGCATCAACCGGTTGGGGAACGGACTGGAGCCACTGGCCCACGCCGAGGATGGGCTGATCGAGGCGCTTCATGCCCCCACCCTGTCACCCTTCTTGCTGGCAGTACAGTGGCATCCGGAGTGGAAGGCCAATGAAAACCCCCACTCCATCAAGATCTTCCAGGCCTTTGGCGATGCCTGCCGCCAGCGCAGTGCATTGATGGCAGGCCGCTAAGCCCCATCGATTCAGTCGCCAAACCCCCGCGCCTTGAGTTTGGGCAGTCCGCCCCGCTCCGGGCGCAGGGTGCGGCAGATATCCATCCCCTTGAGCCCACGCTGGATATGGTCAGGGGATTGGCCAAACACCATGCCGTTGCTGCGGTAGAGGTTGTTGTCATCCAGCTCGAACTTCTCGCCCCCGATAAGCAACTGCTCCCGACCATTGACCGTGTCACCGTGCTTGATGGGCACCTTCATATCGGTCAGCACCTCGCCGGTGGCACACCCCTCGCGCCAGCGCGCCTCACTGGCGAAAGGGGTAATGGCTATTTCGCGCCAGGAACCATCCCTGAACTCGACCCGGTACTTGTCCGTCAGCAGATCGCAGCCAGCCAGTGGCAACAGGGCCATCAAACAGATGATTTTCTTTGAAAATTCCACGTAATCGCACTCCTTTGCCTTGTCCTGCACAGGATAAATAAATTGCCGCCCCAACGCACCATTTCCCCGCACCGCAGCAGCTATGCTGGAGGTAAACCACAATAAGGTGCTGCTATGGCTGGCGATAACTTCACTGCGCTACCGACGCTGATCTGGATTGGCGAACACCCGTTCTGGACCCTGCTCACCCTCTCCCTGATGCTGACCCACTTCTGGCGCCGCCCAGGACAGCGACGGGAGCTGCTCTCCGAACTCGGCTTCGTGATGATAAGCGCGGTGGTCATCCTGCTGATCCAGCTGGAGGGGGGCTGGTTCAAACTGCCGCTGCCCCATCAACTGCTGGTCGAGATCTCCACCCTGCTGGCCGGTTTGATACTGGTCAAGGTGTGGGGGATCCTGCTGTTCGAGTTTCTGCTCCCTCTCTGCCATGTGCGGATCCCGCGGATCATCGCCGATATCGTCATCACCATCGGTTATATCGGCTGGGGTCTGTTTCGCCTCTACGCCTCTGGCATGGCGCTCGGGGAGATAGTCACCACCTCGGCGGTGATCACTGCGGTCATCGCCTTCGCCATGCAGGATACTCTCGGCAACCTGCTGGCCGGGGTCTCCATTCAGCTCGACAACTCCATCGCCATCGGTGACTGGCTGCAAGTGGATACCACCCAGGGCCGAGTGGTGGAGATCAACTGGCGCGCCACCACCATCGAGACCCGCAACTGGGAGACCGTCGTCATCCCCAACAGCCACCTGCTCAAACAGCGCTTCACCGTGCTCGGCCGCCGTCGGGGCGAACCGCTCCAGTGGCGGCGCTGGGTCTGGTTCGATCTGACGCTGGATACCCTGCCGACCCAGATCATCGCGCTGATCGAGAAATCCCTGCGGGAGACCAAGCTCCCCTGCGTCGCCAAGCATCCGCAACCGGACTGCCTGTTGATGAACGTCGAAGGGGGCATTGCCCGCTACGCGGTGCGCTACTGGCTGACCGATCTGGCTCGCGACGATCCGACCGACTCCATGGTACGCAGCCTGATCGATGCTGCCCTGCGCCGCAACGATCGCCGCCTCACCCCGCCGATCTTCAACGTCTTCATGAGCAAGGAGAAACAACATCAGGATGCCCGCCACAAGCGCCACACAGCCGAGCGTACCGACACCCTGCGCAAACTGCCGTTGTTTGCCATGTTACAGGAGGACGAGCTGCTCCAGTTGGCCGATCAGGTGAAGTTCGCCCCCTTCGTCAGCGGCGACATCATGCTGGAGCAGGGGGATGTCTCCAGCTGGCTGTTCGTGCTGGTCAAAGGGGAGGCCGAGATGGTGGTCAACGTCGAGGGACGGGAGCTTAAACTGGGTACGCTCGGCGCGGGGGACTTCTTTGGCGAGCTGAGCCTGCTCACCGGCGAGCCCAGCTCCTTCACGGTACGGGCGGTGGCCACCGTCGAAACCTATCGCATCAATCAGGCCATGTTTCAGGAGCTGGTGATGCAGCGGGAATCGCTGGTCGAGCCCCTCTACCGGGTGCTGAGCGACCGCCAGCAGGAGCAGCGGGCGCTGCTGGAGCGGGAGGCGGAAGCCATGAAACAGCCACCACAACAGCTTGATCTGCTTGATAAACTGATGAAGCTGTTCGGTGGAAGATGACGTAGCATGGCACGATATTGAGGACGTGAAGAGAGAACCGCAGCCATGTTACTGACCACCCTGGCCCTTGCCGCCAGCCTGCAATTTGATTGCCCTGCCACCATCGAGACTCGCCAGCAGCTGCTGACCCCGCAGCAGGGCTGGCAGGCGTTCACCCGCGATGACGATGGCAAACCGGACGAAACCCTCAGCCACCGGCTCGATAATCTGGCCCTGTTCGACGGAGATCCTGCCGAGCTGGCCCAGCTCAAACCGGATAACGGCGACAACGACGAGATCCACTACTGGAGCCAGCTCGATAGCAGCCTGAGCCCGCTCTATCTGGTCTGCCGCTATCAGAACAGCGCTATCACCCTGCAGCAGGCGTTGCCCGCCGGCATCAGTTACTGCCGCGTCAACCAGCGCGATCGCTACACCCTGCTCGGGCTGGTTTGCCGCAAATAGCGGTCGTAACCCCTTGCCATACATCGCTATTCGCTGACAGCTATTGCCGCCTGAGCATGGCCACCCGCCAGCGCCATCAGAGCAGCAGCTCGGCCAGCTCCTCCAGCGCCGTCAGCTCCACGTCCGGCAACAGTTGCAGCTGTTGCCACGGTTGCTGCCGCTCGTTGAGCCAGGCGGCGCGAAAGCCGTGCAAACGGGCCCCCAGCACATCGGTCTCGGGATGATCCCCCACATGGAGGATCCGCTCCGCTGGCAGCTTGAGGGCGCTGCGGGTCTGCTCAAACATATCCGATGCCGGTTTCATTCTGGCGCCCGCCCCCGCCTTGCAAACCAGCGTGAAGTAGCGTTCCAGTCCTGCCTGCGCCAGATCCAGATTGCCGTTGGTGATGACCACCAGCGGGTATCGCTCGGCCAGTCTGGCCAGTAGCCGATGGGTTGACTCGCTCACCTCGATCTTCGAGCGCTCTGCCAGAAACGCAGCAAATACCTGCTCCGCCTCGCGACTGACCTGCTGGTCGGCCATCCCCCCCGCGACCATGGCGGCGCGGATGGTCTGCTGGCGCGCCAGACTGACATCGTGGCGCAGCTCGGGGTTGGCCAGCAACACCGCGCGTTTTAGCTCCAGCCAGCGCGGCTTGTCGAGCATGGCGGTGGCCAGATATTCGCTGCGCAGATGGCTCAGCATCCACTGCTCGGCGCGCACGATGGCGGGGCCGTTGTCATAGAGGGTGTCATCGAGGTCAAACGAGATGGCAGCAACCGGCTGCCAGCGGCGATAGAAGTGCATGGACTCTCCTCTGCAACGGGGCTCTGGGCCCGTTATTCATCGTCCTGCGCATCCGGGTCACGCTTGGCCCTTGGGTGGGCGCTGTCGTAAACCTTGGCCAGATGCTGAAAGTCGAGGTGGGTATAGATCTGGGTGGTGGAGAGATCGGCGTGTCCCAGCAGCTCCTGCACCGCCCGCAGATCGCCGGAGGACTCCAGCATATGGGTGGCGAAGCTGTGGCGCAGCTTGTGGGGATGGACGTGAGCGTTGAGCGCCTGCTTGTTGCCCCAGCCATCGAGGCGGGCCTGCACCGAGCGGGCCGACAGGCGCTGCTTGCGGCTGGAGACAAACAGCGCCTCGCTCTCGTCCCCGGCCAGCAGTGGGCGCACCTTGAGCCATTTCTGCAGCCACTCGACCGCCATCCGGCCGATGGGCAACACCCGCTCCCGCGAGCCCTTGCCGGTCACCTTGAGCTGACGGTCGTCGAGCTTCAGATCCACCAGATTGATCCCCACCAACTCGGCGAGGCGCAGCCCTGAGGAGTACATCAGCTCCATGATGGCACGATCCCGCACCGCCAGCGGATCCAGCTCGTCGGTGATATTGAGCAGCTGGTACATCTCGTCCACATCGAGGTTTTTCGGCAGCGGTCGCCCCTGTTTGGGGGTGACGATACCGCGGGCCGGATTGGCGGTCAGCCGGCCCTGCCGCACCTGCCAGTCGCAAAAGCTGCGCAGGGCAGAGACCTTGGTGGCCAGCGATCGGGGTGCCAGCCCCCCCTTGTGCATCCGGGTCACCAGAGTCCGCACCTGGCTCGCCTCGAGTAGGCCCCAGTCAGCCAGACCCAGAGCCACCAGCTCTGCGGTCATCGCCTCCAGATGGGCTTGATAGTTATTGCGGGTGTGAGGGCTGAGCTGACGCTCGACCCTCAAGTATTCGATAAAGGCCGCCAGCTCTTCCGCCAATGCTGCGGGCAGTGGCGGCGCGACGACGGGAGCCTTGGCGGGCGCCCTGGCCGGTGTTCTAGCCATGAGTCAGCTCGGGCAGTCGCAGTTGCAGCAGGCGCCCCAGTTGACCCAGCAGCAAGGTGTCGTTGTGAGGGGTGAAGTGGCCGGGATCCGAGCTGGCGAAGGCCAGCACACCGAGATCGCCGAGCCGCATCAGGGCGACCGAGTTGACCAGCACGTCGTGGCCAAACAGCGCCTGCTTCTCGCTCTGGCTCAGGCGGCCAAAGTAGTAATCCTGCCCCGGCAGACGCTGACCCAGCAGGGATTCGAGCTGCTTGCCCTGTGCCAGAAAGCGCTGCTCGGGCCCGCTCAGGGCAAACTTCTTGGGATTGAGCCAGAGCCGCAGCCCGGTCAGGCGCAGCCGCTGGACGAAGGCCTTGCCCATCACGGCACTCACCTCGAACAGGGTCTGGCAACCGTACAGCTCGCCGTAGAGATCGGCATAGACCCGGAAGATCCGCTCGTTCTCGCTGGCGATCCCCATCAATTCGGTGATCTCCTGCTCCAGCTGTTCGATCCGCTCGCGCTGACGCTCCAGCTGGCGCTCGACCAGCGAGACCGACCCTTTGCGTTCATGGGGAATGCGGATCCTGTCCAGCACGGCGGCATGGCGTTGGAAAAACTCGGGATAACGGGCCAGGTACTCCAGCACAGTGGCTTCATCCACCGATTGCTCCTGCCGTTTGAGTTCGCTCATAAATTGGTTGATCCATCAGAGAAATGGGGCTCGCTGCCCCGACATCATGGGCAAAGGGGGCCAGCGCCCCCCGTACCTGAACCTTTATCGGCTAAACCTCTATCTGGCCGTCAAACACATGCTCGGCGGGGCCTGTCATATAGACCGGCTGACCCGGTCCCTTCCAGGCGATAGTCAGCTTGCCGCCCGGCAGACTGACGGTGACCCGCTCCTTGAGCTTGCCCTGACTGATGCCAATCACCGCCGCCGCACAGGCACCGGTACCGCAGGCCAGAGTCTCCCCCACCCCGCGTTCGAATACCCGCAAGTGGATCTCGGTGGCGTTGACTATCTCCATAAAGCCGACGTTGACCCGCTCGGGAAAACGCTCGTGGCGCTCCATGATGGCGCCCAGCGTCTCGACCGGCGCATCGGCGACCGAAGGCACCTCGATGACGCAGTGGGGATTGCCCATGGAGACCACGCCACACATCACGGTATGCTCCTGCGCCCGCAGCAGATAGGTTTTCTCTGCCTTCTGGGCCCTGAACGGGATCTTGCCCGGCTCGAACTGGGGCACCCCCATGTTGACCGTGACCTGATTCTCCCCCTCCAGCTGCAACACGATGCGACCCCGGGCGGTGCTGACCGCGATACGATCCCGGTTGATCAGCCCCTTGAGACGCACGAAACGGGCAAAACAGCGGGCGCCGTTGCCGCACTGCTCCACCTCGCTGCCATCGGCATTGAAAATGCGATAGTGAAAGTCGAGTTCAGGGTCATAGGGCGGCTCGACCAGCAGCAGCTGGTCAAAGCCGATCCCGAAGTGGCGATCAGCCATCTTCTTGATGACGTCATTGCTGAAAAATACCTTCTGGGTGACGCCATCCACCACCATGAAGTCGTTGCCCAAGCCATGCATCTTGGAAAAATCTATCAACATCGTGCATTCCTGTGCTGTTAGGGCTGTAAAAACTCACCGTCAACCACTATGAAGTCGTTGTCCACAGCCCCATGCATCCTGGAACAATCTATCCACATCGTGCATTCCTGTGCTGTCAGGGCTGTAAAATTCTGTCGTCTCTATCTACTGCATCAGGGCAGCAGATGCTCACCGCGCCAGAGATCGGCCAACTGCTCCCGCTCGCGGATCAGGTGCGCCTCGGCACCATCCACCAGCACTTCGGCCGCGCGCGGACGGGTGTTGTAGTTGGATGACATGGTAAAGCCGTAGGCACCGGCCGAACGCACTGCCAGCAGGGAACCCTCGGCAATCGCCAGGGTGCGCTCCTTGCCGAGGAAGTCGCCGGTCTCGCACACCGGGCCCACCACGTCATAGAGCGCGGGAGCATGCCCGGCACGGCTATCCACCTCGATGATGTTCATCCAGGCGCCGTAGAGCGAGGGGCGCAGCATGTCGTTCATGCCGGCATCGATCAGCGCAAAGTTGCGGGTCTCGCCCGGTTTCAGGTACTCGACCCGGGTCAGCAGCACGCCGGCATTGGCGACGATGGCGCGGCCTGGCTCGAACAGCAGGGTCAGATCCCGACCCGCCAGCTTCTGCTTGAGCGCTTCGGCATATTCGGTCGGATGGGGTGGCTGCTCGGAACCATAGTTGACCCCCAGGCCGCCGCCCACATCCAGATGATGGATATGAATCCCTTCCGCCGCCAGACCGTCGATCAGCCGCAGCAACTTGTCAGCCGCTTCCATAAAGGGATTCAATTCAGTGAGTTGCGAGCCGATATGGCAATCCACCCCGACGATCTCGATGTTCGCCATCGCCGCCGCCTTGCGGTAGATGTCAGGCGCCAGCTCGATGGGAATACCGAACTTGTTCTGCTTGAGGCCTGTGGAGATATAGGGGTGAGTACCGGCATCGATATCCGGATTGACCCGCACCGAAACGCGAGCTTTCTTGCCCATGCTGCCCGCCACCCGATTGAGGCGCTCCAGCTCGGCTTCAGACTCCAGATTGAAACAGAGGATCTCTTTATCCAGCGCGAGGCGCATCTCCGCTTCGCTCTTGGCCACGCCGGAGAAGACCACTTTGCCCGGATCACCACCCGCCGCCAGTACCCGCGACAGCTCGCCACCGGAGACAATGTCAAACCCCGAGCCCAGACGGGCCAGCAGGTTGAGCAGCGCCAGGTTGGAGTTGGCCTTCACCGCATAGCAGATCAGATGGGGAATATCGCCAGCGGCCTTGTCGAAGGCGTGCCAGTGGCGCTCGAGGGTCGCACGGGAGTAGACGTAAAGCGGGGTACCGTACTGCTCGGCAAGCTGTTGCAGCGAGGTTTGCTCGGCCTGAAGCTGGCCGTCGGCGTCGTAGTTAAAGTGATCCAAGGGGGCGGTTCCTTCCTAGAATGGGTGCGGCATTAGTGCGACGCGGCCTCGGTGGCAGCCTCGGAGGTCGCTGGCGATGCTGCTTGCGGTGTACTCTGGCTCTGTGGCTGCTCGGGGGGCGGCATATAGAGCGGCCCCTTCAGACCGCACGCGGCCAACCCGAGGGACAGAAGAGTGGCAAGCAGACACTTGGTGAACTGGGTGATCATAATGGTTCGCTGCGAAAAAATTTTTGGCCCTCTATAATCGCACTCACATTGTTAAAAGCAACAGGATAAACCGATGAAGGATCACGAGTATCACGCCCTGACCGACGCCTTTTTCCAATATGTGGAAGACACTCTCGACGAGGGGTATCCGGATATCGACTGCGAACGCAACGGCGGCGTATTGACCCTCTCTTTCGAGAACAAGACCAAGGTCATCATCAACAAGCAGGAGCCACTGCACCAGATTTGGGTCGCCACCCGCGAGAACGGCTTCCACTTCGACCTGCAGGGTGACACCTGGATCGACAACCGCTTCGGCCACGAGCTCAAGGCGCTGCTGAGCAAATCCTGCACCGCCCAGGCTGGCGAAACTGTGGTGTTCCCATGATCGACCTGCACCCGCAGGGCGCCCGTCACGCGGTGATCTGGCTGCACGGGCTGGGTGATTCCGGCGCCGGTCTCGCCCCGCTGGTGGACGCGCTGGACCTGCCCGCCGAGCTACCGGTGCGTCACCTGCTGCCAGATGCCCCCGAGCGCCCGATCACCATCAACATGGGCTACAAGATGCGCGGCTGGTACGACATCAAGAGCTTCGAGGATCCCGCCGAGCGGGCCGTGGAGTCCCATGTCCGTGACTCGGCCGACCAGATTGCCACCCTGCTCGATCAGCTGGTGGCCGACGGATTTGCCCCCGAGAGCATCGTGCTGGCGGGCTTCTCTCAGGGCGGGGTGATTGCCTCCTTCACCGCGCTGCGCTATCAGGCAACGCTGGCGGGCCTGCTCTGTATGTCCACCTATCTGGCCGCCCCCGACAAATTGCTCGGCGAGATGAGCGAGGCCGCTCGCGCCCTGCCCATCTGCTACATGCACGGCATCTATGACGATGTGGTGAGCCTGTCGCTCGGTTGGGATGCCAAGAACCGGCTGGAAAGCGCCGGACTCACCCCCGAGTGGCACGAGTACCCGATGCGCCACGAGATCTGCCGTCCGCAGCTCGGCGACATTCGCAGCTGGCTGCTGGCTCGCCTCGGCGCCTGAGCCCCTCCGATAAAGCAAACGGCCTGCATCTGCAGGCCGTTTTTTATGGCGATTACCACTGACGGGTCAGCCCACTTCCCGGGTGGGCGGCACCTGTTCGCGCAGAGTGCCCTGACTGCGATAGGGGATCACATCCAGCTCGCCATTCACTTGTACTATCTCGTAGTACTGGGGCAGGTTGAAGTTGATGAACTGGCCGTCATCGCTGAACCGCTCGTGATTGGAGGTGTAGAAGCGGTTGACCCCCGCCACCAGCTCATCCTTGTTGCCGGCGAAGTGCTGATAGATCTCCACCCGGTTCGCCTCATCGAGGATATAGATGTTGGTGCCCGCATCCCGGGTATCGAAGAAGAACTGCACCAGCCCTTCGCTGGCGTAGGCATCGACGATGCTCGGCAGATGCTGGCTGTGGGTCTTGTCGAGCCGCAGCGGCAGGTGATCCAGCTTGTTGTGGGAGATGTGGCGGTAAAAGTCGATGGCGTTTTCCAGCTTCTTCACCGACACCCCGCGCCGTTCGAAGAAGATGCCGTACTTCTCGCGGCCAAGGGCCATGGTCTTGACCAGCTGCTGCTTGTCGCGGGCGAGGCGCAGGTCGATACACTCCGCCACCAGAGTCTGGAAGCGGGAGCGCACCAGAGAGCGGAAGTGCTGGCTGTAGCAGAACACCTCGATCATCTCGGGGGCGGCAGCATCCTGATGCATCTTGCCGAGGATGGTGGTGAGGGCATCGACCACCGCCTCGTCCCCCTGGAAGTGCAGGGTACGGATCTCGCTCCAGGAGTTGCGATAGACCAGATCCACCGAGCCGACCAGACACTCCTGATTGCGGCCGAACGAGAAGACATCCACGGTGTTGGCGTCAAATTCGATCACCTGACCGACCCAGTGACTGGTCGGGTCCATCTCCAGATTGAGGAAGATGGAGAGCTGGCGGATCTCGCACGGCCGACTGAGCGCCAGGTTGGTGGCGAGCGGGTACTTCTCGGGGAAGCAACCGGAGAGATCGCGGCAGAACTGGTGCAGATTGTCGATGTGCAGATCCGAGCCCTGATTGAACAGGTGCACCCGCGACTGGGGCGTCAACAGATCGTTGAAATAGGCCCAGGAGACCAGCTTGCTGATGTAGCCGTTGAACTCGAGCGGCGCGCGGCCAATGATGTCCACCGGCTCCAGCGAATGTTTGTAGAGATACCAGCCGGCGCGGTTGAGGCGACCGTGGGGCACCTGCACGAAGCTGAGGTCCGGCTCGCTCAGATCCGGCGCGATCTTGAGGTTGATACGCTGCACCTTTCCCGGCAGGCTCTCGAACGCGGCGTAGAGCTTGCGCGACAAAATGCCGATATCTTCCGGGTTGATCGACTCGCTGATGTTGTTGCGGCGGGCGAACTGGATCAGGTTGCGGTAGCTCTGCATCAGGGCTTCCAGCAGCTCGGCGTGGGCGATCTTCACCTCTTCGATCTTCCACTCATGGCGGTGATCGAGTTGATAGAGTTTGTCCTGACTCCAGCCCCAGTAGGAGACCAGCTGGCTCATCTGCTCGCGGCGCCACTCGGGGGAGTGATCATCCTTGGGATGGCTGAGGCCGTCGCACACCTTGAGGTAGAAGCAGCGACGCACCAGATCGAGCCGCGCCATGTCGCCGATGGACTTGAGGTAGTTGGTCACCTTGTCCAGCATCAGGCAGTAGTTGTCGAGCCGGTAGTGCATCCCCTCGTTGTGCTGGAACCAGTCGCGGCCAGTCATCGACAGCAGACGGGTGTTGGGGTACTCGTGGGAGTAGGCTTCCATCAGCACCGACTTGAGCACCGCCTTGTAGGGGGAGTCGATCCCCTTGTAGAGCTGCCACAGGGCGGAGCCGAAATACTCTTCGGCCGGAATACGGTCAAAACTGCCCAGATCGAGCCAGTCGTCCTGCTTGAGCTTGCCGCTCTCGAACAGCTCGTTCACATACTCATCGTAGTGTTCGTCACACTCAATGGGCACCAGATACCAGATCAAGCGCTTGCCCGCGATATGCATGGCACTGCGGTAGAACTCGTCGAGCAGCAGCAGGTGCTGGGCACTGCCGCAGCTCTCACCCTGCATCTGGGCATCATTGGTCTGGCGGAACTTGTCTTCCGGGATCAGGAAGAAGTTGAGATCGACCCCGCGCTGTTCGGCCCACTTGGAGAGTTGCTGGCACTTCAGCTCCAGCAGATCGAGCCGCTCCTGCGACAAACCGGCCACGTGGCAGACCCAGATATCGAGATCGGAGTGACAGCATTGCCCGATGGACGAGGTGCTGCCCATGGAGTAGAGCCCCTGAATGGCCCGATCATGGGTGGCAAGACCGTTCTGACAGTTGGCGTTGCGACAGAGGTCATCGATAAAGGCTTGCTGCTCGGCGGTGGCGCTGAAGCTCCAGATGCCATGAGGAACATCACCGGAGACATAACCGGGCAGCAGGGGGTGATTGAAGTGCAGCATGACAGGCAGCAGTTGGAATACCTGCTGCCCATAGCGACTCATGAGGCCTAACGCCCGTTGCGTCTTGAGACGGGTAATGTCGTCATAACGCGCAACCAGCGTATCGATGTGTTCCTGCAATGCCCTGCCTATCACCTAAGTGAAAATGACGCACCAAAAGGGGGATACGTCAAAAAAGTGTGATCATGTTAACAATGCAAACAGCGGTGGTAAACAAGCCTTCAGCTAAACGCCAGATTATTTCTGGTATGACCACATCAAGTATCAGGGGAAATCATTAAATTCCAATACATTCAATGAATTAATCAACGCCTCTTGCTTAATGAAAATCATTTTCAGCATGCATTTTTGAGCTTGGCCCCGCTTTTGCCGGCTCCGCCATGAAAGCCCGGGCAAAGGGTGGTAATATCGATTTCCTTCTAAAAATGAAACAACTGATTGATATGGCAGCCCGAACCCTGAAAATTGCCACTCGCAAGAGCCCGCTGGCCCTGTGGCAGGCCAACTTTGTCAAAGACCGGCTCGAAGCCCTGCACCCGCAGTTGCAGGTCGAACTGGTGCCCATGAGCACTCAGGGTGACAAGATCCTCGATACCCCGCTGGCCAAGGTCGGTGGCAAGGGGTTGTTCGTCAAGGAGCTGGAGACCGCAATGCTGGAAGGGCGGGCCGATATCGCCGTTCACTCCATGAAAGATGTGCCGGTGGAGTTCCCCGAGGGGCTCGGTCTGCACACCATCTGCGAGCGGGAAGATCCCCGTGATGCCTTCGTTTCCAACCGCTTCAAGGCCATTGCCGAACTGCCGCAAGGGGCCGTCGTCGGCACCTCCAGCCTGCGCCGCCAGTGCCAGCTGCGCGCCGCCCGCCCGGATCTGGTGATCCGCGACCTGCGTGGCAACGTCAACACCCGCCTCGCCAAGCTGGATGCCGGTGAGTATGACGCCATCATCCTCGCCGCCGCCGGTCTGAAACGACTGGAGATGGCGCACCGCATCACCGCCTTTATCAAGCCGGAGCAGAGTCTGCCCGCCAACGGTCAGGGGGCTGTCGGCATCGAATGCCGCCTCGACGACGTTGAGCTGCACGCTCTGCTGGCGCCGCTGGAGCACGCCGAGACCCGCGCCCGGGTGCTGACCGAGCGCGCCATGAATCGCGCCCTGCAAGGGGGATGTCAGGTGCCTATCGGTGCCTACGCACTGGTCGAGGGCGAGCAGATCTGGCTGCGCGGTCTGGTGGGTAGCCCGGATGGCACCCAGGTAATCCGCGACGAGATCCGCGGTCCGCTGGCCGATGGTGAGGCCCTCGGCGAGCAGCTGGCCCAGCGCCTGCTGGCCGCCGGAGCCGACGAGATCCTGGCCGAGGTCTACCGCGCATGACACCGCTGGTGGTGCGTCCGGCCGCCCAGGCCACCGAGCTGGTGCAGTTGCTGCGCCAGCACGGTCATGCACCACTCTGCTGCCCGCTGCTGGAAACCGTGGCGGGCAGCGAACGCCCTCTCCTGCCCGACCTGCTGCGCAGTGCTGACGCGGTTATCGCCGTCAGCATTCATGCCGTTCATTTTGCACACGATTTTCTGTTGCAAACTGGTCAGACCTGGCCACATATTGAGTACTTTGCGGTGGGTCAGGCCAGCGCAGATGCGTTTGCCGCCATCGGCATCACGGCAAGCTGCCCGGATGACCCGCGCAGCGAAGGGCTGCTCGCCCTGCCCGCCCTGCAGCAGGTAGCAGGCAAACGGGTACTGATCCTGCGGGGCAATGGCGGGCGGGATCTCATCGCCAGCACGCTGGCCTCACGCGGTGCTCTGGTGCACTATTGTGCGGCCTATGAGCGCCACTACCCCGAGCTGGACGGGGACACATTAACCCGCCACTGGCAGGCAGCGGGGCTGGACAGCCTGCTCATTACCAGTGGTGAACTGTTGCAACGCCTGCTGGAGCTGGTTCCCACCAGCCAGCAGCCCTGGCTTTTTGACCGCCTGCTGGTGGTCCCCAGCCCGCGCGTGGCCGAGATGGCCCACTCCGCGGGCTTTATCCATATCACGATTGCCCAAGGTGCATCCAACCAGGCCCTGACGGCCGCACTGGAACTGAGGAAGATGGAATGACAGAACAACAAGAATCCCAGGTCAAACCCCAGCCGACCGCTGCGGTCAATGGCAGCAAGAGCCGCTCCGGTGCCGTACTGGGAGGGGTTGCCATCCTGCTGGCCCTTGGCCTGACCGGCGGCCTCTATCTGCACGGTCACAAGAATGCCGTGGCCCAGCAGGCCGAACTGGCCCAGCTCAAGCAGCAGCTGGCGAGCGCCCTGAGCAAGATCGACCAGACCAGCAGCAAGGATGCCGAGCAGCTGGCCGCACTGGATCAAACCCAGCAGCGGTTGCAGGGGGAGATGCAGGGCCTGCAGAATCGGGTACTGGATCTGAATGACAAGCGCCCCAACGACTGGATGCTGGCCGAATCCGAGTATCTGGTACGGATGGCGGGCCGCAAACTGTGGCTGGAGCATGACCTCGTCTCCGCCATCACCCTGCTCGGCAACGCTGACGAGCGCATCGCCGCCCTCAACGACCCCAGCCTGATGCCGATCCGCAAAGCGCTGGCCGAAGATATCGCCAAGCTCAAGGGGATGCCGCGCATCGACCGCGAGGGGCTGACCCTCAAGCTGGCGGCGCTGTCCGACCAGATCGAGCTGCTGCCCCTCTCCACCGTCAGCATGCCGGAAGCCAAGGCCGAGCCGGATCAAGCGGTCAGCACCAATCCAGACGAGTGGGAGAGCAACCTGAAGAAGAACTGGGTCAAGTTCACCGAGAACTTCGTCACCATCCGTCGCCGCGATGGCGCGGTCGAGGCACTGCTCTCGCCGCAGCAGGAGATCTTCCTGCGTGAAAACCTCAAGACCAAGCTGTTGCAGGCCCAGCTCTCCGTCTATCGCGAGCAGCAGGCGCTCTACGAAGACAGCCTGGACAAGGCCCAACGCTGGCTGACCCAGTATTTCGACACCTACAACAGCGCCACCCGCTACATGCAGGGCGAGATCGACAAGCTCAAGGGTGAGCAGATCCAGATCGACTATCCGGCCCAGTTCAAGACCCAGGCCATGCTGGAGCAGGTGCTGACCGAACGCCTGCAACGCATTCTGGCCAGCAGCTGAGGAGGGCACCATGATCCGTATAATTATTCTGGTTGCCGTGATGGTCGCAGGGCTGATCTTTGGCCCACAAGCCTCCGGTAACAAGGGCTATGTGCTGATTGCCCTTGGCAATTACACCATCGAATCCTCCGTCACCAGCGCGGTGATCATGGCCGTGCTGTTCTACGGCGCCCTGCTGATCGTCGAGTGGCTGCTGGGTCGGGTATTCGGCCTGCGCCGCAAGACCCTCGGCTGGTATGGCTCGCGCCGCCGCCGCAAGGCCAATCAACAGACCGTCGCCGCCACCCTGGCGATGGCCGAAGGGCACTACAGTCAGGCTGAAAAGCTGCTGATCAAGGGGGCCAGCAACAGCGACACCCCGCTGCTCAACTACCTGAGCGCCGCCAAGGCGGCACAGGCCCGTGGTGACGACGCCCGCCGGGATCAATACCTGCAAAAAGCGCAGGAGGAGAACCCCAAGGCCGAGCTGGCGCTCACCCTGACCCAAACCCAATTGCAGATCGAGCAGGGTCAGTACGATACCGCGCTGGCGATGCTGGAGTCGGTCTATGCCCTCAACCCGCGCCACCCCATGGTGCTGGATCAGCTGCGCCAGGTGCATCTGGCCCGTCAGGACTGGAGCGCCCTGTGCGACCTGATCCCGGCGCTGCACAAGGTGGGCAAGCTGACCCCGAAACAGGAAGAAGATCTGCTGCAACAGGCCTGGTGTGGTCGCCTGCAACAGGCTGCCGGCAGCCTCGAGACCCTCAAGGCGGTGTGGCAGGATCTGCCGCGCAAACTGCGCCTGGAGCCTGATCTGCTGGCCTGCTACGGCGATCTGCTGCGCCAGCTGGGCGCCGATGGCGAGGCCGCCACCCTGTGGCAGGAGGCACTGCGCAAACAGCCGATGCCACAGCTGCTGGCTCGCCTGCCCAAGCTGAAACTCGACAGCTACCAGCCGCTGCTGGCGCTGCTGCAAAAGCAGCAGGGGCAACCGGAAGTGGACACCGCACTGGCCCAGCTTTATCTGCTGGCAGGTCAACTGGACGATGCCCAGAAGCTGCTGGAACAGGAGGTGGAGCGGGCGCCGAGCGCCGCCGCCTACCACGCCCTCGGCCAGCTGATGGACAAGCGCCGCCTCACCAACAAGGCCAACGAGTACTATCGTCAGGCACTGGAACTGGCGGGAGTCTGATCCCCGGCAAACAGAAACGCGAGAGGCCGCATGATGCGGCCTCTTTTTTTATCTCTTCGCCCTGCCCTCGTCAGGTGGTGAGCCGCTCCAGCTCGCCGATCAGCCAGATGGCCTCGGCACGGTGGCTGCCGCACACATCCATCATGGGGCGAAAACCGCCGCACACTGCCGGCCGCTCCGGTTGACCGAAGATCTTGCAGCCAAGGGCGCTATCGAGCTGGATACAGGGGACGCCAGCCGGTTTGCCATCTGGCATACCGGGAATGGCACTGCTGATACTGGGGGCGATGCAACAGGCAGCGCAGCCGCTACGACACTCCATAGACTCCACTCCTTTGGGACGGTCTGAGCCACCATAGCCGAAGCGGCGGCACAAACGTAGCTGGCGCACAACAAAAAGCCCGACCGCACGGGCGATCGGGCTTCAGACAACACAGCCGGTTCAGCGAGCCATCATCACAGGATGATATCGCGTACCACGCTGTCTTTGCGCTCAAGATAATGGATCGACTTGATACGACGAATGGTGCGCGACTTGCCACGGATCAACAGAGTCTCGGTGGTCGCCATCACGCCATCGCTGGTGATGCCATCCAGCAGATCACCCTTGGTGATGCCGGTAGCGGAGAAGATGACGTTGTCATTCTTCGCCATGTCTTCCAGCTTGAGCACCTTGTTGACATCGATGCCCAGCGCTTCGCAGCGGGCAATTTCCTGCTCGCCCAGCGCACGCACTTCCGGGCTGTCACCCTTGACGCGGTGACGCGGCACCAGACGGGCCTGCATGTCGCCATCCAGCGCGCGGATCACCGCAGCGGAGATCACCCCTTCCGGTGCGCCGCCGATGCCATACAGCATGTCGACTTCGCTGTCCGGCAGACAGGTGAGGATGGAGGCGGCAACGTCACCATCAGGAATGGCGAACACCCGCACGCCCAGACCCTGCATCTCCTTGATTGCCTTGTCATGACGCGGCTTGGCCAGGGTAATGACGGTCAGACGGGAGAGCGGCTTGCCCAGCGCCTTGGCCACGGACTTCAGGTTCAACTCGAGAGCCTGATCCAGGTCGATGGCGCCTTTGGCCTTGGGCCCGACGATCAGCTTTTCCATGTACATGTCAGGCGCTTTCAGGAAAGAACCCTTGTCGCCCACCGCCAGCACGGCCAGCGCGTTGGCCTGACCCATGGCAGTCATGCGGGTACCCTCGATGGGATCGACCGCGATATCCACCGCGTCGCCGTGTCCGGTACCGACCTTCTCGCCGATATAGAGCATCGGCGCTTCATCAATTTCACCTTCGCCGATCACAATCTCACCATCGATCTCGATCTGGTTGAGAATGTGGCGCATGGCCGCTACGGCCGCACCATCAGCGATATTCTTGTCACCACGTCCGAGCCACTTGTAGCCAGCCAGTGCAGCCGCTTCCGTCACTCGGGAAAACTCGATTGCCAGTTCACGTCTCATCGCATATCCAACCTATGGAGCTCGAAAACGGGCGGCATTCTACCACAAGGGCAAACCTTTGCGCACAAAAGTAGCCGTTGCGAGCAAGAATGTAGCCAATTCATCCAAATGCAATCCAATTGCCATCGACTCTTCACCCAACTGTCACCCCGCTGTCATCCCTGCTGCCTAGCATGGCCCCGTCTTCAAAACAAAAGCTTGCAACACAAGGGATTAAGATGAAAAAGCTGACTGTAGTGGCACTGGCTCTGACCGCAGCCTTCCAGGCTCAAGCCGTTGAAGTGTATAAAAATGACACAGCCATGCTGGATCTCTATGGCCGTATCTACGCTGGCCACTTCTTCGGTGACAAGAAGGAACTGGATGCCAGCGGCAAACCGAAAAGCGAGTACAGCGACAAACAGGGTGCCAACCAGTTTGTCCGTTTCGGTGCCAAGGCCGAGACCCAGATCCAGAGCGGCCTGAAGGCACTGGCTCAGTACGAAGTACAGATGTATATCAATGACAGCGAGAAGACCATCAGCGAGAACTCCGACAACCTGCGCACCCGTCTGGCCTTTGCCGGTGTCGGCGCTGACTGGGGTACCGTGACCTTCGGTCGCCAGAAAGGAGCCCCGGGTTTCCTGGCCGACTGGACTGATGTCTCCCTCTCCGACGGCTACGGCAACGAAGCGCTGGGTGCCAAGACCGACACCTTCGCCACCAACCGTGCCGGTTCCGTACTGAAATACTCCGGCCTGTTCAATGGCTTCCAGCTCGACACCAGCTACAAGTTCGACGGTGGTGACACCGAAGAGACCACCAGCAAGGATAGCGACGCGGCCTACGGTGCTGCCGTGGCCTACACCTTCCCGTTCAACCTGTCACTGGGTACCGCCTACAACGTCGGTATCCGCGACAAGAGCGGTGAAGAAGATGCCAAACTGTGGCTGATCTCCGCCAAGTTCGACAACAAGGCTGCCTATGCCGCCCTGAGCTATGCCGATGGCAGCGACTTCCTGGCCACCGGCACCGATCACACCGGTTGGGAAGCCGCACTGGGCTACAACTTCGAGAACGGCTTCGGTCTGATGGCCCTGTGGAACAAACAGGAGCAGGACAAGGCCGGTACCAAAAAAGACAACGTGGACTACTACACCCTGGGTGCCCAGTACAAGTTCAACAAGAACCTGCGGGTGATTGGCGAGTACCGCATCAACAACCTGGACAGCAAAGAGAGCGGCAAGCTCAACGTCAAGGATGACTTCCAGCTGGCTGCCCGCTACGACTTCTAATCGAAGTTTTGCGGATACCAAAGCGCGATGGCTTGCCATCGCGCTTTTTGCTGGGCGCCATTCACGACCGGAGAAAGTGGCCTAGGCTCATCAGACAAGGGTCTGCACGGGAGGTGAGAAAATGAGGGGTCAACTGCTTGTCACACTGCTGTTGTTGCTGTCCCTGCCTGCTCACGCCCTCTCTATCGCCATGGTGCTGTGGCGCGGCGAAACCGCGGCCGAAGCGGGCTTTCGGGCAGAGCTGACCCGCCTTGGCTATCAGGCCACCATCACCACCTATAACGCCGATCAGGATCGCACGGCGCTGGCGACCATGCTGCGCCAGCAGATGCTGCCGAAACTGGCAGAGTACGACTACATCTACACCTTTGGCACCACCGCCACCACCATGACCAAGAGTCTGCTGGCCAACCGCAAACCTCTGATCTTCAACGTGGTCTCCGATCCGGTCGGGGCAGGGTTTCTCTCGGAAGACAAAGCCCAGAACAGCATGGTGGCCGGGGTGAGCAACATGGTGCCGATGGCGCTGCAACTGGCCAACGCCAGCGAGCATCTGGCCACCGGCAAACGGCTGCTGCTGCCCTTCAACCCGCGGGAGCAGAACACCCTGCTGGTGGCCGATATGTTGCTCAACGAGGCGAAACGCTATCAGTGGCAGATGGTCACCTGGCGAATGGCCCCTGACCCACGGCGGCTGGACAACGAACTGAAGCGGCTGCAACAGGATGCCAAAAACGACATCGTCTTTCTGGCCGCAGACAGCTATCTGCTCTCCATCGCCCCCCGTTTGCTTAATGCACTGAACGAGGCCGCCATCCCTACCATCTGCAGTGCCGAACTGTTCGTCGAGCACGGCTGTAGCGTTGGCACCATCAGCAGCTACGAGGCGCTGGGCAAGATGGCCGCAGGGATCATCCACCGCCACCAGCAGGGAACACAGCTGCAGGATATACCGCTGCAGACCGATCCTCATCCCAAGCTGGTGCTGGGGCAACTGGGCAACGCCACTACGCAGGAGGCGAGCCCCGAAAAGGCGAAGCCTTGATACAGATCTCGGCCAATCAGGCTCCGGGCGGGTATGCTGTTGGCCCCCATATCCCGAGAGCCTGCCCCCATGAGTACCACCGTCTTTTTTGCCGTTCTGCTGGCCGCCCTGCTTCACGCTAGCTGGAATGCGCTGGTCAAAATTGGCGAAGAGCGGCTGGTGGGTGTGTCACTGGTGGCGATCTTCTCCGGACTTATCGCCGCCGTGGCACTGCTGCCGATGGGACTTCCCTCCGCAGCCGAGCTGCCCTGGCTCGGCCTCTCCATTCTGCTCCATACCGGTTACTGCCTGTTTCTCAGCCATGCCTACAATCAGGGCGATTTTGGCCAGATCTATCCGCTGGCCCGTGGCAGTGCCCCGCTGCTTGCCATGGTGTTAAGTGCCATGCTGCTGGGGGACTACCCCAGCTACGGCGGCATCATCGGCGCCTGCGTGCTGATCATGGGGGTCTTGCTGATGGCCTGGCGAGGGGGGCAGCAGCGCCTTGGCAGCAAAGCGATTCGGGCGGCACTGGTCACTGCCATGTTTACTGCGATCTATACCCTCTCGGATGGGGCCGGCGCCCGCGCAGGGGGTGAGCCGGTACGCTACACACTCTGGCTCTTTGCCTGTACCGGTCTGGCGATGCTGTTAGTGCTGATCATCAACCAGAGGCGCAACGCGTGGCGCCAGATCCGCCGCCATGCGCTGTCAGGAATGGCGGGGGGCGCCATGTCACTGCTCGCCTACGGGATTGTCATCTGGGCCATGACCCAAGCCCCCATTGGTGTGGTCGCGGCGCTGCGTGAAAGCAGTGTGCTGTTTGCCATGCAGCTCTCGGTCTGGTTGCTGAAAGAACCGCTCGGGCGCGTGCGACTGACCGCGGCGGCCATCATCACTGGCGGCGTGCTGCTGACCCGGCTGGGATGATGGGACCTCGCGCCATTGGCGCAGGTCTATCTGGCAAGATGGTTTAATTCACTCCGCCAATTATTCCGAACACGAATAATGGAAATAAGTGTCGGCCAGGGCGTAAATGTTTACATCCGCAACGTATCAATTAACTGGCAGCTCTGTTTATTTTAGCTGCGGCTTCATTCGGGGAACTTACCTGCCCAGCAGCATTAATGATAAAATCGTTCACAGTTAATTTTCGGCTACGCTGATCAATACCGCTCTTGGCCAAGGCCATGCAGCTCCGCCCATACATTCATTGACCGCCTGACGGGTAAGCCAGCCCGGTCGGCGCTGACCCGATCGTGCCAGCCACAACAGGATGACATGGCGTGAAGGCGTTATTAATTGGCCCAGTTTCGTCTGTTTAATTTTTGATTACTTTAAATCCAGCACCATCAGGGAGTTTTAAATATGTCAGCAAAAAAGCTGAAGTTGGGCGCCTTTATATTGATGATATTAACATCGGTATTTGGCGTTACTAATATCGGGATCGGCTTCTATCGAATGGGATATGCCGCCATTCCGATGTTCGTGATCGGCGGTCTGTTCTTCTTCATTCCATTCATCCTCATGATGATCGAGTTTGGTACCGGCTTTCGCAAAGAGGCGGGCGGCATCTTTACCTGGATGCGCCACTCGGTCTCGACCCGGTTCGCCTTTATCGGTCTGACCATGTGGTTCGCCTCCTACGTCATCTGGATGTTTGGCAAGGCGCTCTCCATGTGGGTGCCCCTCTCCTTCATGCTGTTTGGCCGCGACATCACCGTCATCCCGGTCACTCTGGGCACCGGCATCGACTTTGGTCCCTTTATTCTGGGGGTCGTTGCCATCGCGCTGGTTGCCACCGTCACCAAGCTCATCACCTTTGGTAGCGCCCGTTTCGCCAAGGTGGCGGCCATCGGCGGTCTCTCCGTGGTGGCGCTCAACGTGTTGCTGCTGGTCGGTGGCGTCTTCACCTTCGCGGTGAGCGGCATGACCCTGCAGGAGCCCCTCACCCAGGCATCACTGGCAGCCTCTCCCAATGCCGCGTTCAACGACATCATCCCCTTCCTCGGCTTCATGGTATTCGCCATCTTCGCCTACGGCGGGGTCGAGGCGATGGCCGGGGTGGCAGACGAACTGGAAGATCCCGAGCGTGACCTCAAGCGCGGCATCTTCCTCTCCGGCGCCTTCATCGTGCTCTGCTACATCATCGGTTTTCTGGCGGTCGGCTCCATCATGCGCTGGAGCGACTTCCCGGCCGAGGGGATCACCTCTCTCTCCGCCCTCTTCATCATCATGCTGGAGCTGGGACGCCATCTCGGTGGCGAGTGGCTGGGGCAGGTGTTCATGCGCTTTGCCGGGCTGGGCATGTTCCTGAGCTACCTCGGCGCCTTTATCGCCCTCTCCTACGCGCCGCTGCGCCAGTTCATCACCGGCACCCCGAGCTACTTCTGGCCGGAGCGTTTCCAGCGCGAGAACGAGAATGGCGTGCGGATTGAAGCGCTCAAGGTGCAAGCCTGGGTGGTCTGCCTGTTCATTGCCGCCAAGTCCATCTTTACCCTGATCAACCCGGAAGGGGCCGCCGCCCTCTACGAGCTGATCATCACCATGACCAACGTCGGCATGACCCTGCCCTACATGTTCCTCATCTACGCCTGGTATCGCTATCGCAACAACCCGGCGCTGGGCAAGGATCTGATCTTCTTCAAGAGTGCGGGCTCGGTACTGCTGGCCACCATCATCAGCCTGATCCTGGTCGCCTTCGGCAACGTCTTTACCGTGGTGGCCCCCTTTATCTCCGGCGATATCTCCACCGGCGTCTGGACCATCATTGGCCCGCTGCTGTTCGTGGTGATCGCCATGCGCTTCAAGATCAAGCAGGAAGATGCCCACTAAACGGTGAGCAACTCACCATGCCAATCGGGACCGCTATGGTCCCGATTTTTCTTACTCAGCGATGCCCATCCCTCGGCAAACCCTCACCATGATGTCCTGTCGGCAGCCCCATAAATAGACTCCAGAGAGGCCATTTTCACCCGAGTTTTGCTGCCAGAGCCCCTTTAACGCCGCAAATTATCAATATCAAGGTGAGAATGATTGTGAAGCGCCAGTTCACGACATATAACTTAGCCAGATATCCCTGTATTTCGTCCGGTAGAGCTGATCATGATGATGCGTTCCCTCCTTCCCCTGTTGCTTGGCGCAGTCATGCTGCCGGCCACTATGGACAGTGCCCATGCCAACCCCTTTTCCGCCAGCAGCAAGAGCAGCAGCGGCTTTCTGGAGCGGCGGGATGTGCCCAACCTCAGCTCGGCCGCCTTTGTGGTGGCCAACCACAGAACCGGCGAGGTGATCTCCGAGCGCAACGGCAACCGGGTGATGCCCATCGCTTCGCTCACCAAGCTGATGACGGCGCTGGTGGTGCTGGATGCCAACCTGCGGCTCAACGAAATGCTCACCGTGACCAATGCCGACATCGACCGTATCAAGGGGACCGGCTCGCGCCTGGCCATCGGCTCCAAGCTCAGCCGCGCCGAGATGCTCCATATCGCCCTGATGTCCTCTGAAAACCGCGCCGCCTCGGCGCTGGCTCGCCACTATCCCGGTGGCCAGCGCGCCTTCGTCGAGGCGATGAATGCCAAGGCCCGCATGCTGGGGATGTGGAATACCCGCTACGCCGACAGCACCGGACTCAACCCGCGCAATGTCTCCACTGCGCAGGATCTGGCCAAGCTCGCCGCCGCTGCCGCCTCCTATCCGTTGATCCGCCAGTACTCCACCGACCAGCAGAGCTATGTGCGCACCAACAAGCGCCAGCTGCACTACCTCAACTCCAACCGGCTGATCCGCGAGGGGCAGTGGGAGTTCACCCTCTCCAAGACCGGCTATATCCGCGAAGCGGGCCGCTGTCTGGTGCTGGGCACCAAGGTCAATCACGAACCGGTGATCATGGTGCTGCTCAATGCCGAGACCACCAACGATCGGGTCGCCGATGCCAAGCGGATCAAAACCTGGCTGGAGAGCTCGGGCAGAACCACCCTGGCAGCCAATCAGAGCAGCATGATGACCCACCAGTAAGCCCGAATCCGCCCTGTCGAAGCGAGGCGCCCACCTCGCTTTTTTATTTGCGTGGCTGCGCCAAAAAACGGGAGCCAGCTCCCGTTACAGGTAACACCTCCCGCCATCCCGTTACAAAACGTAACCGCTCAACAACGTGACTCACACGAATAAAATCAATTGGTTGCAAGTTGACGGTGCGGGTTTTAGCGTGCCGTCACAACCCCTGTAACAACGAGCCACCATGCGTATTTCCAGTATCGAGTGCGGGCGGGTGCTGGCCATTCTGGCCGTGATGACCATTCACGTCTCCCCCTTCGCCAATCCGTTCAGCCCCGCCCTGTGGGGAGGCGAATCCTGGCTCTGGCTGGGCGGCACCATCAACCAGCTGTGCCGCTTTGCCGTACCGCTGTTTTTCCTCTGTGCCGGCTACTTTCTGCAGCCGAGGCTGACTCGCGAGGCGCCGTTGACCGTGGCCTGGCGCTACTGTCGCCCCTTGCTGCTGCTCTGGCTGGGGTGGAGCCTGGTCTACCTGCTGGTGCCGTTCAATCCGCTGGATGCCGTGCAGCAGGGCTATCTGGCCTCCCTGCGCGGGCAGTGGCAATTCCAGCTCGCCGACCCCCTCAACGGCTGGTTGGTGGGCGGCATGATCCATCTCTGGTTCCTGCCAGCCCTGATCATGGCGGTGAGCCTGCTGGCACTGTGCTACCGGCTTGGCAAGCCAACGCTCGCCCTCTGGCTGGGTCTTGGCCTCTACCTGCTGGCGCTGCTGGGGGGCTCCTATGCCAAACCGCTGCTGGGCGCCGAGTGGCCACTGCTCACCCGTAACGGCCCCTTCTTCTCCCTGCTGTTTGTCGCGCTGGGGGCCCTGCTGCGCCAGCGTCAGTGGCAGCCGGATGCCCGCACCGGCTGGCAACTGCTGCTGGGGGGCGTGGCGCTCTATGGATGTGAAGCCTGGGCGCTGCTGCACTTCGCCGCGGTGCCGCTTACCCGCCACGACTTCCTGCTCGGTTCCCTTCCCTGGGCCCTCGGTCTGTTTGGCCTGCTGCTGGCTAACCCCCAGTGGGGCAAAGGCAGCTGGCTGGAACGCCAGGCACCCAAGGTGCTCGGGATCTACTGCCTGCACATGATGCTGGTGGTCTGGCTCTTCATGTTTGGACCACAGGGCGCATCCATCCCTTGGGAGATTGCCAAGGTGCCGCTGCTGCTGGGAGCGTCTCTGTTGGTCTATCGCCTGCTGGCAGCCCTGCCCCTCACCCGCCGACTGCTGCGCACCCACTGAGTCCGAGATCCGGCCCGTCCTATCGGGCCGGATAGCTCTTCACGTTTCGTCTCTTTCTCTTCCGCTTCGCCCTTTTGCTCTCACTTCGTTTTCTCTGTTTGCTGTTTGCTGCAGAGAATCTGCGTTTCAGCCTCGCTCTCCCAACCGCAACAAACCACCGCCACAGATACCACTATTTTCACCTTGCCAGATAAATGAAAATCAATATCATTGGCATCCCTCTTCGGCGGGTCAGGCTAATTATAATTAAATCAATATGTTCGAGCCGTCAGGTCGACATCCAAAGAGTCAATATTGAATATGCAGCACCCTCACTTTCGCAGAACGCTGGTCTCGCTGGCACTGCTGGGCACCGGCTTCACTGCCCAGGCCGCCGATGAAACCATGACTGTGGTTGGCAAACGCTCCCAACATCAGGAAGTCGCCACCGCTACCCGTACCAATACGCCAGCCAAGCTGGTTCCCCAGACCATCGACAGCGTCAAGGTCAGCGAGCTGACCGCCTTCGGCCAACCGACGCTGAGTGAAGCCCTGAGCGGCATCCCCGGGGTCAACGCCAGCGGTGACACCCGCTTCGACGGGGTCAATATCCGCGGCTTCAGCGCCAGCAACGACTTCTATCTCGACGGATTCCGCGACGACATGCAGTACACCCGGGATCTCGGCAACATCGAGCGGGTGGAAGTGCTCAAGGGCCCGGCAGCCGTGCTCTACGGCCGCGGCAGCACGGGGGGCATCGTCAACCGGGTCAGCAAGAAGCCACAGAAAGGACAGGAGTCCAGCGTCACCGCCCGGGTCGGCAGCTTTGACAGCCAGCGGCTGACCGCCGACCTCAATGGCGAGGCGAGTGAGCAGGTGCAACTGCGCCTCAACATGGCGCAAGAGGACAAAGATAGCTTCCGCAACGGCGTGAAGAGCAAGCGCACCCTGCTGGCCCCTTCCGCCAACTGGGAGATCAGCGACAACCTCAACTGGCTGGTGCAGTACGAGCGCAACGAACATGACCGCACCCCGGATCGCGGCATTCCCGGGGTCAATGGTCGTCCAGCCGATGTGCCGCGGGAGTATGTCTACAGCGATACCAGCCGCGACTTCATCGATGACGTGGCGCAATCCACCCGCTCCCGCCTCTCCTGGGATATCAACGATCAGTGGCAGTTGCGCCAGCAGCTCGGTTACTCCACCCTCGACAGCCAGTTTGACAACACCTATGTCACCAGCATCAAAGGGAATCAGGTGACCCGCTCCCGCTGGCAGCAGGATCTGAAAGCGAAGAACCTGATCAGCAACACCGAGGCCGAAGGTCTGTTCCAGACCGGCCCGGTGGAACATCGCCTGCTGGTCGGCTTCGAGCAGAACTGGCAGGAGCGCACACCCAAGCTCTACCAAAACGCCACCGCCATCCCGTCCGGCAATCTCTACGATCCGTGCTCGCTGCCCACCTACAATGGCGCCATGAAGCTCTCCAGCGATGCCAAACACAAGGTGCGCGGCAATGGCCTCTATCTGCAGGACCAGCTCAGCCTGGGTGACTGGCATCTGGTGGGGGGGCTGCGCCGTGACGACTTCACCGTCACCAGTCGCCGCTACGACCTCAACAAGGAGGAGAGCGTCTCGGTCAACAGCCTGAGCCCGCGCCTCGGTCTGGTGTGGAATCCCCTCGAGGATCACGCCTTCTACACCTCCTACAGCAAGACCTTCACCCCGGTGGGCGGCGAGCTGATCGGCATTACCCCGGGCGACAAGAATAACGGGCTGGAACCCCAGCACACCCGCCTCTATGAAGGAGGTGTGAAGAGTGACTGGCTGAATGGCAAGCTGGCGACCACCCTCTCCCTCTATCGACTGGAGATGTACAACAAGCGCACCAAGGATCCGCTGGATCCCACCAAGGTGATCCTCACCGGCCTGCAGCGTACCGAGGGTGTCGAGCTGAGCGCCCGCGCCGAGCTGACCGACGAGATCTACCTGCGTGGCGGCTTCGCCATTCAGGACGCCGAGCAGGTCAAGGCGGATGCGGATCTGCAAGGCAAGCGCCCGATGAACGTCTCCCGTCAGAATGGCCAGCTCTATCTCGGCTACCAGAGCGGTGAGCAAGGCTGGTTCGGTGAAACCGGCGTGACGGCGGTGGGCGATCGCTTCGCCGACAACGCCAACACCACCACACTGCCCGGTTACGCCCGCTTCGATGCGCGCGCCGGTTATCGCTGGCAGCAGTGGGAAGCCCAGTTGAGCGCCGAGAACCTGACCGATCACGAGTACTTTGTCAGCGCCACCAGTGCCACCCAGATCATGCCGGGCACACCCCGTCAGCTGAGTCTGACCGGTACCTACCGCTTCTGATCCCAGTGACAACCACCCCGACTGGCCAGCCCTTGCTGGCCAGTTTTTTATGAAGCAACCACGATGAAACGCAGAAGAGTTCCCCTTCACAACAACAAATGGGTACGCCGCCTCCATGCCTGGGCCGGTTTTTTTACCCTCGCCCTGATGCTGATGTACGGCATCACCGGCCTCTGGCTGCAACACCGCGCCGTGTTGCCCATCCCCGGCCCCCACACCGACAAATCGAGTGAAGAGATAGTGCTGGAGGCGCCACTCGCCAGCCCGGAGCAGCTGAAAAGCCTGCTGCAACAGCGCTATCCCGAGACCTTTGCCGACGGGCGAACCATGATCACCCCGGCCCAGATCCTACCCACCCCGAACGGCCCACTCACCCTGCCCGCCAAATGGGAGATGCGCGGCGTTACCCTCAGCCAGAGCGTGGCCGCCAGCTATGTTGAGGGTACCTTGCTGGTACGTACCGACCTGCAACTGGCCAACTTTTCCGCCAGCCTCAACCGGCTGCACCGTGGCATGGGCACCGGCCTCGGCTGGCAGCTGTTTGGCGACATCGCCGCCCTGGCCCTGCTGCTGCTCGCCCTCACCAGCCTGTTTATGTGGACCAAGCTGCACGGCACACCCAGAGCCATCATAGCCCTGACGCTGGCAGGCAGCCTCGGTACCCTGTTGTTTGCCCTGCTGGGATAGCGCAGCAACCATGCTCTGACTCTGCAAGGTATGGAAAGAAAACCGCAATAGAAACAGGCCGCTGGCAGTGATGCCGTCAGCGGCCACATCAAGAAAAGGAAATAACGGAGAGCGGGAAAAGAGAAGGGATACCAGACAGCAACGGGAAGCACGGCCTGTTCAGCAGTAACGCACCAATCCGCAGGAACGCCAAAAAACAAAAGGCCATCATTGCTGATGGCCTTTTGTCATAAATTTGATGGTGCCCGGGGTCGGACTCGAACCGACACGGTTATTCACCGGCGGATTTTGAATCCAGAAACTGCGGTTTCCTAGGGATAGTACGACTCGTAAGCCATTGAATCAAGTGGGGTTGGGTTATTTCAGGTTGGTTCAAGTTGAGGTGGGTTTGCACACTTTGCACATTTTTACCCACTGAAATCATACGCCAGCAGCCAGCAAAACTGGCTCCCCCCAAACTTAACTGCTTCTAGCTAAAGCTGCCTTGATGGGCTTAGAGCATGCTTCATCGTGAGGATAGGATGGATCTACCACCGAGGTGTCAGTCCAATCCCATAAACTAAAAATGTAAAAAAGCCCCCTATAAAGGAGGCTTTTGGTATCTGATTTACATAAACGGCTGGGCTACTTAAAGCGTCGCAAGACTGGGAGCCGTCCCGTATGTCTTGCCGTGTCTCATTAATGTAGTCTCGTTTGACATACTGGTCAATGCTTTTTATGAAAATTGATAGTGTGACTTCGCATCAGATAGCGGCAAGTTCTTGGTGTGCAGCCACTTCGCCCTCGATGAACTGAGCCAATTCCTGCTCACTAAGATTTGCATGAATTCCTCCATACATGTCCCAAAGGAGTGATTTGTAGATCTTGAGCTGTTGTTGTTCTTCTAACAGAGACGCTAGCTGTTGTTCTAGCTCAGCCCTTTTCCTATCTTGCTCTTGTTGCCTGGCGACGGCTGCTTGCTTCTCTAATCTGAGAGCATTACGTTCACTCTTTACTTGGCCATAATCACCGATACCAATAGAAGACGAGAGTGCAACCTCTAGTTTCTTCATGTCTTCGATTACTAACTTATCTGGATAGCTAATGTTCCTCTTCACGTGTTTCTGTGCTCGGTCAAGGCGCTTCGGAGGAAGGACTCTTGCAGGAGAGATCGTCTGAATCATTCCACAAAGAGCATAACTGTGCTTATCAGGCCTGTTGTAATCAACCAGACGCTGAAGTGATGCTGCACTCACTTCAAATGAGGAGTTGTCACCCTCCGAAGGAGACCGAGAGGTAATAGGAACTATCTGTACACGGTTATGATCAGCGCCAACAACAATAGCGAGCCTCCGCTTGTGCATTTCTCCCTTCTTGCCCTGGTCTGGATAGCGCTTGTTAGATTTACACACCCCACTCGCTTTCTTTACTGAATGGATATAGCCAAACTCAACTTCTACAAGAGTCCCTTTTCTGACCAATACGGACAAAATCTGGGGTCGCTGGCGGCACAGTATCGTTTTCAAAAGATACTCTTCATTCAATGTTTGTGCCCTTGGAGAGAGCATAACAATGGTATCAGTGGGAGCTGTATGCATAACACCGGTAACTTCCCACCTATACACCTGCCGCCCCTCAAATTTCTTAGTGATAGTCATGACGTGATCACAGAAATTTGCGTCAGGGAATAAGACCTCACTTATACCTGATGAAGACTCTTCACCAAGAACATCGCCTGAGCCATCATCAAGAATATAAATAGTTTTCATTATTGTCGGCATTCGTCTGCGGCCTATCAGCGAGGGATACAAATGTAGAGCATTCTATCATTCAGTTTGAGGACTCGCAGTAGTCCATGACAGAATTATCATCACCTCCTGCAAAGCAATACACGAGGTTAACCAATAGGTTATGAACATTCTACAGGGGTATCCAAGCTTAAGCTGATGCCACGCTATGAGCTTATACTCACCGGACAACGGGACAACATCTCTAAACCCAATCGCTTACACCTATTGAGCTACTTAGTATTTTTTTCATCTGGTATGCCGTGATCGGAGCATAGCTTTACAACCATCCAGTTACCAAAGGTAGCAAAATGGAACTTCAACTTAGCGCATCCCCCCCTACGCACATTAATCCTACAATCACTCTTGATAATTCTGATTACAGCCCACATCTCCATCTTAGAGGGTCGTCCTCTGAACAGTTAAAGGAGAACTGTTATGGGTCTTAAACCTGGTCCGAAACCAATCGCTCAATCGACAGGGAAACCAGATCAACGTCGTCGTGATAATAAAGACACTCCGGGGAATACCCCGTCGTTAAAGCCAAGCAAATCCACAAAAAAGTAAGCCTGCCAGGGAATGGATAAACCATCTCGATAGTGGGCAAGTGGGGCCCGCGGCCCCACTCATTACCAAGTCGCGACCCACAGCAAGAAACCTAATGCCAATACAGCCCCCATGAAGCCAAGATTCGTAGTGAGGGTGTTGGTAGCGAGGATTTTGAGTAGTTCAAGCATGCAGTACCTCCTTTAGATCATTTACACCATTCAGTCGGGCATATCGCATTAGCGAGTTCTCACCAGTTCTCTTTCAGGCGCCCTCAGAAATTTCCCCATCAAGCTGCAACTCTGTGCGTATCTCAAGGAAGGACGCGAGTTACCCCTCAATGCTCAAGTAATTGACCATGTTGATCATGGAGAATAGGTAATCTCACCCCCGTGATGACATTGTTCATGAAGAACTGCACGCATAAAAAACCCGCCTCAGGCGGGTTCCACTGGACATAAAATGGGTTCAATCTCCTCGGAGGCTGAACCCATTTCTTACTCAATTAGTAAGAGCTCAACCCCCTGCTCCTCAACCTCTTGATAGAACCATGACTGGAGAGCCTGAATTTCATCATTCGTTCGTTCTGCAGGAACGCGAGCGAGAAGATAGGCCATCCAGAGATCTTCAACCGAGGGTTTAGAGCTCCATTCCTTGATCTGAACCACTAACGAACCGATATCATGGATTTTGTTGGGTAACTCGAATTTAGTCTGTGTCATTACATCTGCTCTCAAAGCCCACCGTGATGGCCATTTAAATATCAGGTCATTACATGCCCTTGGCTCATGGCACTGTTACCTGCCAACCACAGGCTCAACGATGACTCATCTCTTCGATCCAACGGGCCACGCTATCAGGGTCGGCAAGCAGCTGGGCGAGCGGCAGATGATTGGAGCAGATCTCAAGCTGATGACATTTGTCACTTTGCTGCCAGTCAGGTTGATGAGCAGGCCAGCTAACCTGCTTGAGCAGATCCCAGAAGTGGTTATTACTATCCTGCAGGCAACGGTACAGATTCACTTCAACCACTGCGTTACCAGACAATTGCAAAGGATCGGGCTGGCCCTTCGTACTTGCACGCAAGGTTGAGTTTTGACGGAAATCATCATCGATATAGAGGCGAAAAATCAGCGTCTTATCACCTTTCAGAGCCGTATCGCCATTCCGGTCCCGGTAGGCATGACTCGATGCAAACAGTGGCAGATAGTCCCATGCCCAGCTGCTGGATGGGCGGGTTCCTGAGCGGCAGGGGCGGCTATTTTCGCTGGGCTCCCAATACCAGAACTCGGCGTCCAGCGCCTGACTGGCGATCTGATCGAATAGCGGGAGGATACGCTGGTAGAAACCGGCTGCGAGTCGGTGGGCTTGTTGCAGTTGGGTCACCAGCTGGGTGGTCTGTTCAAGATCGTGTTGCATGACGGCATCCTTAGCCAAAGTCAGTGATTCAAAAAAGAGAAATCGGGGCGAGAGAGGTGCAATGTCCCGGCATAGTCGAGCAGAGCAGCCCAACCAGTAGGTTCAGCCGGTGGGGGAGTTTCCCGCTCAGACATTACCCCGCAATCCAGGTCCAGCTGCCCTGCGTAGGCAAACAACGGCGCCCATTCAGGCACCACCGGGGCCATGCCAAACAGCTCAAACGCCTGCAGCCACTCATCGCGAATGGCGCGATCCTGACGGCAGGATTCAAACTCGGAGGCAGTTTGCAGATAGCAGCGCAGTGGCTCCCATTCACGCAAGGTCATCTGGACAAAGCGTTCGGGCAGCTCTGGGCGAATCAGCGGGGCGACAGGGATATTACCAAGCGCAACGTAATAGAGCCGGTCTTCATAGTCATCAAACTCGGCTTCGCTGACCACAGCATTGACCTGTGCCAGCCACTGCTCCCGATACTGGTCACCACCGAACGGGGGCTTCACCTCGATAACCACCAGTGCGTCGTCAAAGTGGAGCAGCACATCGGGCTCGACATAACGGCGATCCTGCAGCGATGCCAGTTTTGGCCACAGCTCCAGCCGTTGAAAGGTGGCCGGGTCTAGCGGATTGTCACCGAGTAGAAAGTGCAGCACGGCCCCCAGAGTACCGTCCGAGAGGTGGGGCAAACGGCCAAAGAAAGTGGCAGTTAGCAGATCTTCACTGCCTTTAAACAGGTCGCGCCAGCGCAGGGATTCCCCTTCCCGCTCGATACGCCCAGCCTTGCCATGCAGGATTGCATGTAGCATCGCAACTCCTTGTAATATTGATATTTCAAGCCGGCTCTCACGTAGCTGAAGAGCCTTTGAGATCCTGCTTTAATACCCACTCGACTACCACTCTATCCGTCACAAAATGGGGTAAAAAAGTTTGACTGAATGGAGGTTCCCCCCTATTCTTCTCCGCAACACGACCCCGGCCTCTTGGTTGCTTTGCAACTTACGCTGGGGTTCTTATTTGGTGGATTTACCACCACTCCTGCCAGTTCTCTATGTACCCCATGTTTGCCAACCCCAGCTTGCGCACCGACTTTTGTGTGGGGAACGTCAGCAGATGATCCCGCAGACGCAGATGCCACTGGGTATTAGGGCAAATCACCTTGAGTAGATGGCGTGTGATGGCCAGCAACACGAATGGCTTGGCAAGCCGTTCATCGTCTCTTGCCAGGAAATCGCACCACGCTACCTCTCTGGGCTTGGGCAACTTCACCTGCGTCGTCACGTTGCGGTTCCAAAGGCGGCTATGATGGGCGCAGATATTGCGCAGGTAACTGAGACCGTAGATCCAGCTGGCAAACACCTGCCAGTCCAAACCGTATTTGCTGGCGATATGCTGCTGATCCGACACCTTCATCATGCCGATCAGCTGCGAAATGGCGCCAAAATCAAAGACTTCCACCGCCACCCAGATCGGCAGCTCCTCACCATGGCGCTGATGGTAGTGGCGCACAAAATCCTCTTTGGAGCGCTTTACCAGCCCCCGGTATTTCTCCATCCACGCCTCAAAGCGGGTCTGGTGACTCCCCCTGAATGCAGGCTGCCGGATAAAGCTGGGGTGGAAGTAGCTGCGATCGAGGTGAGCAAAGGTATTTCGCTTGCCAAGGAGATAGGCAAGATCGACCCGCAACGCCACCTCGATCCGCTCCAGCGCATCCACTACCAGCAGGCGCAGCTTCTTGTCGAACAGATATAGCTCCACCGCATCCAGCAGATGGGTGTCGGGGCAAAACTGGTCCGTCGCCCGGGTCTCCCGTTTGCTTTCACCCTCAGCCGCGGGTTCAAAGCGGCGAAATGGGTACCAGTAGCCGCTTAAACGGTAATAGCCAATCCGCTCCAGATAGCTCAGTGCGGCATCCCGGTCGGTGACCGTGATGCCGCGCCCAATCAGCTGATCCAGTTGCTGTTGATAGCTAAGCCAAGGGCGAGCATAGGGCATCAGGCAAGGGCTCCTTCCACTAGCGACTCGGCCAAGGCAAGCTGGGTCTGCTGGCTGGTTTGTAGGCGGGATTTCAGTTGATCGCAGAGGGTCATTAATTCATCAACCTTAGTAACTATTCTATGTTGCTCTGAGATGGGAGGAAAAGGAACCACTAGCAACCTTGCTTTCTTGATCCCGAATACAGCATGAGTGCTATTGGTTTTTTGTATGTCCAAGGTTTGGTATAAAGTTGGACTATTTAGGTAAGTAGCTAAATAAACAGGATGAGTACAACCTATTCTTGGCTGAATTAAAATAAGATTTGCGGACAAGCAATAGTTAAACGGTGCTTGCAAGAAAAATGGCTTACCTAACGTTCCAATTTTTCCAAATACAAAATCGCCATCTTTAATTTGATAACGTTCTTTATGTTCTTGCAATATAACTTCAGATACTTTTCTAGCGTTATCAAAGTTAATGCCGCGCTCATGATCAATATCCGTATAACCAATGTATGGAACACCGTCTTCTACTTCTGGTGGAGTGCGATGACTAGGTTGTGGATCAACAAAATCTGCAATATCTTCGCCTCGAGCCCACGCCCACCCCTGTGGTAGCTCAAACGGCTTTTCGTCTTCGCTGATCGCAGGCAGCGGTTTCTCTTTTTTAATTTTCTTCTCTTTGACCAGCTGGGCTTTTTCGGCGGCGATACGCTCCAGCAAGACTGCGGCGGGTTCATCGCTCGGGTCTTGCGGCACCAGCTTGCCCATCACTGCCAGTTGCAGGATCGTCTGTTTCAAAGCGTCGATACTGGCCTCGGTGGTAAAGAGGGTATCGAAGTGAGTGCTTAACCGCGCCCAATTTTGCGCCAGCTCGTCGGCATCGCCTGAATCTGTCAGCGTAGCGAGCAGGGTCTCCACCAGCGTCTGATGGGCCGCCAGCTGCGACTCGCTGCACTGCTCCAGCTGGTCACAGAGGGCCATCAGTTCATCGACTTTTGTAACGATACTATGTTGTTCTGATAATGGGGGTAAACAAACAACTATTGGGTATAGCTTTCTTCCAGAAATTACAGGTTGTGCAGTTGCATTATCATTTTCATTAAGGTCTGTTGCTTTTAACAACAAAAACAAAAAGTTAATATCTATATTGAGATATGAAAAATTGGTTACAAATGCATTGTCTGTAACCCATGCCTTTTGGGGTGTTATATGAACTGACCCACAGTAAAAACCCACTCTTCCAATAACCAAAGTAGGTTGACTGACATTATATTTATCGTGATAACCTGTAATTCCATTCCCACCAAAAACAGGAATATCACCATCAACAGCCATCTGTTTCGATGTGAGTCCATCACCAGATGATATATTAATAATATCATTCAGCCTGCACCATGCCCATCCTTTTGGTAATTCAAATTGCTTCTCTTCCTCACCAATTTCAGGCAAGGCTTTGGGCATTTTAATTTTGCCCTCTTTCACCAACTGCGCTTTTTCGGCGGTAATCCGTTCCAACAGCACGGAGGCCGGTTCATGACTGGGGTCTTGTGGCACCAGTTTGCCGCGCACGGCCAGCTCCAAAATCAGCTCACGCAGCTTTTTGATGCCGGTGAGTTCCAGCTTGCTGTTGCTACCGCGTCCGGCACTGCTTTTCGGGCGCACCGCCGCAGTCCAGAGATCCAGGTGGTCGGTAATCAGATTCTCTATCGCCATTATGCCTGCTCCCCTTGCTTGGCCGCACCTTTGCACAGGGCGTCGCTCAGAATGGCTTTTAGCTGGTCACGCAGGGTCTGGATTTCAGCCTGCTCTGTGGCATAGCGCGCCAGCAGCTCGTCGGGGTCATGGCTTATCTGCTCACCGACATGGGGGTTTTTAATATCGAGGTTAAAGTTACGCTCGATAATGGTGTCGATACTGACCTTCCAGGCTTGTTCGTTCTCAACCCGGGCAGCAAAGCCGTCAGCCTCATCCCCCCACCAGGCGATTTCAGCTTCAAACTCCTCGAACTTCATCGGCTTGGTCTTGCTGTAGCTCTTCACCCCAACCGGATAGGGGTGCTCGTAGAACCAGACATCCTTGGTGGGCTGGCCCTTTGTGAAGAAGAGGATATTGGTCTTGATGCCGGTATAGGGGGCAAACACCCCGTTGGGCAGCCGCACTATGGTGTGCAGGTTGCACTCAGCAGTGAGCAGTTGCTTGATCTTGGTTTTGACCCCTTCGCCAAACAGGGTGCCATCAGGCAGCACCACGGCGGCGCGGCCGCCCTTTTTCAGAACTTCGATGATGAGCTGCAGGAACAGGTCGGCAGTTTCGCGGGTGCGCAGATCGGCCGGGAAGTTCTGCTCGATGCCATCCTCTTCGGTACCACCAAAGGGCGGGTTGGTGAGGATCACATCGATATCGCTATCCCAGCTCGACAGCGGCGTATCGAGAGTGTTGCCGTGGCGGATCTGCACCGGCACCTCGATGCCGTGCAGCAGCATATTGGTAGTGCAAAGGAGGTGCGGCAGTTGCTTCTTCTCGACCCCCAGGATCTGCTGCTGCAGGGTCTGATGGTCGGCAGCGGTCTCGACATAGTGCTCTTTGACATGATCGAAGGCGCAGGCGAGAAAGCCGCCGGTGCCGCAGGCCGGGTCCATGATCCGCTCGCCGAGTTTGGGGTCGATGCGGTTCACCATAAAGCGGGTTACGGCGCGTGGGGTGTAGAACTCGCCCGCGTTACCGGCACTTTGCAGGTCACGCAGGATCTGCTCGTAGATGTCGCCGAACAGGTGGCGTTCGCTGCTGTCGGTGAAGTCGATCTCGTTGAGCTTGTTGATCACCTGCTTAAGCAGGGTGCCGTTCTTCATGTAGTTGAAAGCATCGCTGAACGCCTCTTTCACCACATAGCCACGGGGGTTGAGACTGATATTGGCAGGCTGGTTTTTCAGGCTGTCGAACAGATCGTTGTTGACGAAATCGAGCAGGGCATCGCCGGTCAGCCCTTCGCTATCGGCCGCCCAGTTGCGCCACAGGAAACGCTCGGGGATGGGGCAGCGGTAGTTATCCTGCTCAAACTCCAGCTCCTCTTCCTGGGCGTCGAACACTTTCAAAAACAGCAGCCAGGAGAGCTGGCCGAGGCGCTGGGCATCGCCGTCGATACCGGCGTCCTTGCGCATGATGTCCTGAATGGATTTGATGACTGAGCTGATGGATGACATGGAATTCTCTGCTTTTTACACAAATGGTGACGAATACAGGGGCGAATGCGTCAGGAGTATCGATAAAACAAGCGGCCATCATTGGAATGGCCGCATGGTAGTTCAGAAGCAGTCAGGTCGTCAGGCGCTCTGCTGCTCACGGTAAATTTCTTGTTCCAGTTCGGTGATGGCCTGCTCGAACTGTTTGGGGCCACCAAAACCCTTCTTGGCCAACTCCAGCGGGCGACCCAGCTCGGTAAAGGGGGCGACTTTTAGCGCATCCTTGGTCTCAATCTCGGTCACCCCCTGATCGGCATACTTGTCGAGCAGGCTGGTAAGCACCTGCTGGGCGGTGTCGTTGTACTTGGTGAAGTAATTGCGCTTTTTGACGTTGTTGGCCCGCTCACGGCGGGTCAGTGGCGGCTGATCGTATACCACGTGGCAGATAAGGTCGAACGGGTCGAGCTCCTTACCCACTTCCTGCTCCAACACCTCCCACAGCACGCCCGCCTGAGCCAATTCATCCATGATGGCTTGCTTGCGTTCGGCGGCTTGCCAACGTTTGGTGAACGCATCGAGGGTGGCAAACTCTTTGAGCAGGGTCTTCTTGGTGTAGTCCTTGAAGGATTCGGTCACCAACTTGCCATCGGCATCGTAATACTGCACCCGCTCGGCGATGACGCTGACCGCCACGCCGTTGACATAATACTTGCTGACTCCGGGCTCGGGGCCACCCAGCGGGCCTGTGCCCTGGCCCCCTGCGCCACTCTGGCCACCATCACTACCGATCGTGTAGCTGCCGGGTTGTTCATCGACTCCGGGGGCAAACGGATCGCCATGGTCGCCGGGTTCATCGGCAGGCAGTGGATCGGCGCTATCGATGATATCGCCCAGGCCTTCATCCGGATTGTTGATGTCTGCCGGTTTGACCACCATGACGCGCTCCGGTTCGCCGTCGAAACGGGGATCGGCAAACAGCTCGGTAGCCTTCTTGAAATCGAGAATGGTAAACCAGAGCTTGCCGTACTTGTCGTCGATACGGGTACCACGGCCGATGATCTGCTTGAACTTGGTCATGGACTGGATGTTTTGGTCCAGCACCACCAGCTTGCAGGTTTTGGCATCGACGCCGGTGGTCATCAGCTCGGAGGTAGTAGCGATGACCGGATAGGGCTTTTTCGGGTTGATGAAGTTGTCGAGCTGGGCTTTGCCAAGGTCATCATCGCCAGTGATTTTCATCACATAGCGCTCATCCTTGGCCATCTGTTCCGGGTTGAGGTTGACCAGCGCCCGTCGCATCCGGTCGGCATGATCGATGTCGTTGCAGAACACGATGGTCTTGGCCATCGGGTCGGTTTTCTTGAGGTAGTTGGTGATGGTCTCGGCCACCAGCTGGGTACGCTCGTCGATCACCAGAGTGCGGTCAAAATCCTTCTGGTTATAGATACGGTCTTCAATCAGGTTGCCCTGTTTGTCCATCTGCCCTTTGGTGGGACGCCACCCCTGCAGATCGACATCGATATCGACCCGCACCACCTTGTAGGGGGCAAGAAAACCATCTTCGATCCCCTCTTTGAGGGAGTAGGTATAAACAGGGTCACCGAAGTAATCGGTGCTGGAGACGGTTTCGGTCTCCTTGGGCGTGGCGGTGAGACCAATCTGGGTGGCCGATGAGAAGTATTCGAGGATCTCGCGCCAGGCGCTGTCTTCGGCGGCGCTGCCCCGATGGCACTCATCCACCACGATCAGGTCGAAGAAGTCGGGGGAGACCTGCTTGAAGGCTTTCTGCGACTCTTCCGGCCCGGTGAGCGCCTGATAGAGGGCAAGGTGGATCTCATAGGCGGGGTCGATCGTGCGCCCGGTGACCTTGGTCATGGCCGAGCCAAAGGGCTGAAAATCATTGATCTTGGTTTGATCTACCAGAATGTTGCGATCGGCCAGAAACAGGATTCGCTTCTTGGCGCCCGCCTTCCACAAACGCCAGATGATCTGAAATGCGGTGTAGGTCTTGCCGGTACCGGTGGCCATAACCAGCAATACCCGATCCTCACCTTTCGATATTGCTTCTACGGTCTTGTTGATGGCCTGCAGTTGGTAGTAGCGGGGAGATTTGCCGCTGCCATCAGAGTAATAGTCCTGGCTGATGACAGGCAGCTGAGCCTGGGTGTAGCCCTTCCAGGTGCAGAGTTTGTCCCAAAGCTGGCCCGGGCTGGGGAAATCCTCCAGCGCGATCTCGGATTCCAGCTTGGCCGGATTGGTCTTGTCATGAAATACAAAGCCATCGCCATTGCTGGCAAACGTGAACGGCACATCCAGCAGACGGGCATAATCGAGCCCCTGTTGCATCCCCTTGCCAATCTCATGCTTGTTGGCTTTGGCCTCGATCACCGCCAGTGGCAAGCCCATCTTGTGATAGAGCACGATATCGGCCGATTTGACCTTCTTGCGTGCAGCCATCTGGCCGCGCACCACCACCTTGCCATCCCGCAGCTTCACCTCTTGGCGAACCTGAGTCAGGTCATCCCACCCCGCAGCCTTGATAGCAGGCAGCAGGTATTTCGAGATGATGTCGGCTTCGGTGAGGGTTGCTTTGTTGATGGGCGACACAGCGCACTCCGGTTTGAAAGAGGACTGGTGCTGATGTTCTCATGAATACGGGGATATATGGGAGAGTTATGAGTCCAAAACTTGAACAGGAACATACCTGAAGCGTTATCAAAGGAATAAACACCTGCGCAGATGGCTAATTACGCAGACCGACATGCTCGTTTCACACTGGCGGGCGAGATCCCGAAGTGTTCAGCCGTCAGCTTGATGCTAGCTCAATTCTCTTTGCGCCAGATGGCAACGGCAGCATCGTTAATTGTCTTCTCGCGCCCCAGCGCCTTACCTTCTGCCTTCGCCTTGGCGATCCCTGCCATCTGCCGGAGCTTGATGTTTGAACGTTCCAATTCTGCAACAGCGGCCAACATGGTCAGCATGGCTTTGCCAATGAGAGTGGAGAGGTCGAGCCCAGATAAACTTTGCCTCGTTGACTCTCGTTGGTCGATTAGTTTAACCTTCATCTCAAGGGCTCGGAGACGCCCTGCCGGGTCGTCGGCGCCGCCAACGCCGAAAGCAAGTTCTCCTCGTTTCGAAAATCAGAACGACAAGTTATCAACACACTAACAACTCAACTTAATCACGATCCCATACTGGCGGCCTTGGGGTGGGGGATGATTTTGTTAGGAGAATATAGTGTCTGATAACCTCAACTTTGCTGGGCGTCGCCTCGGCTACCTCCTTTTGCGCGACTACCACGCCATTCCTCTGCGCGGAATATCACCAGCGGACATTAAAGAAGGCGCTAAATCACGCGTGCTTCATCCCGATGCTGACCCCTTGAAACATAGACAGACGCTCAACGCTATTGTCGATCGCTTGGGCTTCGCCGGAGACTTCGGGACTTATCAAAATAAAGGCTGGCCCGAGTTTCAAGCCTTCCTCAAAAAGCACCGTTGTACCAAGCAGGTTGGCACCTTTCCGGTAGATCATGGCGGCTGCATAGATCTTTATTTTTCAGAACATGGCGGCCCCACCCCTCGTGAGTTGGCTGACCGCATCTTCTTCGGCCCCCAAGAGCAGCCGCCTCGTCGGGTATTTCTTGGATACGGCGTGGACTGGTCCGCTTGGGATAACGGGAATGGCCATCAAGTCCCAGCCGCTGCAATCAAGTCCATCAATGCGTTGCCGGAAGTGGCAGCCCAGCTTGGCAAAGACCTGTTTGCACGACGGCACGACCTGAAGGAGCAGTGGGGCTTTCTGGATAACAAGTTGGTTGATGGCCCGCTTAGCACCATAGTCGACAAACACTACTGGGAACTAAAGTACGGCCCCGAGGACCGGACGGCACAACATGCAAAGACTTTTGCCGCCGTCCGTGCGTTCCGCGCCGTTTTTGACGTTCAGCCCGAAGGATGGGTTGACGTACTTCCTTACAACAACCGACTCACCGTTCTACGCGCTCATGACGGTTGCTGGGACCTGTTGTGGCGTGATTACAGGGAACATGAACCGCCCAAGCCGGACAATTTGGCCGATTCGTACAAATTGGCGATTGCAGATTTGCCATCAAAGTTGATGAGTGAAAGCGACTTGCGTCGAGCCATGCATTTCCGCCAAGAGTTCTGGGACGAAGACGAAGCCCACAAAGCGGAACAAGCCTTCTACGACCGAGGCGGAAGCATGATGGAGCGGCAACTCACAACGTCCGTCGATGTGCGCCGCACATGGCTGACAGAGCAAGGCATTTGGCCATCACCAGAGCGAGCAAAATGGGCAGGGCCGCTACCAAACGGCTTCCATCTCGTCGAGATTGGAGGCCGTAAGCTGGCTATCAGCGATCTGATAGACCTCGCTTCATTCCGGCAGATGCTGGAGGAAACAGGCTTCCATGAACGACAGGGCGAACGTCGCGAGCCTTGGGATCGCGCCAATGAAGGCGCCTCTGATGATGCTCCTGTCGGCGCATCGTGGGTTGATGCTCAAGCCTATTGCGCATGGCGTGAGCGGCAACTTGGTGTCAACCTCAGGCTACTCACCCAGAAAGAGCTTCGCGCTATTCGACCGGCTTACTCCAAGCACTACGAGTCGATGGCGTTTGGTGATTTTCCGTGGGAAAACTGGCCACCTCGTCCACTGGTAGAAGCAAGCGAACAGGCTATCCGCCAAGATGTGCCTTCGGCCGTCAAGTGGTCTGAGCCAAGGTTTCTGGAGCCCAATCCTGACGTCGCTGAATTCCCACATCCCAGCGGAATTGATGTCAGCAACTCTAAAGCCATCAACGGTGGAGTTCGCAAACTCTGGATCAAGGACTTTCCTCCACATGCGGCATGGGAAGAGCAGATTCCATGGACAGAACATCAGGGTCTCGAGTTCATTGATGCGTGGGACGCCTACGAATGGTGCCAAGAAAAGGGCCACATTAGCGGCCGTTTTTGGGAGGGCAACATAGGATCAACGTCCTGGGGGGCCTACAAAAATATCAAGGTCTCTTTTCGAGTAGTCATGGACATCGAGGGCTGAAGCGATGTTCAAAAACGCAATCTGTCTCAGCGCCAAAGGAAAACCTCGTCGCGCCTACCCAAACCAGCAATGTGCCGAAGAAGGCGCGCGATATGCTCTAGTATCATATGGCAACCGCATGATGCCCTACCATTGCGGCCGCTGCTGCTCCTGGCACTTATGTCCGGCAGATCGGCACACGCCAGGGCATCACTGCTGTGACTGTTTGAAGCAGGCGTATGCCTCAGAAAGTGCAGCGGTGCGACGTGCACTCATTCTGGAACGAGAACAGGGGATATTACTTCGAGTGTATGAATGTCCCCATGGCGAGGGATGGCACCTGACGAGTAAACTTTAAACAGCGTGTAGCGGGGCGGGGCTTACGAGCCCCCCCAAACTATGCTTAGCGCGAACCTTCACCCTCGCTTTTCCATCGCAGGTAGACCGCATCACCTCACTCTTCTTGCAGCCCCGTGGCGGCCGCGCACCTTTCAGAGTAGGCCAAGGAAAAATGTGACTTTAATGGCCCCCTTTTGCAACCACTTCACAGACCGCTAGTAATTCGCAGGCGATTGCGGGGCTCAGATCATCACCACCTCCTCAGTTAGCTCGATTTACCTAAACGCGGCCCGATAACAACCCGGAGGCCATCCACTACCACTTTTCGATACAGCGAAGTTCAAGGGCACTCTGCAAATGATCACTCGTAACAGGACAAAGGGTTTTTCATTTTTCGGGGGCGGTCGAAGAGGCGTGTGCGCTAGCCCCTACCAGCAATCCCTTGCCAGGGCTGGGCTTGCGGTGAATCAGGGGACTGGTGACCACAAAAAACGATCCTAGCTAGCCAGAAAAGGGATCGCCGATAGTAGAGCAAAAGGATCGTTATGCAAAACGATCGCTTTTAATAAAAACCCTTATTTTACTGTGAGTTACTACGATATTTGCCGAGAGTAAGCGATCCTGTTTTTGCACTAGAGCCGTACAGTCAAAAGCGATCGTTTTACCACATTTGGGAATGTAAGCAGGGCTGTAGCCCGCATTCTTATTGGGTTATGCCAACCCGATACCCACACAGGGCAATAATGATCGCCTGTAACACAAAAAGTGATCACTTAGGGGGTGATGACCCCGGGATTTTCTCCAACTCCCAACCCCATGGTTCATTTGGTGCGCCCCTAGGGTATGAGGCAAAACGCCAACCCAACTGCTTCAACACTGCGTTCAAGCGACGGAACACCATCCTGTGATTTGAATGACTCAGGTTGTAGAAGTCCGTCAGCTCCTCACAGGTCACGCCGGGGTCTGTTGCGACGACCAGAATATAGGCATGGTGCGGATGCCACTCCATTGCAACGACAAGAGCAGCCAAGTGATTGATCGGCCCCAGCTTGGCTATGGCATGGTCTCGTTCTGCTCGTTCCATCAATCGACGGTTAGACTGCCCGACATTCCGAGCCCAGGCATTACGATACCGAAAGATGTCTTCGACTCCCGGTGCTGGCTTGCACAATCGTTCTAGCTGCTTGCGCTGGCGCTCTGCTCGTTTTTGCTCCTTTAGCCGCTGCTTTTCCTCTTTCGCTATCTCTTTGGCATACATTTTCAGAACTTCGTCGATCATTCGCTTCTGCTTCACGTTGGGCTTGGTGGATCATCATTGGCGTGGCCCGCTAATCCCCCTGAATTGTTTTACCGCTTTTTGCGCCTACCTAGCCTACCTCCGTTGCAGGCCTTACCAAGACTGGCTTGAGACGTGTAGGGTTTAACATTCATTCCCTACCCATACCCTCCCCCGGCAGCAAGATCCCATCCGTTTGGTTAATCAGAACAGAGTAGGTTTGCAACCAAGCCACATCAGCCATGACGGTAGGGATAAAGATGACCAGTAGGGTTTGGGTAGGGTTAGGGAATACTCACCCTACCTCTTGGCATCCCTTGCCCGACAAGGCTTTCAACTGTGCTAGGTAGGGAGGGTAGGGTTTGTAGATGAAAGTCCCACGCATCCTCAGGTACAGCGGCCAAGCTCATCATTCTGTCATCAATGGGTCGTCATTACTGATCGACATTGACAGCTTGGGGTAAGAACATCTCCGCTACCTCGGTCAACATAATGTTGGTTTGCGATTTGCCCTTGATCACCCGACTGCAGTATTGGCGGCCATACTCTTTGGCTGCTGCCTTGAGCGCGCGGCTAAACTTTTGAACTGATAGCGGGCGCCCCAGGCCGTGGTACTCCATGAAGGCAAGGTAGGTATGATAGAGATAGCGCCGGGGTTCCCGCTTGATCTCCGGATTACCCCCCATCATCAATCCCTTGGGTTCATCCAGAAAGAGCACCATCCCGCAAAGGTCGATCACGGGGTCGGTGGCTCGTTTGATGGTCAAGGCATCATCGGAGTTACGCTGTTCCAGCAATAAGTGACGGGCATGCTCAGGTTCGGCGAACTGGGCTAATAGATGGCGGATCACCACCGGCAACTCGGCGGCAATCTTGTCGCCAAGCAACGGATCTTTATCCGCTTCGGCCACAACCCGGTCAAAGGTAAAGATCACCCGGCGTCGGGATATGCCTCCATTGCGTTCAGTGATGACCATAGGTTCGTTATTGGTGGCCAGCACAACAGCCTGGATGACAGTGGCAAATTGTTTCTCATACTTCCCATCGATCTCGACCAAATCCCCCCCGGTAATCGCCTTGATACCACTGCCATCACCAATGTATTTGGGCTGGTCAGGCAGAACAATCAGCCGTTTATCGACAAACTGGTAGCGACTTTTTGCATGGTCCAGTGAGGCCATGTTGCCGGAGCCAGTGTTCCATTTTCCACCAGCTAACAGGATTGCCACATTGGCAAAGATGCTCTTGCCGCTGCCCCCCTCACCGGTAACCTCAAGGAATAGCTGCCAGTCATAACGGTTTGCCAACACCATATATAGGGCGGCATTGATGCGAGCCATCTTGGCGGCGTTGTTATCGACAGCGTGACATAACCACCTAGTGAAGTTGGGGGCATCCCGCTCGAGACATTCATCAACGAGTGGCGGAGCATAGTTGATTCCGTTGTGCGTGAGCAGCCCATCGCTGGGCGAATGTGGCCGAAACTGGCGAGTTGCCATGTCATAAACCCCATTAGCAAAGCCGATCAGCTCTTTGGTTGGCTGGCCCATGGTTGGGATCATCAGCTTCATCGTGGAAACTGTGGCGGCAATACCTTTGTCACTGAACGGAACTCCATACTCGGTAAAGATGGCGGCCATTTCGCGGCGCAGTTCGGTATCTGTCCATGGTGCCCATAGGCTACCGTCATAGCGATAGACACGCTCGGCCTCAAGGCTGATAGCAACTTGCCCCAATCGTTCGACCAGTAGTGCAGCCCGCTGACTAGCACTCATTTTATCGATCATGGTGGCTGGTGGCTCATGCTCCCGTTGGAGCTGATTCACCTCGATCTTCCTGGATTCCTCTCCCTTCTGGCTGGCGTTTTGGCTTTGGCTGGTCGCCAGTCTGGTGCTGGCGCTCATGATGGCCTCTTGTGTCTTGCTCAGCCCATGAGCTTGGTGGTAATCGTTCCAATCCCCGGCCTCTGGTGGAAATATTGCACGCCCGCCCACTGCTTGTGCTGCTTGCTCAGTCTGGTGCTTGGTAGAGTCATTACGCTGGCCTGTTGCGTTATCCAAATCGTGATCACCACAGATGATGATTTCGGCGTCTGGGTTCTGACTTCTAGCAATCTCAGCCACGTTCATCAGATTGTTGGCAGTCATCGCGCAATAGACTGTTGCCCCTGTCGCCTGCTGGACTGATAGACCGGTGGCGTAGCCTTCCACCACTGCCACCAGCGCCCCACCATCAATGCGATGATATACACCAGCCTTGCGGCCACCACCCAAGGTGTGTTTCAAACCATCTTCGTTGCGAATTAGCTCCACGTTAACCAGATTCCCTGCACCATCGAGCAAGGGAACAATCACGCTACCGACAGGGAACACCTCACCGTTTATCGTTTCTTTGGTACCGCTGATCGCGCTCTGGTGTTCCGCAAAACCTTTCCTTGATAGGTAGGCGCTACCACAACCACGCGAATGAGCATTCATGATGCGGCAGGCGCGTGCAGCAGCTTTCCTGTGGCCATCTTCCCGCTTTCGGGTTTCCTCTTTGGCCTTGGCCTGTTGTTGCTGGTGGATGCGCCCCCGTTCGACAGGATCTAGCCCACCGGCAGCCAACCCCACCATAGGCGCTATCAACTCGGCTGCCTCCATGGGGCTCTTGCTCATCACCCGGCATACCAGATCCAACCCATCCCCAGCACCGCACTGGCTACAGATGAAAGTCCCTCGCCCTTCCTTGTCATCGAGTCGAAAGCGATCTTTGCCGCCACAGGCAGGACAGGGGCCATGCTTGCCATGACGCGGAATGTCGAGGCCAAGACCCGCCAGCAAATCCGGCCAATACCCTACAGCTGCGGCGGCCACATCAGAAACAAACCTTACAGTGCTCATACCTCGCCCCCAACTAGAGCGGCAACCAACTCATTGAATGCCCGCTCGTCTAAGCCTGCCTTCATTTGGCGAGCATAGGGGCGAGTTACAACAGCAGCGGCCCCTTGGCTTTGCTCTATAAAAACGGATCTCGCTTTTCGGCTGGTGAAGGCACTCAATACTCCGACACGGGAGCGTTTGCAGGTTCTGGGATTGGGTGGTCCATAGAAGGTTCCAGTCTGGCTATCAGCGGCCCATGCAAAATAGATCATCGCTTGCCCTCCGAATCAGAAGAAAGAGCATGGATCTCGGCCAGCAAGCCTTGATGACCTTTATGGATTAATAAGTGAACTTTCATGTTAAAATTACCTCGCACTCACTGGCTCCTTGGTCGCCAAACTGTCAGAGTCAGTGAGTAATCCGAAATGCCCTTACTGTCGCAGGTAAGGGCTTTTTTTCATGTTTTCCCCATGGGTTTGCACACCATGTTTGCCTATATCCGATAACAGATGGGTTCCCTGCGGTTTAATCATCCGTCGGGTGTTGTTCAGGCAGTCCACCAGCCATCCACAAGCTGAAGAGTTTGGTGTTCACAAACATCCGCTTGCCGACAATTCGGCAGCAACGTTCCAAGCCGGGCTTCTCGGCTCGCTTCCAGAACATGGCCTTCAGTGTGGGATAGTTAAATTGGGGGTAGTGCTTGGGGATTTCGGTCACAGGCAGCCAGTTGTTTAGATCTTGACTGATTGCGATGAGGTTGAGGTCTTGCATACTGCTTATACTCCCTTTCCTGTTGCTCTTGGTGTTCTGCGGTTTGGTCGGGGAGTATTTAATCAAAATTGGGGAGGGGCGTAAGGATCAATAATTGTCCCTTATTTCTGCCCCTAATAAGACTCGAGTGTACCTATTGTCGGAACACCAAACATAGAATCCAGCATTCAAGCGGCTAACGTTGAGCGGTGGTTGTTCTTCAAACTGGAAATACCCATTTCTCATGTCTATAGCTTTTAATCTTCCTTGCTGCTGAATACACACGACATGGTTCAACCCTCCAACCAGTCGCCAACAGATTCAGCCAGAACGCTTCGACATCAATTTTGGAGCAAGGTATACCAACCTCTGTGAGTTCCTGCATTGCAGCAGATACCCTATATACAAGGCTACACCTTTCCACTTCCTTAAAATACAAATTGCGACGCACATCCAGCACAATTTCTTTATACTTATCCCGCATTTCACTCAATTCACTAACAAACCTGTGCTTCCCATCATCAGCTATATTAAGGGATTTTATTTTTTCCATATCACAAGAGAGTTCCAATATACGCTTCTGCAAAAATGATAAAGCAACGTCTCCCTCTACATGAGGATATGACCGTTTGGGACCTCTTCGTTCTTTATAACCATCATCCCAAGACAAAATAGCCCCATTTGACGCAATCATAGGGTTATCGAGAACCAAAGGTATAACTACGATCGTCATAAAATCTTCATCAATCTGCTCAATACTCCTCCCCCGCCAAGCCTTGCAACTACTTACTTGCGCCCTCATTTCAAATGCTGCCATTGCATTTTCTGTTATAAACCTTCTGGCTGGACTATCTAACCCTAAGCCAGTCCAGCAATCAGGTTTCATAGATACATCCAACTCGTTCAAAAAACGTTCAGCCGTCCAACTCACTTAGTCTATCCACCGTATAATTTTTGATATTTTTATACCGATTCATGAATATCGAAAATAGGTTACTGATATTAATCAGCGATAATGTTGCCAAAAACCCGTTCAGTTAACTGCGATTTATGTGTATTACATAAATGAGAATACCGCTGGGTCATGGTGATCGACTTATGGCCTAACACCTCTGCGATCTCCAGAATGCTGGCACCGTTCATCGCCAGCAAGCTGGCACAGCTATGCCGAAGGTCATGAAAATGGAAATCAGAGAGCAACGCGGCTTTCTTCGCGGCCTGCCAATGGTAATCAAACTCGGTAAACGGTCGATTGAGGCCAGAGGGGTGAGGGAACACAAAGCTGGCACCAATCTCGCGAAACTTGGAGAGCTCAGTAAGCAAGTCAGCAGTGAGAGACAGAACCCTCTGACTACCATTCTTAGTCACCGCCAAGTGAGCTGTGCGCGTGTTGAAATTAATGTCTGACCATTTGAGGCCGATCAGCTCGCCCCTCCGTGCTCCAGTGGTCAACGCCATATGAACCAGCATATGAAGTCGCTCCCACTTGCTCGACTTGGTGGCCTTCATCAATCGAGCAAGTTCATCTGTCGACAAAAAGCGTGTGCGAGCATTGTCTTCCCGCTTCTGTTTCACTTCCAGGCAAGGGTTCACTTTGAGGTCATAGCGATCGCACATGTAGGCAAATACTGCTGACAACGCGGCTTTGTAGCGGTTCAGGGTCGCAGGAGCTTTCCCCTCTGCCTCCAGAATCGAGATGGCGTTCTTGATCCTCTGGCGATTGACCTTGTTCAACGTCTTGTCGCCGAGATGCTCAGCCCACCAGCCCAGACGCTGGGGCACAGACTTGTCTCGTCCCTTGTGTTGCTCAAGGTACTCATGAATAGCTTGTTGAATAGTGGTACTTGTGAGGGTGACGTTGGTTAAGGCATCTGCCAGCTCTTCAGATACAGTGATCTGAGCCAGGAACTGCTCTGCGTCTTTTTTGCGGGTAAAAACTTTGGATACACGGTTGCCGTTACGCATGAACTGAACGCGATAGGACTTGCCGGTTTTTCGAGTGAAAACTTGGATGCTTGCCATTGGTTGAAACCTCTTGCACATATTTGCACATGAATGAGAGTTATCAACCGCAGAAACTTTGAGCAGGAGCGCTCTTGAGCGCTGCAACCTGTTGACCAAACAGGGAAAAGAATGGTGCCCGGGGTCGGACTCGAACCGACACGGTGATTCACCGGCGGATTTTGAATCCGCTGCGTCTACCGATTTCGCCACCCGGGCAACTGCGAGGGATTATACGAATGGCGCGATGCCATGCAAGGTGTTTTTCGATTGAACACACCCGTTTGTTCATTTATTCAACGCCTTGCCGATGCGGGGCCAGTTACATAGAATGCCGCCATCATCTTAATGGAATAAAAACGATGGCCAAGCCTAAACAAGTCCAACAAAAATCCCCCTCTCCTGCCACTCAGCCATACCCGTCAGCGGGTCTGCTGCGTCGCCTCGGCGCCCTGATCTATGATGCGCTGGTGGTGACCTCGCTGCTGATCATCGCCGGCTTTATCGGCATGGGTGTCGCCAAGCTGCTGCTGGTCACCGGCATGGCAAGCGTACCGGCGGGTGAAGATACCGTCTGGTTGCTGACCCGCCACCACCTGAGCCTGCTCTACACCCTGTGGCTCGCCTTCGTCATCTGCGGTTTCTACACCTGGTTCTGGACCCGTGCAGGCCAGACCGTCGGCATGCGCGCCTGGCGGCTGCTCATTCAGAACGAGGATGGCAGCCATATCCGCATTACCCAGGCGCTGATCCGTCTCGCCACTGCCGCCTTTGGCCTGGGCAACCTGATGTGCCTGTTCAACCGCCAGCGCCCGCGGGCGTTTCAGGATATCTGGGCCGAGTGCGAAGTGATTGTGCTGAGCAAGCAGGAAAATCTGGAGCTGCTGAACAAGTAATATCGATTTAATGCAGCAACGAAAGAGGGCACCAACAGGTGCCCTCTTTGCATTTCCTCATAACCTCGTGCGGATTACTGCTTGCGACTGAGGATGTAGAAGGAGATACCGCCAAACAGCAGGCTGGGCGCGACAGCCGCCAGAATGGGCGGTACCGCATAGACCAGACTGATGGGACCAAACACCCGATCACTCACATAGACGGCGAAGCCGGTCATGATCCCCATCAGCATCCGCGCCCCCATGCTCACCGAGCGCAGCGGGCCGAAGATGAAGGAGGAGGCCAGCAGGATCATCGCCACCACCGAGAGCGGTGACAGCAGCTTGCGCCACATCTCCAGCTTGTAGCGACCGGCATCCTGCTTGTTGGCATCCAGGTAACCAATGTAGTCGAGCAGACCGGAGACCGAGAGATTCTCGGGGTCGATACTCACCACCCCCAGCTGCTTGGGCGTCAGCTCCGAGCTCCACTCCATCGTGGCGTGCTGTTCACTGCGGATCTGCGCCGGGTCGTCGAAGCGGGTAACCTGGGTCTGCTTGAGCAGCCAGTGATGGCGCTCAAACACTCCCTCCTGTGCCTGCACCACGTCGATCAGCTTGCGCTCGGGGGTGAAGCGATAGAGGGTGATGCCGGTCAGCGCGCCATCGTTGCGCACCCCGTTGATATTGACGAAGTTGTTGCCATCGCGAGCCCACACCCCGTAGGCGGAGACCGTCAGGCGACCTTCGGACAGCGCGCCAGCCTTGATGTCATCTGCCATCCGCTTGGCGATGGGGGCCACATATTCCCCCATCAGCCCTACCAGGATCATCAGCGGGATCGCCGTCTTGAGCGCCGCCATCACGATACTGATCTTGGAGCGACCGGCCGCCTGCATCACCACCAGCTCGGAGCTGGTCGCCAGCTGACCCAGACCAATCAGGCCACCCAGCAGCGCGGCCAGCGGGAAGAACAGCACCGCCTCCTTGGGCATGGAGAGCAGCACATAGTAGAGAGCGTTGATCATGTCGTAGTTGCCGTCACCGACCGACTTGAGCTGCTCCACATACTTGATGAGCCCCGCCAGACCAACCAGCGTGATTTCACACAGCAGGATCGACATGAAAATGACCCGACCGATATACCTATCGAGAATGCCGAACATCAGCCGAGACTCCTATCTTGCAGCTTCATGCTGATTTTCTCCTGAAGTGCGATACACCGGGTCGGCATCAAAATGACCCGATTGTCATATCTATCGAGAATGCCAAACATCAGCGGTAGTTCCTATGTGGCTTCATCATTTTGATTTGTTTATGAAATATTTGCTCTTTACCCCGTTCCACCAGCTGGTGCCCTGCAGATTGAGGGGCAGGCCGATAAACAGCAGGTAACCGAGCGGTACCAGGAACATGCCCGGCCAGTAGGGCAGCCGACCGCTGTCGATGGCCGAACGGGCGGCACTGAGCAGCAGGAAGTAGGAGAGATAGAGCATGATGGCTGGCAGCAGCTTGGCGTAGCGTCCCTGACGGGGGTTGACCCGCGCCAGCGGCACCACCAGCAGGGTGAGCACCGGAATGGAGAGGGGCAGCGAGATACGCCACTGCAATTCCGCCATCATGGCGTTGTCCTGGGTACCGAACAGTTCCATGGTCGGCTTGGCCGCCGCCTTGCGGTTGGAACGCTCCATCTCCTGCTGGCGGATCACCAGACCATATTCGCGAAAATCGGAGATCTGGAACTGCTTGCCGGAGAAGTTCCCCTCGTAGCGGGAGCCATCCATCAGGGTCAGCCACTGCAGGCCTTTCTCATCGACCGTCACCACCCCTTCGGTCGCCACCACCACCGAGGGAGGATTGTTCCCCTCCGCCCGCTGCAGCACGAAGATCTTTTGCAGTTTTGAGCCGTTGTCGTTCAGATCCTGGATATAGGCAACCAGACGCCCCTTGTCGAGCTCCATAAAGCGGCCCGCCTGCAGGAAGGAGATCCCCGGATCCGCCTTGAACTCGTCGATCACCTGATACTCGCGCTCCTTGGCTTGCGGGGCGATCCAGCCGGTGTTGAACGCCGCGACGGCAGCAGTCAGCAAGGCCAGCAACATGGCGCTGCGCATCACGAAACGGTGGCTGAAACCGACCGCATGCATCACCGTCATTTCGCTTTCGGCGTAGAGGCGACCATGGGCAAACAAAATGGCTAAAAAGAGACTGATAGGCAGCATCAACAGCGCCATATTGGGCAAATTGAGCAGCAGCAGGGTGGAGACCAGACGTGTCGGCACCTCGCCATCGGCGGCATCACCGATGATCTTGATAAATTGTTGGCTGACAAAGATAAGCAGCAATACGAATAACACTGCCAGCTGGGTTTTCAGGGTTTCCCTGAACAAATATCGGAAAACGATCACAGTCATTCCCAAGTAAACTTGTGTTTTTAGTCGAATGCCTGAAAAATAGGGCCGTATATTGGATTTTTACCAGTTTGAACTGCGGAGCCTGTGGCTGTTCGCTCCGCCTCTGATACCCCAACAAGCACCGCATTATTCAATAAAAGGTGCCTTTTGTCTTTAGGATGTAGGAGATTCCATGGAGTTCAGTGTAAAGAGTGGCAGTCCAGAGAAGCAACGTAGCGCCTGCGTCGTAGTCGGCGTATTTGAGCCTCGTCGCCTCTCTCCGGTTGCCGAACAACTGGACAAGATCAGCGATGGCTATATCAGTTCGCTGCTGCGCCGTGGCGACCTGGAAGGGAAACCAGGCCAGATGCTGCTGCTGCATCAAGTACCGGGCGTGCTCAGCGAGCGCGTACTGCTGGTCGGATGCGGCAAGGAGCGGGAACTCGACGAACGCCAGTACAAGCAGATCATCAACAAGACCATCACCACCCTGAACGAAACCGGCTCCATGGAAGCGGTCTGCTTCCTCACCGAGCTGCACGTCAAGGGTCGGGATACCTATTGGAAGGTACGCCAGGCGGTAGAAACCACCAAGGCGGGCCTCTACAGCTTTGATCAGTTCAAGACCAACAAGGCCGAGCCACGTCGCCCGCTGCGCAAGCTGGTGTTCAACGTGCCGACGCGTCGGGAACTGACCATTGGTGAAAAAGCCATCGCTCACGGTCTGGCCGTGGCCAAGGGTGTGCGGGTCTGCCGCGACGTGGCGAACATGCCGCCCAACGTCTGCAACCCGGCCTATCTCGCCTCCCAGGCCCGTCGTCTGGCCGATGCCTTCGACAACATCACCACCAAGGTGGTGGGCGAGCAGGAGATGGCCGAACTCGGCATGAACTCCTATCTGGCGGTGGCCCGCGGCTCCGACAACGAAGCCATGATGGCCATCATCGAATACAAGGGTCATCCGGATGCCAAGCCCATCGTGCTGGTCGGCAAGGGTCTGACCTTTGACTCCGGCGGCATCTCCATCAAACCGGCCGACGGCATGGACGAGATGAAGTACGACATGGGTGGCGCCGCCTCCGTGCTCGGTACCATGCATGCCCTGGCCCAGTTGCAACTGCCGATCAACGTCATCGGCGTGCTGGCAGGCTGCGAGAACATGCCGGGTGGCAACGCCTATCGCCCGGGTGACATCCTCACCTCCATGTCCGGCCAGACCATCGAAGTGCTCAACACCGATGCGGAAGGTCGTCTGGTGCTGTGTGATGCGCTGACCTATGTGGACCGCTTCGATCCGGAAACCGTGATCGACGTGGCGACCCTGACCGGTGCCTGCGTCATCGCGCTGGGCCACCACACCTCGGGTCTGCTGGCCAACCACAACCCGCTGGCCCACGAGTTGCTCAACGCCTCCGAGCAGGCGGGTGATCGCGCCTGGCGTCTGCCGCTGTTTGACGAGTATCAGGAGCAGATCGACAGCCCGTTTGCCGACATGGCCAACATCGGCGGTCGTCCGGCCGGTACCATCACCGCAGCCGCCTTCCTGTCACGCTTCACCAAGAAGTACAACTGGGCTCACCTGGATATCGCTGGGACCGCCTGGAAGAGTGGCAAGGACAAAGGCTCCACCGGTCGTCCGGTTCCCCTGCTGACCCAGTTCCTGCTCAACCGGGCAGGCGTGGATATCGAAGAAAAAGAGTAACTCCCCTGCCCCTTTCGATGAATGCATCGGAAGCCCGGGAGTTGCCCAGTACCACAAGGAAGAGGCCCGCCTCTTCCTTGTTTCATTCTTGAATCAGTGAGCAGCAGGCGGGAAAACTCCCTGTCAGCCTCTTCGGCGGTCAATAGTCCGTCACCGCAAAACGGGATCAACCTGATGAGCCAAGTGACTTTTTACCTGATGAACGAACAGGATGACGCACAGGCCAGCGCCGTCGAACGGCTCGCCTGCCAACTGGCGGCCGAGTCGTGGGGCGCGGGCCATATCTACCTGTTGTGCGACGATGAAGCGCAGGCCCTGCGCCTAGACGAGCTGTTGTGGCAACTGCCGCCGGAGCGCTTCGTGCCGCACCAGCTGCAAGGCGAAAGCGGCATGGCCCCGGTGGAGATCGGCTTTCAGCCGCCGAAACGGCGCTACGCCCGCCTCATCAATCTGGCCACTGCGACACCTTTGTTTGCAGGACACTTCGCTCAAGTGGTAGATTTTGTCCCCACTGATGAAACACAAAAGCAGCAAGCCCGCGAGCGCTACAAGCACTATCGCCAGGCAGGCCATACCCTCGAAATGAGGGATCAGCCCGTCCTTGCCGCACCGGATCCGGCGCAGCCCTGACTGCAACCAATTGATCCATAAAGAATCAACACCAGACTCCATCCATCCAGATTACGGCGAGACCATGGAAAAGACTTTTAATCACAACGCCATCGAACAGGCGCTCTATCAGCACTGGGAAGCCCAGGGTTACTTCAAGCCCCACGGCGACACCAGCAAAGACTCCTTCTGCATCATGATCCCGCCGCCGAACGTCACCGGCAGCCTGCACATGGGTCACGCCTTCCAGCAAACCCTGATGGATACCCTGATCCGCTACAACCGCATGCAGGGCAAAAACACCCTGTGGCAGGCAGGTACTGACCATGCCGGTATCGCCACCCAGATGGTGGTTGAGCGCAAGATCGCCGCAGAAGAGGGCAAGACTCGCCACGATTACGGCCGTGATGCCTTCATCGACAAAATTTGGCAGTGGAAGGAAGAGTCCGGTGGCACCATCACCCGCCAGATGCGCCGTCTGGGCGACTCCGTGGATTGGGAGCGCGAGCGCTTCACCATGGATGAGGGTCTCTCCGCCGCCGTGCAGGAAGTGTTCGTTCGTCTCTACGAAGATGGCCTGATGTACCGCGGCAAGCGTCTGGTGAACTGGGATCCGAAACTCAACACCGCCATCTCCGATCTGGAAGTGGAAAACCGCGAGATCAAGGGCCACATGTGGCACTTGCGCTATCCACTGGCCAACGGCGCCAAGACCGCCGAAGGCAAGGATTACCTGATCGTCGCCACCACCCGTCCGGAGACCATGCTGGGCGATACCGCCGTGGCTGTGAACCCGGAAGACCCTCGCTACAAGGCGCTGATCGGCCAGCACATCCTGCTGCCGCTGGTGAACCGTCTGATCCCCATCGTCGCCGATGAACACGCCGACATGGAGAAGGGCACCGGTTGCGTGAAGATCACCCCGGCTCACGACTTCAACGATAACGAAGTGGGCAAGCGCCACAGCCTGCCAATGATCAACATCTTCACCCTGGACGCCCACGTGCGTGCCGAGGCCGAAGTGGTCGATACCAACGGCAACCCCTGCACCGCCTACGACGCCGCCCTGCCGGCCGAGTTCGCCGGTCTGGAGCGCTTCGCGGCTCGCAAGGCTATCGTCGCCAAGCTGGACGAGCTGGGTCTGCTGGACGAGATCAAGGATCACGTGCTGCAACAGCCCTACGGCGATCGCGGTGGCGTGCCCATCGAGCCGATGCTGACCGACCAGTGGTACGTGCGTGTGGCACCGATGGCCAAGACCGCCATCGAAGCGGTGGAAGATGGTCGCATCCAGTTCGTGCCGAAGCAGTACGAAAACATGTACTTCTCCTGGATGCGCGACATTCAGGACTGGTGCGTCTCCCGTCAGCTGTGGTGGGGTCACCGCATCCCGGCATGGTATGACGACGCCGGCAACGTCTACGTGGGCCGTGACGAGGCGGAAGTGCGTGCCAAGCACAGCATCCCGTCTGTGACCACCCTGCGTCAGGACGAAGACGTGCTCGACACCTGGTTCAGCTCCGCCCTGTGGACCTTCTCCACCTTGGGCTGGCCGAACAACACCGAGGCACTCAAGACCTTCCACCCGACCGACGTGTTGATGAGCGGCTTCGACATCATCTTCTTCTGGATTGCCCGGATGATCATGATGACCATGCACTTCATCAAGGACGAAAACGGCCAGCCGCAAGTCCCGTTCAAGACCGTCTACATCACTGGCCTGATCCGTGACGAAGAGGGCCAGAAGATGTCCAAGTCCAAGGGCAACGTGCTGGATCCGCTCGACATGATCGACGGCATCTCGCTGAAAGATCTGCTGGAGAAGCGCACCGGCAACATGATGCAGCCGCAGATGGCCGAGAAGATCGGCAAGCGTACCGCCAAGCAGTTCCCGGAAGGGATCGAGGCCCACGGTACCGACGCCCTGCGCTTCACGCTGGCAGCGCTGGCCTCTACCGGTCGTGACATCAACTGGGACATGAAGCGCCTGGACGGCTACAACAACTTCTGCAACAAGTTGTGGAACGCCTCCCGCTATGTGCTGATGAACACCGAAGATCAGGATTGTGGCTTCAACGGCGGCGAAATGGCGTTCAGTCTGGCGGATCGCTGGATCCAGTCCCAACTGCAAGTGGCCATCCGTGACTTCCGCACTGCCCTCGATACCTATCGCTTCGATATCGCGGCGGGCGTGCTGTACGAATTTATCTGGAACCAGTTCTGTGACTGGTATCTGGAGCTGACCAAGCCGGTACTGGGCAAGGGTTCCGAGGCCGAGCAGCGCGCTGCCCGCCACACGCTCGTCAGCGTGCTGGAAACCCTGCTGCGTCTGGCGCACCCGATCATCCCGTTCATCACCGAGACCATCTGGAAATCGGTCGCGCCGCTGGCTGGCGTACACGCCGACACCATCATGATCCAGGCCTTCCCGGAGTTCGATGCCGCCAAGGTGGACGAAGCCGCGATGGCGGATCAGGAGTGGGTGAAGGAGTTTATCGTCGGCATCCGCAATATCCGCGCCGAAATGAACGTGGCCCCGAGCGTAACCCTGAACGTGCTGCTCAAGTGCGATGCCAAGGATAGCCAGCGCGCCGGTGACAACGAGGCCTTCCTCAAGTCCCTGGCCCGTCTGGAATCTATCCGCGTACTGGCAGACGGTGAAGTGGCCCCGCTGTCAGTGAAGAAGCTGATCGGTGCCACCGAGCTGATGATCCCGATGGCTGGTCTCATCGACAAGGACGCCGAGCTGGCCCGTCTGGCCAAAGAGGTTGCCCGTCTGGTGGGTGAGTGCGGTCGTATCGAAGGCAAACTCGGCAACGAAGCTTTCGTTGCCAAGGCGCCGGAAGCGGTGATCGCCAAAGAGCGCGAGAAGCTGGAAGATTACCGTCTCCAGCTAACCAAGCTGGAGGCCCAGCAGGCCGAGATCGCCGCCCTGTAAGCGCCGCGACCAACCGCGACAGCAAAGCCCCCTGACCCAAGGGGGCTTTTTCATATCCGCGCTTCCCGTTTCAACTCACCAGCAGCCAGCCGCAGAAGCCGAGATAGAGCAGGCTGACCAGTGCCAACCGCCCGGCGGTCATCGCTCCCTTTCGGAACCCCCACCAGAGCAAGCCGACCGCCAGCAGTGTCACCAGCGAGGAGGCCATCATGGCGCCATCCAGCAGCCAGGGGGTGAAGAGCAGGCAGAACGCCTTGGGGATGGTGCCCTGGATCATCATGGCCCCGGAGATATTGGCCAGCGCCAGTCGGTTCTTGCCCTGTCGCACCCAGATCAGCACGTTCATCAGCTCCGGCATCTCGGTCGCCACCGGGCTCAGCAGCAGGGCCGCCAGCACCGGCGAGAGACCAAACAGCTCGCCCATGCTCTCCAGCTGATGGACGAACAGCTGGGCCGCCAGTGCGACTACCACCAACGCACCCAACGTCTGCAGCAGCACCTTGCCAAGGGGCGGGATCCCCGCATCGGGGGCCAGCTTGAGGGGCTCCGGCAATTCGACTTCGTGGCTGTCACTCTGTTTCAACTCGCGCCTTACATAGACGAGGTAGACCAGCACGAACAGCGGGGCCAGCCAGCTCTTGCCGGTAAAAGCGACCAGACCCAGCGCGGTTGCCACCAGAAAGATGCCCATAAACCAGCGCTGATCCCGGCCAATCTCGCGCTGCACCTCGCCGTCGATGGCGCGCTCGGTACGCCCCATGCAAAGCAGCAGGGTGAGACCGACCGCTGCATAGCCGATGGTCGCCAGCACCAGCGGCCCGCCGAGGGCGGCACCGATGCCAATCTCCTGCTGAGCAGTCGTGTTGCCCATCAGCAGGGCGGTCAGGGTCACGATGCACTCGGGCAGCGCCGTACCCAGTGCCGCCAGCAGGGAGCCGGTAGCGCTTTGCGAGAGTTTGAAGTGGTGGCCGGTCCACTCGATGCCGTTGACGAAGTATTCGCAGGCAAGGTAGATGGTGACCGCAGAGACGAGAAATAACAGCAGGGTAATCAACATAATAGATACCGCCAGGCGAGCAGAATAACCGATGGACCCGACATGGCTCGCCCGGCTGGCGTGCATATCGAGGCCAAAGGTCTTGCAGAGCGATAGTGCCTATCACCGCCCATGCCATGGATGCGAGGATCCAAGAGTGTTGACATGGGCCCGGCCCGGAATGCGGGCGGGTTGCTACTCCCCAATGACTGAGGGGACGTTTTACCAACTCGACCGCCGCCTCACAAGACAAATTAATGACAATTAATTCAATAATTTGTAAGGGAATGTAACCTCGCCAGCGCCCTCTCCCCGCCGCCATTGCGCTGTTGGCACACCGATTGCTGTAGGTAGTTCACTATCCACAACAGTTTGGGAAGGATGAACAATGAAACGGTGGATCCAACATTTCTATCAACTGAACCGCCTCAATTGGCTGATGGTATGGTTGTTGCTCTGCTGCAGCATCATTCTGCTGTTTCCGGCCGGGCTGATGAAAGGGGCCGTCAGCCAGTGGGCTGCGGATCATGCGGCCTGGCTGGGGGTCGGCATGCTGATCGCCATCTCCTACTTCTGCAGTCAGGGCTTCCTGATCGCTTGGGAGTGGGCGTGCGAAGAGTGGCAGGCGCGCCGTCAGCAAGACCAGCTGGCCCAGATGATCGGCTTCCTCGACTTCAACGAGAAAGCGGTGCTGCGCGAATTCGTGCTGCAGCGTAAAAGCGTCATAAACTTGCCGATCACCGAGCCCGCCGTCAAAAACCTGATGGATGCCGGCGTCCTCACCTACGCCTACGGCAAGCCGACCCGGGAGAAGGATGACGAGAACCAGATCCGCGCCCTGATGATCGCCCTGCCCGCCCGACCGCTGCTCACCTACAAGGTGCTGGGACTGTCGCGTGGCAAGATGAGCGACGAGCAGGTGGAGCAGATCATGAATGCCCGTCCCAAGTTCGCCCAGAAGGGGTTCCAGCGCTAACCGCAGCCCCAACCGCCAGATGCAAAAGAGCCGGACACTGTCCGGCTCTCTCGTTTCTGCACAAACCCGTTTTGCTCTCCCGCCCCTACCCCTTGAGGCTGGAGCAGAAGCTTACATCCGCGACCTTGGTCACCGGATCGAAGCTGTGATAGAGCTCGAAACAGGGTCGATCATCAAATTCGAAACCGGCCGCTACCACCTCACCGATATGTTGCTGCCAGAGCGCGGGATATTGGGCCGGGTCGGTCACGGTGAAACGTGACTGGCCATAACGGCCGCCCGCCAGCTGCTGGATCTCCACATTGCCGCTGCCTTTGGTACCAGCAGGAACGGTGACGCAGATATCGGTGCGGCACTGCTGGGACGCGGTGATTTCGGGGTTGTCGTGGTAGATGAAGATCCACTCCCCCTCGGCCAGCCCCTGCTCGGCAGACCACTGGTAGAGCTGGTCACACACCGGCTCGTAGCCGGTGCCGTAAGGGCCGGTCACCCGGATATAGGCCAGGGTGCTCGGGGCCATCTGTTCGCTTTTCATCGGTTGCCTCCTTTCATGGGAACGGCTTTCAGCATAACCAGCCTCGCGGGCAACGGCGTGTCCATTCTTGCTCAGTTGCAGCAGTGAGGGTTGCTGGCGCAGCGCCCCCGGCGTCATGGCAAACTGCTTGCGAAACGCCTTGGCAAAGGCCTGCGAGCTGGCAAAACCGGCCGAGAAGGCTATCTCGGTCACCGGATCCCGGCTGTAGCAAAGAGAGCGGGCTGCCCGCTCCAGCCGCAGGCGGCGCTGCATCTCGGCTGGAGTTTCGCCGGTGACGGCGGTAAAGACCCGATGAAAGTGATAGCTGGAGAGTGAAGCGAGACAGGCCGCCTCGCTGAGGCAGAGCTCGGGATTCTGCTCCAGCGCCCGGATCACCGGACGCAATCTGGCCTGATAATCGACCATGCTGTTAGCGACTGGCGCCCCCCGCCACTCTGGCCATATGGAACACATCCACATAGCGTCCCTGCCGGAAGGCATAGTCGCGGGCCAGCCCCTCCTGAGTGAAACCGAACTTGCGATAGAGCGCCTGTGCGGCCTCATTGTCGGTATAGACGGTCAGTTCAATCCGGTGCAGGTTGAGCCAGTTATCTGCCAGATCCAGCGCCGCAGCCATCAGGGCAGAGCCCACCCCCTTGCCAGCCCAGTCATCCCGCACTCCCATACCGATACCGGCCACATGCTTGCGTCTCGGATTGGGCTCAACCAGCAGCGAGAGCTGGCCTACCAGCAGGCCGTCAACCTCGGCGACCAGTGCCACCACACCGCTCTGTTCCAGCCGCTGTTGCCACAGCCCCAAGGTCGGAAAAGGCAGTTGCAACGTGCCCGCCTGGGCATTGGGCATGGCGTAGAGCTCCTGCAAGGCGGCGGCATCGGCGGGTTCGGCATGACGGATAGTAATCTGCATATGAGGCTCCTTCTCGAAGCCTCCATCATGCAATATCCGGCGCAGTGAAACATCCCCTATCCGCACCCATTTGTCTTGCCTATCAAAGGACGAGGAAAGGCCCATTGGCCGATCAAAGCGCAGATCCGTAGGCTGGCCCCATATCAACAAGGAGAGAAGCCATGACTGACAAGACCCTGCACAGCGCCAACGGTGCCCCCGTCGTCGACAACAACAACAGCCTCACCGCTGGCCCGCGCGGCCCCATCCTGATGCAAGATATCTGGTTGATGGAGAAACTCGCCCACTTCGACCGCGAGCGCATTCCCGAGCGGGTGGTTCACGCTAAGGGCTCGGGCGCCTACGGCACCTTTACCGTGACCCACGACATCAGCCAATTCAGCAAGGCCGACCTGTTCAACGCCATCGGCAAGCAGACCCCGGTGTTCCTGCGCTTCTCCACCGTGGCAGGCGAGAAGGGCGCCGCCGATGCCGAGCGCGACGTGCGCGGCTTCGCCCTCAAGTTCTACACCGAGCAGGGCAACTGGGATCTGGTGGGCAACAACACCCCGGTCTTTTTCATCCGCGATCCGCTGAAATTCCCCGACTTCATCCACACCCAGAAGCGGGATCCGCGCACCAACCTGCGCAGCGCCACCGCCGCCTGGGACTTCTGGTCTCGCCATCCCGAGTCCCTGCATCAGGTCACCATACTGTTCAGCGATCGCGGCATCCCCAAGAGCCTGCGGGAGATGAACGGCTACGGCAGCCACACCTTCAGCTTTATCAACGACGCGAACGAGCGCTTCTGGGTCAAGTTCCACTTCAAGACCGAGCAGGGCCACAGCTTCTACACCGATGAAGAGGCCGCCACCGCCGTCGGGCAGGATCGGGAGACCAGTCAGGCGGACCTGTTCAACGCCATCGAGCGGGGCGACTTCCCGCGCTGGAAGGTCTATGTGCAGGTGATGCCGGAGGCCGACGCCCAGACTTACAACATCCACCCGTTCGACCTCACCAAGGTGTGGCCGCACAGCGACTACCCGCTAATCCCGGTGGGCGTGCTGGAGCTCAACCAGAACCCGGACAACTACTTCGCCCATGTGGAGCAGGCCGCCTTTACCCCGGCCAACGTGGTGCCCGGAATCGGCTTCTCGCCGGATCGCATGTTGCAAGGGCGGCTCTTCTCCTACGGTGACACCCAGCGCTATCGCCTCGGCGTCAACCACGGCCTGCTGCCGGTCAATGCCCCGCGCTGCCCGTTCCATCACGGCGCCCATCGTGACGGTGCCATGCGGGCAGACAGCAATGGCGGCGCCAGCCCCAACTATCAACCTAACCGTTTCGGTACCCAGCAGCCGAGCGAGCAGCACGAACCGGCACTGAGTCTGGAAGGGGCCGCCCTGCACTACGATTTTCGTGACTACGACAGCGACTACTACAGCCAGCCGGGCAACCTGTTCCGGATCATGGACGAGGGGCAGCGTTCACGGCTCGCCGCCAACCTGGCCCGCTCTCTCATCAATGTGGAGGATGACGCCATCGTCGCGGCCCAGCTCAAGCACTTCGAGCAAGCCGACCCCGAGTACGCCAAACGAGTCGAACTGGCACTGGCCGCCTTGCAGCGCTAAGCCGCAAGAAGGAAAAATCTGCAAAAGCAAAACGGGGGCCTGATGGCCCCCGTTGTCATGATGCTGACGATGATAAATAGAAAACGGAGCCAAAGGCTCCGTCTTTTCAATGCTGTATCAATCCCGGACGGAACGCGCTTCGCGCTCTTCCCGCTCCCTTGCCAACAAGCGTTTGTACCACCAGCTACTGCGACGACGTTGTGCATTGGAAGAGCGACGAGCCATTTCTTAGGTTCCAGCCAAGAGAAGAAAGGAGCTGCATTATGCGACAGGGATCACGTCCATGTCTTTAGCTGGATCAAGAAAAGCCTCACTGACCCACGGAAATCGTCTTCTGATCTTTTGCCCCACGAGTGGCAGGCAACACCACCGTAGGAGAACGCCATGCCAGCGGGCCATTGCTCTCGAGATCGTTGAGCGGGCCGCACTCCAGCCAGATATCACCCTGCAGAATGCGGGCCCCTTCGGAATATTTCTGATCGGCAAACCAGCAGACCCGCTCGGGCAGCGAACCCAGCGGCAGCACCAGCTCGGGACTGGCAGACTCGCCTACCACAGTGGTGTTGGACGCAGCCAGGGCGGGAGCGAGCCAGAGGGAGGCCAGCAGGCAGAGCAGTAAATTTCTCATGGGATGGATCCTGTTTCGATGCGGGGCACTCTCGAAGAATCGACCAGCGCCGGGGTTTACTTGACTGACAATCATACGGCCTGCTGGCATTGTGGAACCAATATGGTAGCCTGCCAGCGCCTGCGGGCAGGCTCTCGCTGCCACCCGCAAACTTCCGGTGAATTTGTCACTTCCTGACAAAATATAACCTTATTTATCAAATCGTTATTTGGATATTATCCCAATGCGTATCATGCCGTTGCTTCAGGCGGCCTGCCTGAGCCTGATGTTGTCCGCCTGCGTTGCCCCATTGCTGATGATGAGCCCCACCAGCCAGCTGATGTGGGCCCTGCTCAAGCCGCTGGTCGGCTTTGACCCGAACGAAGTCAATCTGTTCGAACAACCCCTGATCAAGGATCGGATGACCGCCATCCTTGGCCCCAACTACGACAGCACCATGCAATTGCTCAAGACTTCCGACAAGTTACAGCAGGAGGGGCCGCTTTTCTATGTGGTCTCCGAGTATGCGCCGGTGCCGGATATCGCCAAGCAGGCGGGGATGGTGTGGAACTCGCAAACCAACCAGATGTCGGTATTGCTGCAAAAAGGGGATGGCACCACCCTGACCTTCGGCGAAAATCTGGCGGGCACGGCACCGACCTGGCCAACCGCCATGCAGGGCTGGCAGACCCCCACCAGCCAGCTCACCCCGGCGGCCAATGCCCTGACCGGGGCGGCGACCAGTCAGAGTGGCGCCTCCCCCTTCTCCCTTGGCAGCGCTCTGGGCACAGTGACTCGCAGCGTCACCGGTTCGCTGACCAACAGCGCTAGCCAGGCCATCAGCGGCGCAGCCGCCAACACCACAGGGCAGGCCACCCAAGCTGTGAGCCAAAGCGCGACCAACCTGACCCGTAGTGCAACCACCGCTGTCACTGCGCCAGCCAAGCAAGCGGTGAGCAGCACTGCTGCCACCGTGACGCAAGGAGCCACCAAGGCCGTTACCGTTCCTGCCAAGCAAGCCGTCAGTAGCGCCGCTGCGGCCGCGACCCAAGAAGCGACCAAGGCCGTTGCCGCGCCTGCCAAACAGGCTGTCAGCAGTGCCACTGCGGCCGCGACGCAAGAAGCCACCAAGGCCGTTGCCGCTCCTGCCAAGCAAGCCGTCAGCAGCGCTGCCGCGACCGTGACACAAGAAGCGACCAAAGCCGTTACCGCTCCTGCCAAGCAAGCCGTCAGTAACGCCGCTGCGGCCGCGGCCCAAGAAGCCACCAAGGCTGTTGCCGTTCCTGCCAAACAGGCCGTCAGTAGTGCCACCTCTACCGTGACGCAAGAGGCAACCAAGGCCGTTGCCGAACCAGCCCGGCACGCCGTCAGTGCCGCATCCCATACGGCCGGAGATAGCATTGCCGATGCAGCCAGAGCGGCGGAAGCCAAGGCTCGCGCCAAGGCAGAAGCAGAGATGGAAGCCCTGCTCAAATAAACCGACAGGCCGCCGCAAGGTGGCCTGTTTTTTATCCCGCTACCGGATCATGACGTTATGGAAAAGGCCACATAGACTGTTAGGTAACTACCCGCACAAGGAGTGCATCATGCGTCGTCTGCTCCCTGCTCTCGCTTCTCTCGCTTCTCTCGCCCTGTTTATCGCGCTCCCGGCTTCGGCACTTATCTACTATTCGGAGCAGAACATGCCGCTCAATGGCCAGGATAAAAATGGTCAGCCTGTGGGGTTGGCGGTCGAGTTGCTGCGCCTGATGTGGCGCGAAATGGGGGAGCCGGAGCAACCCATCCACTTTCTGCCCTGGGCCCGCGGCTGGTATCTGCTGACCCAGCAGCAAGAGGCCGTGCTCTTTACCACGGCGCACACCAAGGAGCGGGATCCCCACTTCCTCTGGGTCTGCCCCATCAGCCACTCCAGGGTCGCGCTGGTCGGCCGCAAGCAGGATGCTCCCAAAGTGGCCAGCAAAGCGGATCTCGCCAAGCTGCAGATCGGCGTGATGCAGGCGGATGTCGGGGAGCAGTTGCTGCTCAACCGCGGGATCAGCCCGGGCAATATGATGTCGGTGGAGCGCATGGATCAGGTGGTTCGCCAGCTCATCATGGCACGCACCGATCTGGTGGCGGGCAACGAGGTGATGCTGCGCCATCAGGCCAAAGAGCTGGGTTTCCCCAGCGAGGATTTTGTCACCGTCGCGATTATTGAAGAGCAGGATAACTGCTTCGCCTTCAACCTGAGGGCAGACAAGCAACAGGTTGCCCGCCTGCAACAGGCGCTGGACAAGGTCAAACAGGGGGATGAATACAAGCAGCTGATGAAGCGCTACCAGTTGCTCAGTATCCTGCCCGAAACCACTCCCACCCTCCCGCGCATCGAGTAACTCCGGCCCGCCCTATGGCGGGCTCGTTGTATCTCCCATCGATGAAACGGGGGATGCCTCCACCGGCGCCGTAATGAGGTGGTTCAGAAAGAGATTGAACAGCTCGGCCCGCGAGCCGAGCCGCAGCTTGCCATAGAGATGCTTGCGGTGATTCTTCACCGTGCCGCTGCCAATCCCGAGCTCCGCGGCAATCGCCTCGGTATCCAGCCCCTGCAGCAGCAACTCCGCCACCTGCCGCTCACGCCGGGTGAGCAGATCCCCCCCGACACTCGCCATCGCTTGCTCCACCGCACTCTTGAGGCTGGCGCTGTCGGGCAGTGCAGTGCTCTGGGCCAGCAGCGGCTGGCTCTGCCGCCACTGCTGACGGCAGAGCGAATGTACCAGCGGGAACAGCTGCTCCAGCCTCGCCAGCTCGTCACGGCTGAGGGTGCTGCGCTTGTCGAGTCGCCCCAGAAACAGCATCAGCGTCAGCCCGTCCCGCACCGGCAGGATCAGCCCCACCTCCTCCTGCCAGCCGGTAGCCTGATAGAAGTGGTAGCGATATTCGGGATCGAGCCGCCCTTGGGAGACCTGCGCCAGGGTCCAGACGCCAGCAGGCAAGCCCTGCTCCAGCGCCTGCATAAAGGGATCCTGACTGAAGTGGCTGGTGAGGTAGCGGTCAAACAGCAGAGCCCGCTGATGATTGAGGTTGTCGTAGAGGTAGACGGGGCGCTGCCCCACCCCGAGCAGCAGGGCGCAATCAAACGCCACCTGTTGCTGGATCAGCCGCACCAGCGCCGCCGCAAAGGCGCTGCTGTGCAGGGCATCGACCACCTCGGTCATGCTGCGGGTCAAGGCATCTGTGGTGAATGGCTGGGTCATGGTGGCACGTTTCCGGTGACGGGGAGCGATTCCCCGCTATGGCTGAATGCTAGCACGAGAGTGGCAAAACTGTCCCTTAGGGGACATATCCGCCACCGGCCAGAACGGCGAGGATGACGGCTTTTCCCCCTGCTGTTGGAGAACCCATGATCAACCCCCACCTGCTCGATGAGCTGACCGAGCGCGGCCTTGTGGCCCAAAATTCCGACCCGGCGGCCCTGGCCGATCATCTTGCCACCCCGCGCACCGTCTATTGCGGGTTCGATCCCACCGCCGGCAGCCTGCATATCGGTCATCTGGTGCCACTCTTGATGCTGCGCCGCTTCCAGCTGGCGGGCCACACCCCGGTGGCACTGGTGGGCGGGGCAACCGGCCTTATCGGCGACCCCAGCTTCAAGGCGACCGAGCGCAGCCTCAATAGTGCCGACACGGTACAGGGTTGGGTCGCCAGCCAGTCTGCCCAGATCAGGGCGCTGCTGCCCGCCGATGAGGGCCTGTCGGCCCCGCAACTGGTCAACAATGGCGACTGGATGGGGCAGATGTCCGCCCTCGATTTTCTGCGGGATATCGGCAAGCACTTCTCGGTCAATGCCATGCTGGCGCGGGAGTCGGTGCGCCAGCGGCTGGCCCGTCCGGATCAGGGCATCTCGTTCACCGAGTTCTCTTACGCTCTGCTGCAATCCTACGACTTTGCAGTGCTGCACCAGCGGCTCGGCTGCACCCTGCAGATTGGCGGCAACGACCAGTGGGGCAATATCACCAGCGGCATGGATCTCACCCGTCGCCTCCATCAGGCTCAGGTGCACGGCATGACCCTGCCCCTTATCACCAAGGCAGACGGCACCAAGTTCGGCAAGACCGAGGGGGGCGCGGTCTGGCTCGATCCGGCGCTCACCTCTCCTTACGCCTTCTACCAGTTCTGGCTCGGCACCGCGGATGAGGATGTCTACCGCTTCCTGCGCTACTACAGCTTTATGTCGCTGAGCGAGATTGATGCACTGGAGGCGGAAGACGCGAAGCGGCAGGGGCGCAAGCAGGCCCAGCAGGTGTTGGCGAACGAGCTGACCGAGCTGGTACACGGCAAGGCGGCGCTGGCGGCAGTGCAGCGCATCAGCGAGCTGCTGTTTAGCGGCGACGTGGCCCGCCTCGGCGAGAGCGATCTGGCCCAGCTGGCGCAGGATGGCATGCCGTGCAGCACCGTCAGCGGCGAGACCGATCTGGTCAGCCTGCTGGTCAGCTGCGGTCTGGCTAACTCCAGGCGCATCGCCCGCGAACTGCTGGCGGCGGGCGCCATCAGCCTCAATGGTGTGCTCAAGCAGGATGAACAGCTGAGCGCCACTGATCGGCTGTTTGACCGCTACCTGCTGCTGCGCCGGGGCAAGAAGCAGTATCACCTGGTGGCGTGGCAATAAGCCACAGGGCGGGGAGCACAACCTCCCCGCCCACACCCTGAATCCCTTTTGAATCCCGAGTTGCGATCCCCCTCACAGCCTCTCCCGTCAGCAGCCACCATACTGGCACCGGCGAACATGGAGTACGCCACACAATCTGTTCCTCACAATTCAACAAGGATGCTGATGATGAAGAGATGGCTTCTGGTGCTGCTCTGCACCCTGCCCATGCTGGCACACGCCAGCGGATACACCCAGACCCGCTACCCCATAGTGCTGGTGCACGGCCTGTTCGGCTTCGACAAGCTGCTCGGGGTCGATTACTTCTACGGCATTCCCCAGGCCCTGAGCCGGGATGGTGCCAAAGTCTACGTGGCTCAGGTATCGGCCACCGCCAGTTCGGAACAACGGGGGGAGCAACTGCTCGCCCAAGTTGAGCTGCTGCTGGCAGCCACCGGCGCCGAGAAGGTCAACCTGATCGGCCACTCCCACGGCGGCCCCACTATCCGCTATGTCGCCTCGGTCGCCCCCGAGCTGGTCGCCTCCGCCACCAGCGTCGGCGGGGTCAACTACGGCTCCGAGATTGCCGATCTGGTGCGGGCCAATTCAGCGCCCGGCAGCGCCGCCGAGAAGCTGGCGGCCGCTGCAGCCCACGCCCTCTCCGGCATGATTTCACTGCTCTCAGGCGGGAGCCAGCTGCCGCAAGATCCGGTCGCTGCCCTCGATGCCCTCACCAGCAAGGGGGCCAGCCAGTTCAACCAGCGCTACCCGGAGGGGCTGCCCAGCCGCTATTGCGGCGAGGGGCCGATGCAAGCAACCAACGGCGTCTACTACTTCTCCTGGAGCGGACGCGGCAACCTGACCAATTTGCTGGATCCGGTGGATCCTGCGCTGGCGCTGACCGGCGCCTTCTTCAAAGAGCCCAATGACGGACTGGTCGGGGTCTGCAGCAGCCACCTCGGCAAGGTGATCGGCACCAGCTACCGTATGAACCATCTGGACGAAGTGAACCAGTCCTTCGGCATCCACCATCTGTTCGAGAGCGATCCGGTCACCCTCTATCGCCAGCATGCCAACCGTCTCAAGGAGCTGGGACTATGAAGATAGCCACCCTGCTCGTCGTGCCCTGTGCCATCACCCTGCTGCTTGGCGGGGTGTTGCTCTGGCCCACTGCACCGACGGCAGACTCATCCCCCGCTCAAGCCAGCCAGCATGCACAGAGCCACCCGCACGATCCCGAGCAGGAGGCCGCCGATGCCCTGCAGGCGCGCTATCGCACCTTTGTCTCCGCCCAGAGCAGCCTGACGGTGCCCACCGAGATCTCCCTCGCCAGCCTGCAGATCCTGTTTGACGAGCGAGAGCAGCTGCGCCAGCAGAGCTTTACCCCGGCGGAGCAGGCCCAGCTGTTTGCAGAGGATCGGCTGATGGAGCAGCTGACCCTGCGCCGCAGGGCGCTGGCGGAGGCAAGAGACAGCGACAAGTCGCAGCTGGCCAGCGAGCTGGATCTCTGGCTGGCAGAGCAACCGGACTGGTTTCGCGAGGCGGAGGCCAATAGCCGCCTGCTTGGGGAGTTGCAAGAGCTGGCGCAGATGGACCCGGCCAAACGGGAGGCTCTGCTGCTGGAGACGGGGGGGCCGGAAGCGATGGATCGGATGCGCCAGCTGGAGCAGAACCGGCAAGGGTTCGAGGAGCAGCTCAGCGGCTTTCTGGCCGAGCTCAGGCAACTGCCGAACGAGGCCCGAACCGAACAGCAACAGGAGCTGCTGGCCCGCTGGTTCGAGCCCGGACAGTGGCGCCGGGTCGAGGCGATCACCCGGCTCAAACTGGGGGAGCCACAAGCCGAATGAGAAGGGGGCCCGTGATGGGCCCCCTTGCTATTGCGCTTATTGCGGCTTGTTGGCCCCCGGCAGCGGCTGCCAGGTGAGGCGGGTCACTTGGGTGCCCTGCACCTCGCACTTGAGGCTCAGCTCCTGCCACCCCTTATCCTGACGCAGGGAGACCTCCCCTTCGATCCCCTGCTCGCCAATCTTCAGCTTATCCTGCTCGAAGATCACCTTGTCGCCATGGGCGAGATCCATCAGTTTGCCGTTGCAGAGCCAGTGAGCGAGATCCGCCCCCTTCAGCTTGACGCCCCCCTTGGCCGCCTTCTGTTCGGCCGCGCTCACCACAAACAGCTTGCTCAGCTCGGCGGCTCGCTTGGTGAGCCACTCCTGACGCTGCTGCATGCTCATCTTGCTGACGAACTCGGCGGGCTGACCCTTCTCGTCCAGCCATTGGGTCAGCTTGCCGCTGTCATCAAAGGCGAACTGGGCGGCGGGCTCTTTGACCCCGAACAGCTTGCCGCCCTTGAAGTAGTAGCGGCTCTCCCCCTCCAGCTTGCCCAGCTCGTTCATAATGGGCACGGCGATGATGACGGGGGCGCCATCGATCCAGGCCTTGATATCGACGCCGTCATGGCTGAATTGACGGGTATCGAGGGCACTCTCGGCCCCCTTCTCCATCAGGGTAAACTGCTCGGCGAGAGAAGCGGCCAGAGAAGGGAGGGAGCAGAATCCCAGGGTCAGCGCGATCGCTGTGTTGCGCATTGAGTTGTACATAGCACTCCTGTGATGGGCCATCCGGCCCGTGGTTAACTCTCTGTCAGCCAGGCCCGCAGCCCTTCCCGGTGAGCATCGCTCAGGGGCAGGGATTGGCGGGCCCGGTAGTCAAAATGGATCAGGGTCGTTTCGGCGGTGACGGCCAGTTCGCCGCCCTGCCAGGCCTCCTGCCAGACCGTAAATGAGCTGGTGCCGATGCGGCGCACGCCGGTCTTGATGGTGACCGGCTGGCCGTAGAACAGCTCCCGTTTGAACTGCACCGTATAACCCGCGATGATCAGATGCCAGTTATGCACATCCAGATCGGGGGAGAAGATCCGGAACAGGGGATCCCGCGCCGATTCGAACCAGACCGCCGGCACCGTATTGTTGATATGGCCGAGGGCATCCGTCTCCTGAAAGCGGGGTTGGATCTGCATTTCCAGCATGGGTTGACTCCTTGTCTCTTTGTTTCTGTCCTTGTCCGTTCATGGGACATCAGTGGCCAATGGGTGGCCGCCGGGCATCATCAGCGGATCAGCATGTTACATGATACTGCTGGCCCAAGCACAGGGATGCCAGCGGCCCTGCGCGACCGGCCAGCGGGTGTCGCAGCGCGGCGGATTGTAGGGCTGCACAGAAAAGCGGGCAGTAAAAAGCCCCGCACATCTTGGCTGTGCGGGGCTGGTGCAGATAACCAAACGGCTTGGGGACTAGCCGAGCAGATCGAAGCGATCCGCATTCATCACCTTGTTCCAGGCGGTGATGAAGTCACAGACAAACTTCTCCTTGTTGTCATCCTGGGCATAGACCTCGGCATAAGCGCGCAGCACCGAGTTGGAGCCGAACACCAGATCCACCCGGGTGGCCGTCCATTTCAGGGCGCCGCTGCGGCGATCGCGGATCTCGTAGAGATTGCTCGCTTTCGGCAGCCACTGGTAGTCCATGTCGGTCAGGTTGACGAAGAAGTCGTTGCTGAGTACCCCGACCCGATCGGTAAAGACCCCGTGCCCGGTACCGCCGTGGTTGGTACCGAGCACCCGCATCCCGCCGACCAGCGCCGTCATTTCACAGGCCGTGAGCCCCATCAGCTGGGCGCGATCCAGCAGCAGCTCCTCCGCCGTCACCACATAGTCCTGCTTGAGCCAGTTGCGGAAGCCGTCGGCCAGCGGCTCCAGCACCTCGAACGAGGCCACATCGGTCTGAGCCTGAGTGGCGTCCCCCCGGCCCGGCGCAAACGGCACGCTCACCGTCACTCCGGCGGCCTGGGCAGCCTGCTCGATGGCGAGGTTGCCCCCCAGCACGATGAGATCCGCGACGCTGACGCCACACTCGGCCGCCAGCTTGTCATAGACCGCCAGCACCTTCGCCAACTTCGCCGGTTCGTTGCCCGGCCAATCCTTCTGCGGCGCCAGCCGGATGCGGGCACCGTTGGCTCCACCCCGCTTGTCGGAGCCTCGGAAGGTACGGGCACTATCCCAGGCGGTAGTGACCCGCTCGCTGATGGAGAGGCCACTGGCGGCGATCCTGGCCTTCACCGCCGCCACGTCATAATCGGCACGTCCGGCTGGCACCGGATCCTGCCAAATCAGATCTTCTGTCGGCACATAGGGGCCGACATAGCGGCTCTTCGGCCCCATATCCCTGTGGGTCAGCTTGAACCAGGCGCGGGCGAAGGCGTCGGAGAAGGCCGCCGGATCATCGCGGAAGCGCTCGGCAATCTTGCGGTACTCGGGGTCGAATTTGAGCGCCATATCGGCATCCGTCATCATGGGTTTGCAGCGGATAGACGGGTCCTCCACATCCACCGGCATATCCTCTTCGGCGATATTGATCGGTTCCCACTGATGGGCCCCCGCCGGTGATTTTTGCAACCACCAGTCGTACTTGAACAGCAGCTCGAAGTAGCCGTTGTCCCATTGGGTCGGGTGGGTGGTCCAGGCACCCTCGATGCCGCTGGTCACTGTGTTGCGGCCGATGCCGCGGCTGTGGTGGTTAATCCAGCCAAGCCCCTGCTCCTCGAGGCTGGCCCCTTCCGGCTCGGGCCCAAGCTGTTTGGCATCGCCGTTGCCGTGAGCCTTGCCGACGGTGTGGCCACCGGCGGTCAGCGCTACCGTCTCTTCATCATCCATCGCCATGCGGGCGAAGGTGACTCGCATATCCTGCGCGGTTTTCAAGGGATCGGGCTTGCCATCCACCCCTTCCGGGTTGACGTAGATAAGCCCCATCATCACCGCCGCCAGCGGGTTTTCCAGATCCCGCTCGCCGGAGTAGCGACCACCCGGCTTGCCGCTGGGCGCCAGCCACTCTTTTTCCGAGCCCCAGTAGATATCCTTCTCCGGATGCCAGATATCCTCGCGGCCAAAGGCGAAGCCGAAGGTCTTGAGCCCCATGGACTCATAGGCCACGGTGCCCGCCAGAATGATCAGGTCGGCCCAGCTGATCTTGTTGCCGTACTTCTTCTTGATGGGCCAAAGCAGGCGGCGGGCCTTGTCGAGGTTGGCGTTATCCGGCCAGGAGTTGAGGGGGGCAAAACGCTGGTTGCCGCTGCCGCCACCGCCGCGGCCATCGGCGATGCGGTAAGTCCCGGCCGAGTGCCAGGCCATGCGGATCATCAGGCCGCCGTAGTGGCCCCAGTCGGCGGGCCACCACTCCTGACTGTCGGTCATCAGGGCGGTCACATCCTGCTTGAGGGCCGCCATATCGAGCCCCTTCAAGGCTTCCCGATAGTTGAAACCGGCCCCCAGCGGATTGGTCTTGGTATCGTGTTGGTGAAGAATGTCGAGGTTGAGGCTCTTCGGCCACCACTCCATTCTGGACGTCTCGACGGAGGTGGTTCCCCCGTGCATGACCGGGCATTTTCCTGCGGAACTGTCTGAATTGTTGCTCATCGTTTTCCTCATTTGCTCTGCTGTCCATAACCTGAAACAGCATGGCACAGAGGCGTGACACAAACTGTGCAGCAGCGGCCGATTTACGGATCTTTCACGCAAGCGGCCACGGAGCACTCGTCAGCCGCGACAGAAATTGGACGAACTATGGCGCCTCTGCGGGCTGATGGGTCGGCTCGGGCCGCAGCCAGGCGCTGCGAAAATCGAACCAGCCGAGCGCCGTCATCCGCACCCCGTGCACCCCGACCCGGCTCTCCAGCTCCAGCCAGTGGTGAAACAGCGGCACAAACCAGCTCTGCTGCTGCACCGTTGCCAGCAGGGCGCGGGGGCCGGGCTCCTCACCACTGGCGCGCCACTGCATCAACCCTTGCCACAACTCATGCTGACAGCTCCACACCTTGCGCAGCAACGGGGTGCCCTGCAACCAGGCGTAGGGGGCAAAGGGACCGGCATGTTCGAGGTTGAGGGTGCCGAGCCAGAGATCCACATCCTCATCCTCGCCGCTCACCCAGCGACCGTAGTCGAGGGTGCGCACCTCCAGCCGGATCCCCTGTTCGGCCAGCAGGCTGCTCATGGCGTTGGCGCACTCGTTGAACTCCAGATGCTGGTTGAAGCAGGCAAGCACCAAGGTCGTCGGCAACTGCGCCGGTGTGGACAAGGGCGCGGGCAGTGCTTCGCGCCAGTGGGGCAGCAGGCCGAGGGCGCTGGTCCAGCCCCGTTGCAACTCGGGGGCGACCCGCCCCATCAGAGCCACCGGATTGAGCAGTTGGCCGAGCCACTGGCGCAGGGCGGGATCCTGCAAGGATCCGGAACGATCGTCCTGCAGCAGGAAGTAGCAGCCCGACTCCAGCTCCGATTCGCCGCGCATGGTGCCGAGCTCGGGGCTGTCGCGCCCCAGCTGCAGGTGGGTCTCCAGTCGCTCCGCCAGCTCCGGCAGCATCCAGATATCGATCTCGTCGAGCAGGGCGCGCAGGCCGAAGTAGTCGTCAAACGCCGCAAGGCAAAGATGCAGGGGATCGTTGGCAGCCACCCGGTAGGGGCCGGTGCCCACAGGTTGCAGAGCAAAGCCCGCCTCCCCCTTGAGCTCCCGCGGCAAAATGGTCGCCACCGGCTCCGCCAGCAGGTGGGGCAGCCAGGGATCCGGGCTGTCGAGATAGAGATCCAGGGTGCGCGGCCAGGGGCTCTCCAGCCGAGCCAGATGGGCGAACAGCGGGCGCTCCCGCAGGGCCAGCAGGCTCTCCATCACATCTTCCACCACCAGCTCGCGACCGTGGTGAAAGCGCACCGCCGGGCGCAGATAGAAGCGCCAGTGGCAAGGACCCAGACACTCCCAGTGGTGGGCCAGATCCCCTTCGATTTCCCCATTTTCCTCATTTCGCCGGGTGAGGCCGTTGAAGATCTGGCGGCTTAGGTGAATTTCGGAGCGGCGCATCGGGCCGGTGGGCAGCAACTGTGGCAACGGCCGGTAGTAGGGCACCCGCAGGATCTGGCGCCCCTCGCGGGTGGCCTGACCGAGCTGTTCGATCAGCAACGGGGTGAGCAGATCGAGGCGATCTTCGGCCAGCCGCACCGCCTGTGCCAGCTGGCCCTGACTGAGCAGATCCCGCAAGCGGCGCCGGGTCAGGCTCTCCTGACTATCGAGCAGGGTGAGTCGGGAGCGCCTCCCCCGCCCCGCTTCCGCCGACCAGCTGAGCCAGCCCTGATCCTGCATCCGCCGCAGCAGCAGGCGGGCGTTGCGCGGGGTGCAGCAGAGCAGATCCGCCACCTCGGCGAGGCTGATCTCCCGTTCGTCGCTGCCAAGCAGCTGGGCGAGTCGTTGAAATTGCTGGTAGAGGCGACCGGTCGGCATAAAAGAGGAAATCCTGTTGCTATAAGTCATCAGTTTTTACTTCCGCATTTTAGCTCAATACTACTGATGAACGTGAGTACCACAGCAGAGGAGCACCATCATGAGCCACGCCAACCCCATCAAACCGAACCGGATCCAGCAGACCTTGCGCCGTTACTTCAAGCGGATCCAGCCGCGCCCGCTGGCGCTCATCGAGGATCCCATGCAGCAGCTCAACCGCCTGATGCAGTGGGATATGAACCAGATCGATGACAAGGAGTATCGCCGCCGCCTCTGAGTGCGAGCCGTGTCAGCCACTCGGGACGCGCATCCCCTGCGGGCGACATTGCTTTGCCGGATCTTGCTGTTTACATCGGCCACGAGCCTGATAGATTGGACGTCTATCCATCTATAAATGCTCAGCTATAACTGCGACAAGCAACATCCAACAAGGAGTGTGTGATGAAAGATGCGACCCTGGCCTTGCACCACGGCTTTTCCAACGACCCCACCACCAAAGCGGTCGCCGTGCCCATCTACCAGACGGTGGCCTACGAGTTCGATAGCGCCCAGCACGGGGCGGATCTGTTCAATCTGGCGGTGCCAGGCAATATTTACACCCGCATCATGAACCCCACCAACGATGTGCTGGAGCAGCGGATGGCCGCGCTGGAAGGGGGGATCGCCGCGCTGGTGGTCTCAGCGGGTTCCGCCGCCATCACCTACGCCATCCAGGCGCTGACCGCCGCCGGCGACAACATCGTCTCCACCCCCCAGCTCTATGGCGGCACCTACACCCTGTTCGCCCACATGCTGCCGAGCTTCGGGGTCGAGGTGCGCTTCGCCAAGGATGACAGCGCCGAGGCCATCGCCGCCCTTATCGACGACAAGACCAAGGCGGTCTACTGCGAGAGCATTGGCAACCCGGCGGGCAACATCGTCGATCTGGCCGCGCTGGCCAAGGCAGCCCACGCCCGTGGCGTGCCGCTTATCGTCGACAACACGGTCGCCACCCCGGTGCTCTGCAAACCGATCGAACACGGCGCCGATATCGTGGTGCACAGCCTGACCAAATATGTCGGCGGCCACGGCAACTCGCTGGGTGGCGTGGTGGTCGACTCGGGCAAGTTTCCCTGGGCGGATCACGCCGAACGCTTCCCGCAGCTGACCAAACCAGAGCCCTCCTACCACGGGGTGGTCTATACCGAGGCCTTTGGCCCAGCCGCCTTTATCGGGCGGGTACGCACCGTGCCGCTGCGCAATACCGGTGCGGCGCTGGCGCCGATGAACGCCTTCCTGCTGCTGCAGGGACTGGAGACCCTGAGCCTGCGCATGGAGCGCCATGTGGATAACGCCCTGCGGGTCGCCAACCACCTCAAGCATCACCCCAAGGTAGCCTGGGTTAGCTACGCCGGTCTGCCGGGTCACCCCCACTATCTGCTGGCGGAGAAGTACATGGCCGGTCGCCCCTCGGCCATCCTCTCGTTCGGCCTGAAAGAGGGTTACGAGGCGGGCGTGCGTTTCTACGATGCGCTGAAGATCTTCAAGCGGCTGGTCAATATCGGCGACGCCAAGTCGCTGGCCTGCCACCCCGCCTCCACCACCCATCGCCAGTTGAGCGAGGAGGAGCAGGCCAAGGCAGGCGTGAAACCGGAGATGATCCGGCTGTCGGTGGGGATCGAGGCGATCGAGGACATACTGGCGGATCTGGATCAGGCGCTGGAGGCCTGAGTCAGACGTTGAGCGAGCGGGCATCAAGCCCGCTCTTTTTTAGCCATCGGTGAACCGCCCCCCTCGCCCGCTCGTATACCCCATCCTGCCACCGAATCGAGGTCGTTATGATAGTCCTGCACCACCTGAACAAATCCCGCTCCCAGCGCATCATCTGGCTGCTCGAAGAGCTGGGCCAGCCCTATGAGATCAAGGCGTATCAGCGCGATGCAGCCACCTTTCTGGCGCCGCCCGAGCTAAAAGCCATTCACCCCCTCGGCAAATCGCCTGTCATCGAGTTCGACGGCCGGGTGCTGGCCGAATCGGGCGCCATCACCGAGTACCTGATCGCCCGCTACGCCCCCGAGCGGCTGGCACCGGCTCAAGATAACCCCGACTATCCCGAATATCTGCAGTGGCTCCACTTTGCCGAGAGCTCCGGCATTCTGCCGCTGCTGCTCGACATGTTCGTGCGAAAAGATGGCAGCCCGATGCGCTTCCTGCCGGACTACGCCAAGGCGGAGTGTGCCAAGGTGCTGGGCTACCTCAATGAGGTACTGGCGAATCGCCACTATCTGGTGGGGGATCGCCTCTCCGGCGCCGACATCATGAACTCCTTCCTGGTGGATCTGCTGGCGCAAAGCGGCCAGCTAGCCCACTTCCCGCACCTACAAGCCTACTGGCAACGCCTCAATACCCATCCAGCCCGCCAGAAGGCGGTAGAGCTGGAGCGCGAGCTGGATCAGCGCCCCTGATCCAAGCCACCATGCAAAACGCCCCGACCGTCGGGGCGTTTTTGTTATACAGGCAGAGCGCGGTTTACTTGGCCTGCGGCACCTTGTCGCGGCGTGACTTCCACCACCATCTCAAGCGGATCTGGGAGATCAGCATCCCCGCCAGCATCAGGGCACAACCGGCGATGGCGCGCTCGTCCAGCGTCTCCCCCAACAGCAACACGCCCCCCACGGCGGCAAAGACGGTCTCCAGACTGAGGATGATGGCGGCGTGGGCCGGATGGGCGCCCCGCTGCCCCACCACCTGCAGGGTATAACCGACCCCGACCGACACCAGCCCGGCATAGAGCAGCGCCTGCCAACCGGCCACTGCGCCACTTAACGTCGGGGTTTCGATGACCAAGGCGGTGGCGAGGCTGAGCAGGCCGCAGACCACGAACTGCACGCCGGCGAGCTTGATGGGGGCAACCCGGTTGGAGTAGTGATCCACCAGCAGCAGGTGAATGGCCCAGAACAGGGCACCGACCACCTGAAGCAGATCGCCAAAGCCGATGGTGAACTCGTCAGTGACGCTCAGTACATAGAGACCGGCCAGCGCGATGACGGCGCCGATCCAGGTATTGAGCCCGCTCTTGTGACGCAGCAGCAGCCCCAGCACAGGCACCAGAATGATGTAGAGCCCGGTGATGAAACCGGCCTTGGCGGCGGTGGTATAGAGCAGCCCCACCTGCTGCAGGGAGGCGGCGCAGAACAGCACCAGCCCGGCCAGCACGCCACCGGTCAGCAGTTGGCGATGGTCGCCCGCGACGGCAACCGGTTGTCGGGATTTGAGCCACCAGAGCAGCGGTAGCAGGGAGAGGGCACCGAGCAGAAAGCGCAGGCCATTGAAGGTATAGGGCCCCATGTGATCCATCCCGAGGCGCTGGGCGACAAAGCCCATACCCCAGATGGTGGCAGCCATCAGCAACATCAGATTGGAGCGCATGGCGATTCTTCCTTAAATCGGCGCGTGACGGGTTATCCGATCCAAGATACCCGTCTCTCTACCCTCTTGTCTTTAGAGCGACAGCTGTTTTGTCAGCACGGCCAGCAGGGCAACCAGTATCAGATTGCCTCGCAGGATCCAGACCACCCGGAAGTGCTGCTGAATGGAGATCATCGGCGCCTTGCCCAGACGCAGGGCGCGACGCCAGCGATAGAAGAGGCGACTGGGATAATCGAGGGTGCCGACAATCAGCAGAAACAGCCCCATCTTGAGGCCGTGGGCAGGATGGGCAAAGATCTGCGCCACCGAGCTGGCATGCTCGAGAGCCAGCAGACAACCGGTGGCAAAGATGGAGAAGAGCGCCAGCGCCGCCACGCCATCCGCCAGCAGCAGACGGCGCACCCGCACCATATTCAGGCCGCGACGAAAGATCAGATACTCGACACAGAGGGCCAGGATCAGCACCGCTATGCTGCCGTAATGGGCCATGAAGAGCAGAGTGTGGTTCAGCATCGAAAAACTCTCATGTTCTCTCTTTAGACGCGCAGCACTGCATCATATATGCTGGTGCCATCCGAGCTGAAAAGGATGGATTCATGTCTCCCGGCAAGTCCAGGCACACTTGGTCTTTGATCACCCGCATGCGGCTTGGCCTCCTCTTGCTCTTTATCCCCGTCCTGCTGCTCGGCAGCATCTACTACCTGCATATGGAGCGCACCCTGCGCCATGAGCAGCAACAGAACCTGATTGCCCGCAACACCCAGTATTTCCATACCCTGATCGAACCCTATCTGGCGACGCTCAAACGCCAGTTTACGCTCATTTATCAGCAGGTAAATTATCAGGATTTCAGCGGCCCGGAGATCCGCCACGGCGAGCGCTACCTGCAGCAATGGCAGGCCTATCACGAGGTGATGGAGCTCGATTATGTTTACGTAGGCACCGAGCATCGCAAGATGCTGATCCACCCCTCCTGGCAAGCCGACGAGAAGTTCGATCCCAGAACCCGCCCCTGGTATCTGCTGGCCGCCAGCCACCCGAACCAGATGGTCTGGACCGATCCTTATTACGACTACACGCTCGGCACCCTCACCATGGCGCTGGCCCGGGTGATTGAAGATCCTGACGGCAAACGGGTTGGCGTGCTCTCGCTGGATACCCAGCTCACCCCCCTCGCCAGCTGGCTCAACGGTCGGCACGAGCAGAGTCATCATCTGGGCAAGGGCTATCAGATCCTGCTCAACCATGACGGGCTGGTGCTGGCCCATCCGGATCGCGAACGGGTATTCAAACCGCTCGCCGCCCCCGACTGGCTGGCTCGCATGCACGATGATCAGGGCTTCTTCCTCGATGATGCCAGCGGCATGATGGTCTCCTACTACCGCATCCCCGAGCAGCGCTGGATCCTGCTCAGCGTCGAGCCGACCGCCAGCATGCAGCAGGTGATCGACAGCGTTTCCGTCAACGTGCAGCTGATGATTGCCCTCGCCTGCATCCTCTATCTGCTGCTGGCCTTGCTCTGGGCCCGCTACTTCCGCCGCATGCTGGGGGAGATCACCCAGCTGATCCGTGCCAGCCGAGCCGGCGGCATCGCCTATCACGGTAGTCGCATGCTGGAGCTGGCCAAAGTCTATGAAGAGATGGATGCCGCCAGCCAGGACTTTGCCCAGATCCGCCTGCAAGCCAATCAGGACAAGCTCACCGGCCTCTACAATCGCCGCTTCTTCGACGAGTGCCTGGAAAAGCAGCTCAACAGTGGCGCGCCGTTCGGGTTGGTGATGTTCGATCTGGATGATTTCAAACAGGTCAACGATACCCACGGTCATCAGGCTGGGGATGTGGTGCTCAAGCGAGTGAGCAAACTGGGCATGCATCTGTTTGACCAGTGGGGCTGGTTTTGCCGCTACGGTGGCGAAGAGCTGGTGCTGGTCTTCCGGCTGGAAACGCCAATGAGCGAGATTGCCTCCCTGCTGGAAGCATTCCGGCTCGCGGTCGAAAAGCTTGAGTGGCGCGAACCCGGTCTCACCGTCACTATCAGCGGCGGGGTGGCCTTCAGTCACTCCGGACTCTCGGCCAAGACACTGGTGGAACTGGCCGACAGCGGGGTGTATCAGGCCAAGCGGGAGGGGAAAAACCGCATCTGCTTCCCCCAGTGTCGAGTCAGTGACCTGATGGATGAGGATCCCCCTCCTCACCTCGATCAGACTCGACGGCATGCCCATTAAGTGGAAGGGTGATCGCCCACAGGACACGAAAACCAAGAGAGAGGCACCTGCCTCTCTCTTGGTTTTTATCGCTGTTCTTGCCGCGCGTTAAGCCTGTGTGAGCATGCGACTCAGCGCAGCCACTCCAGCGTGGGCCAGCCCAGCTCCTCGGCCTGCTGGCGCAGGGGGGGGGCCGGATTGACCGCATGGGGATGGCTCACCGCCCGCAGCATGGGCAGATCATTGTGGGAGTCGCTGTAGCCAAAGCTCCCCTGCCAGAGGCTCTCCCTGCCGGCAAACAGCTGGTTGATGCGGGCCACCTTGCCCTCGCGAAAACTGAGAGTGCCGCGGGTCTGGCCGGTCAGCATCCCCTCCTCCTCATCGAGCAGGATGGCGACACAGTGATCCATCCCCAGCATCCGTGCCATGGGGGCCACCAGATGCTCGCCGGAAGCGGAGATAAGTACCAGCTCGTCACCGCGCTCCCGATGCCACTCGATACGTGCCAGCCCCTCGGGGTAGAGGCGCTCGCGCAGCACCTGCTCGGCAAAGCGGTGGCACTGCTGGCTGAGCCACTGGCGCGACTTGCCCACCAGCGGCTGCAGGGTGAAGGCCATGTACTGGTGCATGTCCATCTTGCCCTGATGGTAGAGGGACATCATCCCCTGCTCCTCGGCCACCATACCCGCCGGAGCCTGCTCCTGGGCCACCATGTACTCCAGCCAGAGGCTGGCGGAATCCCCGGCAATCAGGGTCTCGTCCAGATCAAACAGTGCCAGTGCCATGGGTGCTCCTCGCAGTGAAAATGGAAATGAAATGCGGCGTCATGCTACCTCACAGAGCTGATCCCGAGCCACCGCCAGGGTCACGGCACTGCCGGTGGCCAGCAGATCGCAGGCAGAGCGGTTGAGGCAATCCACCGTCAACAGCCCCGCCTCGCACTCCACCTGATAACGGATCACATTGCCGAGCAGCTGTTGCTGACGAACGATGCCGGGCAGGCTGGGTTCGCTGCTGGTCGCCCCTGCGGGCAGCAGGGTAATGGACTCAGGCCGCAGCGCCAGCTTGCCCTGAAAACGGGGGCCGAACAGCGACTTGCCCTGCTCGGCGCCGAGCAGGTTGTAGTTGCCGATAAAGCCCGCCACAAACTCACTGGCGGGGCGGGTGTAGATCTGCTCCGGCGTGCCGCTCTGGACGATGGATCCCTTGTTCATCAGGAAGATCCGATCCGACAGGGTGAGCGCCTCCTCCTGATCGTGGGTCACGAAGATGGTGGTAAGTTCAAGCCGCTGCTGGATCTCGCGGATCTGCTGGCGCAGGCTGCGGCGGATGCGGGCATCCAGCGCCGAAAGCGGCTCGTCCAGCAGCAGGATCCTTGGCCGTACCACCAAAGCACGGGCCAACGCCACCCGCTGGCGCTGACCGCCGGAGAGCTCCCCCGGATAGCGGCGCTCGAAGCCGGTCAGCTCCACCAGCGCCAATGCCTCCTGCACGCTGGCCGCCAGCTCCCGCCCCGGCTGGGGTTTCATCTTGAGGCCGAAGGCGACGTTGTCCCACACCGTCATGTTGGGGAACAGCGCATAGCTCTGGAACACCATGCCGATGCCCCGCTTCTGGGGCGCCTGCCAGGTGATGTCCTCACCGGCCACCCGCACCTGACCGCCATCCACCGGCGTGAGCCCGGCCAGCGCCCGCAGCAGGGTGGATTTGCCGCAGCCGGAGGGGCCGAGCAGGGTCACCAGCTCCCCCTTACGGATGCCGAATTCAATCCCCTCGAACACTTTGGTGTCGCCGTAGGATTTGTGCAGTTGATTCACTTCTAGATGGAACATGTTGATTCACCGATGAAATCTGTTCGCTGCCCAGGTGAGCAGCAGGGTCAGCAGGAAGTAGCTCATCACCAGCGCGCTGGTGAAGTGGCCCGAAGTGGCGCGCATGTTGTAGAGGTAGACCTGCAGGGTCTCGTAACGGGTGCCCACCAGCATGTTGGCAAACACGAACTCGCCGAGCAGGAAGGAGAGCGACAGAAACAGCGCCGCCAGCAGCCCCTTGCGCAGGCAGGGGATCACCACCAGCAGAAAGGCGCGGCGACTGCTCGCCCCCAGCAGATGGGCGGCATCCATCAGATCCTTGAGCGGCACCCCTTGCAGGCTGTTGGCCAGCGCCCGGTACATAAAGGGGAGCACCACGGTGAACCAGGTGCCGATCAGGATCCACGGCGTGCCGATAATCGGCAGCGGGCCATCGGCGTAGATCTGCAGCAACCCCACCGACGAGACCACCGGCGGCACTGCGAAGGGGAGCAGGATCAGCAGGTTCATCCAGGGATCCAGCTTTGGGAAGTAGTAGGCCACCACCAGCACGGTCGGTACCAGCACCAAGGTCCCCAGCAGCAGGGTGGCGAAACAGACCAAGAGGCTGCGGCCAAACGCCGCGAGAAAGCGCGGATCGCCCCACAGTTTGAGGTACCAGTCGAGGGTGAAGCCATCCGGCAGCAGGGTCGCCCCCCAGCGGGTGGAGATGGAGTAGAGAAAGGTGGCCAGCAGCGGCAGCAACAGGGTGGCGACCAGCCCACCCAGCACCCACTTGGGCCAGCGCGGCGTCAAATCATGCATGGGATTGCCCCCTGTTCACATAGCTCTTTTTCAGCAGCCACTGATTGGCGGCCGTCACTACCCCCAGCAGCACCATCAGGATCACCGCCAGCGCCGCCGCCATATTGGGCTCGAGGAAGATGTCGCCGGAGACCAGACTGGCCACCCGGATGGTCACCAGATTGAAGTTGCCGGTGGTGAGGGCGTAAGCAGAGGCATAGGCCCCCACCGCGTTGGCAAACAGGATGATCAGGGTGCCGAGCAGCGCAGGCGTGAGCACCGGCAGCGCCACATGCCACACATACTGCCCCTTGCTCGCGCCGAGCAGCGCAGCGGCCTGCGGCCACTCATCCTGCAGCGCATCGAAGGCCGGATAGAGCAGCAGCAGGGCGAGCGGGATCTGGAAATAGGTGTAGATGAGGATAAGGCCGCTGCCCGAGTAGAGGTTGAAACCGTCGATGAGGCCCCAGGATTTCAACAGCAGGGTCACCGCACCATTGATGCCGAGAATGATGATGAAGGCGAACGCCAGCGGCACCCCGCTGAAGTTGCTGGTCATGGTGACAAAGGCCAACAGGGCTCGTTTGACCCGCTCACCACTGTGGCGCAGCGCCGCCGCCCCGAGCGTACCGATGGCAAGGCCCGCCAGACTGGCGATACCGGCGATACGCAACGAGTTGCCGAACGATTGCAGGTAGAAGGGGGAGCTCAAAATCTCCCGGTAGTAGTCGATGCCCCAGCCATCGGGGGTCTGAAAACTACCCACCAGCACCCACACCATGGGGGCGAGCTGGAACAGGATCATCAACAGGACAAAGGGCAGCAGCACCAGCGCGGGCAGCCAGTGGCGGCGCACCTTGTGCTTGGTTGCCACGGGTTGATCCGCAAGGATCTCGGTGGTTGCAGGCATCATCAGTGCACCTCGCGCATAAAGGCGGTCTTGAGCAGCGGGGGAGCCACCGGCTTGTCGTGGGGGATACCTAGCAGATCCGCCATCAGGGCGCAGAGCTGGGTCTGGGCGATCGCCCCCCCATCCGGCCAGCGCTCGATAAAGGCATCGCCAAACAACCAGAGCGGCACGGTGCGCTCTTCAGGCAGGGTGCCGCCGTGGCTCAGGTCGTTGTTCATACCGTGATCCGAGGTGATCACCACCTGATACCCCTCCGCCAGCCACTGGGGCAGCAGGTCGGCCAACAGGCTGTCCATCCGGCGCGCCTGATTGCGGTACTGGCGTGAATCGAGGCCAAACTTGTGGCCAGCGTCATCCACCCCCATCGGGTGGATCAGCAGAAAATCGGGATCGTACTGGCTGCGCAGCCACTCGCCATCCATCAGCAGATGGCTGTCGGGGTAGTTGTCATCCCAGTAGAAGCAGCCGTGCTGAATCGGCAGCTGCTCGTCATGGGTATAGCGATCCCGGGCCGCCAGCCAGGGGCTGCGGTTGTAGAGTTCGCTCACCCAGTAATAGGCCGCCGCTGCGGTGCGCTTACCCGCGGCGCGGGCCAGATGGAAGATGGCGTCGTGCTGGCTCAAGCGACTCACCCCGTTGTGGGTGATACCGCTCAGCACCGGCGGCACGCCGGTCAGGATGCACTCGTAGAGGGGTCGGGAGAGAGATGGCAGGGCTGCATTCAGGGTCGTATGCAGGCCGCGCCCCGCCTCCACCATGCCACCGAGGTAGCCCATGGTGTGGGCTACCTCGGCTGCCAGACCATCCACAAGTACCACTATCACCTTGTGTTGCACTGGATTCCCTTACTGCATGTTGATCATGACGGTTTCTTGCCACTGGCGCGGCAGGGCTTTGGAGCTCTGCTCCCAGGCTGCATGGTCGCTGACCGGCTTGGCATTGGCATACTGCTCGACGGGCAACAGCTTGGCCTTCACGTCATCCGGCAGCGCAACGTTGCTGCGGATGGGGCGGGCGTAGCCACGGGCCAGGTTGATTTGACCGGCATCGGAGAGGATGTATTCACGGGCCAGCTTGGCGGCGTTGGGGTTCTTGGCCCACTTGTTGATGATGGTGGTGTAGCCGGCGATGACGGAGCCGTCGCTCGGGATAACCACCTCAAACTTCTTGGGGTCTATCTTGTCGCGGTAGTTGAGCGCGTTGAAGTCCCACAGCACGCCGACTTCCACTTCACCCTTCTCGATATTGGCGATGGAAGGGTCGTTCAGGGAGAGGCGCCCCTGTTTGGCCAGCTGGCCGAACAGCTCGAGCGCGGGTTTCAGGTTTTTCTCGCTGCCGCCGGTGGCATAGGCCGCCGCCAGCACGCCGTTGTTGGCCTGGGAGGCCACGCCAACATCACCCAGCGTCACCTTGTAGTCGCCACCCAGCAGGGATTGCCAGCTGGTGGGGGCGGCCTTGACCAGATCCTTGTTGATCAGGAAGGCGATGGTGCCGGTATAGGCCAGCATCCAGTGACCGTCCGCATCTTTGGCCCAGTTGGGAATATCGGCCCAGGTGGAAGGTTTGTAGGGTTGGGTGACCCCCTGCTTGACCGCCACCGGACCGAAGGCGCCGCCCACGTCACCGATGTCGGCGGTGGCATTGGCTTTCTCGGCGGCGAACTTGGCGATCTCCTGCGCCGAGCTCATGTCGGTATCCTGATGCTTGATGCCGTAGATGCTGCCCAGCTGCTGCCAGGTATCCTTCCAGTTGGCCCAGCTGTCGGGCATGCCGATACTGCTGAGTTGCCCTTCGCCGCGGGCGGCCTTCTCAAGATCCGCGATATTGTCAGCGGCAAAAAGTGGCTGACTGATGGCCACCAGGGCCAGTGCACTTGCGATCACGCTTTTCATCATCCCATCCCTCTGGACTAGGTCAGTTAAGGTTCGAGAGGGATGCTAGAGGGGAAATATGACGGTGGCGGGGCGCTTTGATGGCAGTTTGATGACAATCACCCTGTCACGCCGCTGTCATCCAGCGCGGTTACAACTCTGAACCCGAGTGAGGCTGGACTACTCCAGCAAGGGCTGAACCAACAAGGGCTAAGCCAGCCCGCACAGCCAGAATGAGCGACAGGGATATCAGCGTGATTGAACCGAGATTGAGCGAACGGGTAGCGGCCGATGGCCGCGCCTCCAAGTGTGAACAGATTTGCCAGACCCTGCGCCGCTATATCGGCAGCGGCCAGCTGGCGGCGGGGCAGCAGTTGCCCGCCGAACGGGCGCTCAGCGAGCGCTTCGCCACCACCCGCATCACCATCAAGGAGGCGCTCTCCAGCCTTGAGGCAGACGGCCTTATCTACCGGGCCGAGCGACGCGGCTGGTTTGTGGCACCGCCCCGCCTCACCTACGATCCCGCCATCCACACCCACTTCCACCAGTGGATCGGCGAGCAGCAGCGCACCGCCGAAACCCGGGTGCTGGCCCACGGTAGCGAGCTGGCCAGCAGTGAGCTCTGCCGCTGGATGGGGCTTGAACCCTTCACTCCACTTTATGAGATCCGCCGTCAGCGGCTGATCGACGGCCGCCCGGTGCTCCACGTCAGCCACCACCTGCTGGCCAGCCGCTTTCCCGACATCGCCAGCGCGCCGCTGGCCAGCTCCCTCACCGAGCTCTATCAGCAGCGTTATGGCATAGGCCAGGGTGGGGCGAGTCTCGAGATCACCCCCTCAGCGGCGCGGGGCGCCATCGCCCGCGCCCTCAATCTGGCGGAGGGGAGCGCCGTGCTGCGGCTGGTGCGGGTCAACTACGACGAGCGGGGCGGGCTGGTGGATTGCGATATCGAGCACTGGCGACCGGATGCGATCCGCATCTGTCTCGATACCCGGGCGTTGCAACCGGTCGCAGGCAGATTGCAGCAAACTCAACTCACCGAGTAGGCCCCAATCAGCGCAGCGGATCCCGCAGGATCCGCCGGGATCAGTTGTCGATATTGGGGATCATGTCGTCGAAGCTCTGGTAGCCGCAGTCGGCCAGTTGCAGCGACATGGTGTAGGTCTTGGCGTGCTCCTGCTGACCGATGGCGGGGCGGTTGAGCTTGATCTCCTGATGCCAGTACTCCTTCATCCGGTCGATCAGCGCCATCGCCTCCCCCTCGTTGAGGTGCAGCTGACAGAGCGCCATATAGTTGTTCGACTTGTGCATGTTCTCCACCAGATACTCCCCCAGCACCGACATCGCCTGCCGCGCCTGCTGGCGGGCGAAACGGCTGTGCTGCTCGAAGCTGATCCGCTCGCTGATCAGGAAGTGGTAACTGTTATCGATGCCGAGCTGCAAAATGCCAAGCTTCTCCAGCTTGCGCAGATAGAGGTAGCAGGAGGCATCGGTCAGGCCGTACTCCCGCTTGAGATCGATCAGCGTCTTGTCGCGCCAGAAGATATTGGCGAGAAAGGCGTAGAGCCCCGGCTCGTTGTGAAACGCCTCATCCTGCTCCTGGGTAAAGACGGCGCGGCGGCTCTGGGCGTCTTGGGTACGATCCAGCAGCTCCTCGAACGAGAGCCCCACCAGATGGCAGATCTCCAGCAGGGTATCGAACGGCAGCGAGGGCTTGTTCATCATCCGTTTCACGGTCGCAATGGAGACGCCCATCGCCTCCGCCAGCGTCTGATAGCGGATCCCCTTGTCGGTCAGGGTCTTCTTCAGGGTGTCGAGAATATTGTTGGCCAGGGTCTGGCTGTAGGTCATGCCACTATTCCTTGTTATCGCACTTTCATTGCATGGTTATGCCGAGTCAGCTTCTGACCTGTTTTTACCTTCAAGGCTCAGATATTGACACCGAAAAAACAGCCTAGAGAAAAAATCGCCGCATACTCCCATGAGGACAGACCAGTTGAACGATGAGGTCGCAGAATGTGACACCAGACAGTGCATATCTTTCAACCCGCAAACATTTTGCTAGTGCTGCATAGAACATCGCGCATAATCGAAACGTATCGAATTCAAGACCCTTCCTGGTTGAGAAATCGATTGTTTGCTTCCAAATTTTTATCTTTTAAACCGCAAGGTTTTTTCTCTTTCCTGGCATTGAGCGGGCTTGCAAAAGCACCGCTCTTTTCTTTTGCCCGCATCCGGCGATAAAAGCAACACCCGCCCCCTCTCCCATCGCTCAAATCGCCATTGCCACCCGATATCGGCCACAAAAAAAGCGCCTGCCGATGGCAGACGCTTGCATCCTGGTTTCAGCAATCAGATATAGCGGATCGCGGTCAGCACCATCACCACCGCCATGCTCGCCATCATGGGTACGAAGGTGCGTTTCACCACATCCACCGGGCTCAGATTGGCGATACCGGCCACAGTGATGATCACCCCGGCCACCGGCGAAATGGTGCGGCCAATCCCGGCGGCAAACAGGATCGGCACCAGCAGCAGCAGCGGGTTGATGTCGAACTGGCCGGAGACCAGCGGCACGATGGGAATAAAGGCCATCACCGGGGCGTTGCCCGAGCCAGTGATAAAGGCGGTCAGCAGGATAAAGAGCGAGAAGACCAGCGACAGCCCGAGCGGATTGAGATCGAACGACTTGGCCAGCTCGATCAGCTGGGTGATGGCGCCGATATTGGTGAGACCGGCGGAGAAGAACTCGGCCGCCAGCATCAGGGTCAGCACGCTGCCAAAGATCATCCCGGTGCCGGTCAGCCACGCCTCGAAGTTGGCGAACGCCTTGTTGAGGGAGCGGTAACGCAGCGCCTCGATAATGATGCAGAGCGTCATGGTGGACATCATGGCCACCGGAATGGTCATCTTGATGGCGCTGACAAACAGCTCGGAGAAGCCGAACAGAAAGACGAAGGGGATCACCGGCAGCAGGGCGTAGTAACCCGGCGTGTTCTCGTGTTTCGCCTCCAGCTCGTGCAGATACTTGCCCCGCTCGGCGGCCGCATCGTGGCCATCTTTGCGGTCACAGTGGCGCTGCCACATGATATTGACGAACGGAATGGTCACCAGTAGCGCGATCTGGAACAACAGCTGATGGTTAACAACGAACGGCATCACCTCGATATTGATCGCCTTGGCACCGATCACCGCATTGATCTGGCCGGGGCCAAACTCCCACGCGGTGGGGATAACGATGGTCGCCACCGCCGTCTTGGCGCTGATCCCGGCGTTGCGCAGCAGCGGATAGAGGGTGCCCATCAACAGCAGGGAGAGCGAGGTCGCCCCGGTGATAAAGACATAGAGAATGGAGACCAGCAGCAGGATGATCGCCAGCAGCAGATAGGGGTTCTTCAGCGCCATGATGGGGCGCGATGTGGCCTTCACCAGCGCCGCCGAGGCGCCAATCTGGTTGAGGTAGGTCGCCACCCCGGCGATCGCCACCAGCGTCAGACCGGTGGAGGCGAGGCGGGAGTTGGTCACCATGGCGAACTTCTCCCACAGGTCGAAGAACCAGAAGCCCTGACTGTTTTCGGCTGGCAGGATCGACGAGATCCCCGCCCACTGGGCATACGCCAGCAGCACCAGACCCGCGGTCAGCAAGGTCGCCTGCGGATTGAACCGCTTGAGCATGGCGTAGGCAACCAGCCCCACCACCACCAGAATCAAGATTGTTGACATAAACATACCCCTGTTACTGCACGATTGCGGCCCAATCACAGCGAAGATGACTTCTGACAATTGGGATTCGGGAGGGTATCAGTGACAATCTGAAAATAGAATTGGCTGGTGTGATCACCACCGCAATAAACAATATTTCGGCAACCATCCGCTGCGACACAAATATATCGCTAGCACAATCACGGTGTGCATGATGCGGTGATGGTCGCACTTATTTATTCGCGACTGTGCGGCGCTTCATAAAATAGAGAATGTGCTCATCATCGCTATTTTAAGCAGGAAAACACAGATCCTCTCTCCTGCCCCCGCCGCGCCATGCCTCCGCGCTCAAACCAGCAATCAGGGTCGGCAGACAACAGCATCACCTCTTGGCCGACAGCACCATGCCGAGCCGTTCCGGCCAGCGGGCAAGATGCGCAACCGACAGCAAAAGAGACTGCGGATGAACAAAAATACAGCAATAAACCGTGATTGCCGAATCAACTTTCAGAGCAAAAATGCAATGACCGGCAAAAAAGTAGCGTGTCCCGCCTCGCGAGGCCACGCACAAAAAACCGGCAAACAGTTGACAATCGGCACGATTGACAAACGATTAATTAACGAGCGACTGGTAATCGGCCGGGGCGTGGCAAGGGCAGAAAAATAGCCAGCCAGATCAAGCGCGTCCCGCCAATATCGTGCCAAATAACCGCCAGAGAATATTTCGCCTTATTTTGGTCATTTATAAATAAAGTGATAACTCTAAATAAACCATTATTTGAACAGCCATAAACAGCCCGCCATTTATATCCAACCATTAACTGGTCAGCGATGGGTTGTTATTATCAAACGGTCTCTCTATACTGCGCGCCCTCTGATATAGAGACCCGATGGAATATAAATAAGCTTCATGGATGAGGCCATTCAATCACACGCAGTTCGCATTAACAGGGCAAATCCATCCATGAACAAGTTCAATAAAGTTGCAATGCTCTCTCTGCTCGGCCTGACCTTCAGTGGTGCCGCTTGCGCCCAGGGCTGGTATGTCGGTCTGGACCTCGCCACCTCCAACATGGATCTCGATGGCGCGGCCCAACAGGCCTATGACGCCAAGATCATCGATGACCAGCTCGATGGCGGCAGCCTGATCGTCGGTTACGACCTCAACCACTGGCTGGCTATCGAAGGGGGCCTGCACGCCCAGCAGATGAGCCAGCTGATGTGGGTCAACGCCCCGGGCCTGACCGGCTTCACCGACACCACCATCGATACCCGCAGCATCAGCCTGGCCGCCAAGCTGAGCCAGCCACTGGCCTGGGGGTTCAGCGCCTACGCCAAGCCAGGCATCGCCTACACCAGCACCGAAGTGGAACTCATCGGCAGCGGCGCCATGCTGGGCTACCGCGTTCAGGGCAACCTCAACGAGACCAAAGGCACCCTGCACCCCAATCTGGAAGTGGGTCTGGACTACGCCTTCAACGACCACTTCTCCGCAGGGATCGGTTACGAGCGCCAGTTCAACGCCCTGAGTCTGGGTGACGAGCACTACTCTCTGGATACCTTCAAGCTGGGTCTGCGCTACCACTTCTGAGTCGCGCCGCCCCGACCGTGTGCTGATGCGCAAAGCGCAGATACAAAAGGGCCGCAGGTTGCAATCCTGCGGCCCTTTTTACAGCTCTTCTTCCACACGCTGCGCCGTTAGCAGATCTGGTCTTTGCCCAGTTGCTTGGCCTGATAGAGCGCCCGATCGGCACGCACCATCAGGCTCTCTTTATGCTCATCCTGCTGATACTCCGCCAGTCCGAAGCTCATGGTCGCAGGGGCATGGGGGCAGATGGACTCGCTCGCCATCAATGCCTGCAGCTTGGTCGCCACCACCATGGCATCCTCGCGGTTCGTATTGGGCAACAGCACCATAAACTCGTCGCCGCCCCAGCGAGCCAGCAGATCGATCTCGCGGATATGGCTGCGCACCAGCGCCACTATGTTGATCAGGGTCTGATCCCCGGCGTTGTGGCCGTAGCGGTCGTTGATCTGCTTGAAGTTGTCCACATCCATGGCGATCACCGTAAAAGGCAGGTGGAAGCGGCGGGCCCGCTCGCACTCCAGCTGCAGCGCCCGCTCCAGCCGGTAACGACTGGCGGCACCGGTCAGGGCATCGGTCTCCGCCAACTGACGATTCTCCTCCACCCGCAGTTTCAGCTCCTCGTTGAGCCGCACCAGCTCGGCGGTGCGATCCGCCACCTGCTGCTCCAGCGAGTGGTTACGCCGCTCCAGCTGCTCCAGCAACAGCTTGCTGGCGTGGATATCGCGGTGGGCGCCGATCATCCGTGCCACAGAGCCATCGGGATTGCGCTCTATGATGCGGCCACAATCCTCAATCCAGAGGTAGCTGCCATCCCGACAGCGACAACGATACTCGGCACAATATTCGGAAGCCTGGCCGCTCAGACAGGCATCGAATTTGGCCATCACCCCGGGCAGATCGTCGGGGTGGATCACCCCCTCCCAGGTGAAGACGGTATTGCCGAGGGTATGCGGCTCGTAGCCCAGCATCCGGTACCAGCCGGGGTTGCGATAGACGAAACCGGTGTTGGCATGCCAATCCCAGATGCCATCGCTGATCACCTCCAGAATGCCATGCACCACGGCTTCGCTGACATCCGAGATCCTGATCGTGTCACTGTCCTGCAGCATAGTGGCCATCCTTATTCTTCTGCCCCGCGCCACTGCGGGGAATCGCCATATTGTCGTGAAGCGCTACCTTGGCATATTGCAAAAAATCTGTCAGCCAGAACCCCACAGCACCACCGTTCCCCCGCTTGTCGGCCGCCAGTGACCGACCCCGAGTGCCAGTAAGTGTGGTTCAACTGCACCTTATTTACCGGATTTAACTCACGATTCAGCGAACTGGGGACGGGCTCACCGGACGGTGATGCAGGAGGTAATAAGCGACGCGCATTGCACCTTTTTGGCAGATATACAGGAGCGGTGGCATTCACTTCGTTTATTGCCCCTTACCTGACTTTACGAAGTCGGCATTGTGACAACCCGTTCCCCTCACCCTAGCCCTCTCCCAAAGGGAGAGGGGATAAAGCGGCATCGGAAATATGATCGCCAGCCACGTAGGTTCGATTAGCGAAGCGTAATCGGACAGCGGTAACGGCATTACTCCCTTCTCCTGTTTATTTAAAAAAGAGGAGAAGGGCTGGGGATGAGGGGAAGGCAAAAAGAGATTTCACTGTAAACGTTGGGCTTCGCTGCGCTCAGCCACAACCTACACAATCGGTAGGTTGGTACTGAGCTTGCGAAGCCCAACATACGAGATTACAAAATAAGATATATTTCATAGATTAACTCTCGTTAATTTCAAGGAAAAATCAATTAATCTAACCTTGTCAAGCGGTTGTTTTTCAAAATCATCTTTACAAGCCCCTAAAAAACTATCAAATCGTCCGCGAAGTTCATATGTTATTTTTTTTGAATCACTTTTAAAATTATTTTCCAATGCCATGTGGTCTAAAAAATCTAGTGGCTTAACAATTGTTACCATGGCGTTGAATAAAATACTATCTCTAAGTGAATCAACCAAATCATCCAGATCAAATAAAATATCTATCAACTCAGCGCTATTAATTTCCCTAAAACCATTACTTAAATAATATGAGACAACCTTTCTTGCTACCGATAATGGAGAATAGAATCCTATATGTGTTGAACCATGATATGGTTTCATATTAGCGAATAGTCTAAACTCGTTTGCAATTGAAATCAGCCTATCAATGAATTCAAAAGGAGCAAGTCCATTCATCACTACGAACTCACCATCATGAACATAGCCAATGCTCGGGGTAACAATACATTCTAACTCAAATAAGTTCAGCAATTTACATGTACATAAGTCCAAATCATAAACAGCCTTATTGATACGATCAATATTTGAGTCTGGTAATATAGATGTGTCAACTAATACCTTTGCCTCTCTGCTATGATTATCAACAACCTCTTCAAAAACAAGAAAGGGATTATCAGAGCCTAATGTTTTACATTCATAATCAAATATTATATTCGAAAATGTATTGTGAGGAAATAATCGTCTGTAAAGACGATATTTATTTTTAAAAATAAACTTTCCCTTATATCTGGTTTCAATCGCATCAACAAGATTGAAGAACTCTGCTCTATGCATTTGATACTTTTGAAAAAGAATAGTTTCATTTTGCTCCCTCCACATGTCTTGCTGATTTTTCTCCTGTTTATCTTGCCTAATTTTCAGTTGTACATGCTGATAGAACAAAAATACTAAAGTAAATGCTGTTGCAAGAGAACCTGACGCCTCAATAATATCTAGAACAGATTTTCCTGCTAACCAAGCCCCTCCAATAAACATTCCAACAAAGAACATTATTATAGCAACAAAAATATATATTAATTCAAACCCATCATTGCTTTTTTTCATTTAATTAGCCATATGCTTGGTATATTAAATAGCTGTAAATCCCTTTACCGCCGCCATCAATCACTCCCCCAACCTCTCCGCCAATCCGGAATAACGCTCGGTCTTTTTCCTGACAGCCTGTGCCAGCAGGGCACGATCGCCGTAGAGATCGAGCCGGGCCTTGGCGCGGGTGATGCCGGTATAGACCAGCTCGCGGGTCAGCAGCGGGCTGGGGCTGTCGGGCAACACCAGCACGGTATGGGCAAACTCCGAACCCTGGGATTTATGGATGGTCATGGCGTAGACCGTCTCGTGGGGCGGCAAGCGGCTGGGCAACAGGGCACGCAGGGTACCGTCCGGCTGCTCAAACCATACCTTTAACCGGCCAGTTTCGTCGGGCAGGCAGAGCCCCATATCACCGTTGTAGAGGCCGACGCCGTGATCGTTGCGCACCACCATCACCGGGCGACCGGCATACCAGTCGCCATCGCGGGCAATCAGGCCAGCCCGTGACAGGGCCAGTTCGAGCCGCTCGTTTAGCCCCAGCACGCCGAACGGGCCATCGCGCAGGGCGCAGAGGATCTGGAAGCTGTTGAATGCCTTGAACACGGCGGCAGGAGCTTCCCCCGCGCGGGCCGCCTTCAGATAGCTGCCGTAACCGGCTACCCCCTGAGCAATCAGGGCGTCGTAGGCCTCTCCCGCCCAGGGGTGCAGGCTGATATCGGCGAATCCTGCGCCCCAGACTGATTCCACCGCCGTGGCATCGCCGCTGTTGCAGGCGCGCGCCAGCTGGCCAATGCCCGAGTGCTGATCAAAGCGCCAGCTCTTGGCCAGCAAACAGAGGCTGTCGCGCACCGGAGCCCCCGCGGGCGTGCCCTGCAAGCGGTAGCCGGTCTGGCGGGAGAGCCAATCCGCCTGCGCCGGGCTGATGCCCTGTTCGATAAAGCTGCAGATATCGCCGAGTACGGCCCCCGCCTCCACCGAGGCGAGCTGATCCTTGTCGCCGAGCAGGATCAGGCGGGCGTGGCTCGGCAGCGCATCGAGCAGGCGCGCCATCATCGGCAAATCGACCATGGAGGCCTCATCCACCACCAGCAAGTCGAGGTGCAGCGGGTTGCCCGCATGGTGGCGGAACTGGCTGCGCCCCGGAATGACCCCGAGCAGCCGGTGCAGGGTGCCCGCTTCGGTGGGGATCGCTTCGACCCACTCGGGGGGCAGATCGAGGGCCTGCAGGGCAGAACCGATACTCTCGGTGAGGCGCGCCGCCGCCTTGCCGGTGGGGGCCACCAGCCGGATCGCCGGGGCCTTGCCCGCTTGCAGCCCGGTCTCCACCAGAATGGCGAGCAGTTTGGCGACCGTGGTGGTCTTGCCGGTGCCGGGGCCGCCGGAGATCACCGCAAAGGGGCGCGCCGCCGCGGTGGCCGCCGCCAGCTTCTGGCCGTTGCAGCAGAGCGCCTCGGGCACCAGCGCATCCAGCTTGCCAAGATCGCTCGCCGCCTGGGCGCTGGCCAGCAGCGCCTCGATGGCGGACCAATCCACCTCGCTCGGGAACACCAGATCCAGATACTTTTCGATAAATTGGCGGGCCGAGAAGTCGGGGGCGAGGCGGGCCTTGAGCAGCGCCGCGAACACCAGCCCGTAGTCGCGGGCAAACAGCCGCGACAGGGCCGGGGCAATCTCCGGCCATTCGGCGCGCTCGCTCAGGGCGAGCAGATGGCGGGCCACCCCCTGCTCGTGATCGTGGTAACGGGTGAGGTAGAGCCGCCCGTGCCACAGCCGCAGCGGCCAGCGCGGGGCAGGCCCCTCATCCTGTTCCGTACCAACGAGCGGGCTTGCCGCAAACAGGGCGGGCCAGCGGGAAGGATCCGCCAGATCCAGCAGCAGATCCCGGCTCTGCTGGGGATCCAGCCCGAACGGGCGCAGGGATCCGGTAGCAAGCATCTCAAGCGGCAAACAGACATGGCCGCGCCCAAGCTCATAGCAGGTGAGCGCCGCCCCCAGTACCAGCTCGGGGCTGCCGCCAAGGTCGGCCACCAGCCGGGCAAATTGCAGATCCAGCTGGCGGATGCGGCCAGCCAGCGCCAGTGTTTTGAGCCGTTCAACCATCATTGCGCTGGTCGCGGTGCTGATCATGGTGCCGCTCATGCTTCTACCTCGTTCAATGCTTGAGATCCCGCAGCTGGCAGCTCACTGCCTTCGCTAAACAACTTATCCAGCCCCAGCACCAGTTCACGGCTCGGGCGGGTATGGAAAATGCCCCCCTGCGGCATGCCGCGCAGGAACAGATAGAAAACACCGCCAAAGTGCTGCTCGAAGTCGTAACCCGGCAGGCGCAGGGTGAGCAGCCGGTGCAGCGCCAGCGAGTAGAGCTGGTATTGCAGGTCGTAGCGGTGCTCGGCCATCGCCCGCTCCAGCGCCGGATGGCTGTAATCGGCGGGGCTCATGCCGAGGTGATTCGATTTGTAGTCGAGCAGATACCAGCGCCCCTGCCACTCGAACACCAGATCGATAAAGCCCTTGAGCATCCCCTGCACGGTGGCAAAGCTGAGCGGCTTGTTACCCCGCGACAGCGGGTCGTACTGCTGGCAGAGGGCAGTCAGCGCCGGTGCCGTCACCCGCCCCATGGGCAGGAAGAACTCCAGCTCCACTTGCTTGCGCTCGGCACTCAAGTCCCGCAGCCGCACCGGCTCGCCAAAGCCAGTATCGAGCGGGGTATCGAGCACCGCCTCCACCTGCTGTTGCAACACAGGGGCCCAGCTCTCGTCGAAACCGTCTTGCAGCAACAGACTCGCGATATGCTCTGCCAGCGGCTCGCCGCCGGCACTTTGAAAGTCGATGGTCTCGAACAGGCTGTGCAGCAGGGTGCCGGGGCGCGCCCCTTTCGGGAAGGTGAAGATGGAGGGCTGGGGCGCCTCTTCCGGCTGCTCGGAAGCCAATGCAGCCGCCTCGGTCACCACCTCGTCATCGAAGCCAGGATTGGCTAGTACGCCCTTGCTGTGGCCGTGGCCCTGCGCCGCCAGCCCGGAGTAGGAGCTGATCCACCAGTCCCGCTCAAGGGAGCCGCTAAAATGGCGCACCTGCGGCTCGCCCAGCTGCTCCTCCTCTGGCGGCAGCGGGGTCGGACGGGTGAGCGAGGGCTCACCGACGGCCACCCCGGGCAGCGCCTGCGCCAGCTCGGTCAGGGCGGTCGCCAGCGTCTGCGCATCCCCCTCCTCGCCCTTTTGCAGCAGGTAGCCGATGGCGGTGTGGTGCAGGTCTGTCTTCTCCGACTTGCCCGCCCCCGCCCGCAC
>NZ_CDBR01000004.1 GCF_000819685.1 Aeromonas allosaccharophila | reverse complement strand
TCGTTCAAGGGGCAACGGGGGCTGCCGCGTCCGCCAAGACATCGTGGTGGCAAGGGGCGAACCCGCGGAACCGGGCCGGATTACATCCCGGTGATGGTGGTGCAAGACCGAGCAGGCCACCATGCGGATTTTCAGCTGGAGAAGATAAATGCCGAGGCGGTCATCGCGGTGTTGAAGCCGCTGGTGTCACCGGATGCGGTGCTGTGTAGCGATGGTGCGGGTGTGTATGCCAGTTTTAGCAAAGTGCATGGAGTGACTCATCAAGTAGTGCGCAATCGCCAAGGCGAACGGGTGGTTGGTGCGTATCACATCCAGCACGTGAACGGGTATCTCCATCGGTTGAAAGAGTGGATGGAGCGGTTCCATGGCGTGGCGACGCACTACCTGAAGAACTACCTGGGTTGGCGCAGGATGCTGGAGCGTTACGGGAGGGGCGTAAATATCAAAACATGTTTGCATGAGGCGCTGGGCCGCCCCATGCAACACGTAATTGGGACATAGCCTTTTTTAAACCTATGCTAGCGGCTGCCGTCAGCCAATATAACTGGGCCTATTTGGACAATTTTCCATTTGATGTCGATGTGCGTATATTTTGGGTGTTTATGCTGTGGCGCCTACAACACCACCACAGTGCCGCCGAGCTGGTGCAAGAGGTGATGACGGCGTTCCCCGATCTGCTCTTGGCCATCCCTGCCGACCATTACCTTACACCGGAACAAACGTTATCCATGATCATCGAATCACGGTTTATTGAGCGATTTTTACAATACTGGGGATTTGTGACGATTGCGCCGTGGCGTTATATCAATGCTGAGCCGGCCGCCAGAATGGTTCATATCCAGTCTTTGTTACAGCAAACCTTTCAATTCACCCTTAACCGATAGCAAGGTCATCGTGAGCGAATATCAATACTACCAATTTGAGCGTGTCGACGGGCAGTTAGCCCCTCACGCCCGCCAAGCACTCAGAGCTATTTCAAGTCGAGCCGAGATTACCTCGACCGCTTTTCAGGTCTATTACACCTACAGTGACTTGAAGGCTGATCCTGCGGAACTGATGTCAAAATATTTCGACATCGGTTTTTACTATGCCAATTGGGGTTCCATTGATGCTTATATCAAGCTGCCTGCTGGCACGATCCCCGAGGCGTTACTAGGCGTTTCGCTCGATGGCTTTCATGTAGATGAGCGCGATGAATGGCAATTGCTGACTTTTTCTATCGAAGAGTATGGCGAATATTTTGACGATGAACATGCGGACGAATTTTTCCAACATTTAGCCGCGTTGCGCAATGCCTTAATGCAGGGTGATTGGCGTCTTATCTATTTTATGTGGCTGAACGCGTGCGATTTTAATGAAGACATTGACGGCGTACCTTTAATTCATTTCGACTTTGATCACCTCAGTGAGGAGCTGCAGGCGTTTGCCACCCTTTATGATATTCCCGTGGCTTGGGTTAAAGCATTGGCGATGGTGCTGAATGCACAACCCAGTCACCCAGCCAAACAGGCCGAGTTTCAGTTTGACGGGTGGTTCCATCAGCTCACTGACGCGGAGAAACAGACGCTATTAAGCACGCTGTTTGAACAAGGCCAGTTAACCCGTCATCAAGCCTTGGCGATGACGCGAAAAGAATCGGCCAACCAAGACCAAGCCTATCAGTATTGGTTAACTCCCGACGTGATCACGCCTTACGTTGCACAAGCGCAACGCCAATTACAGCAAGCGCAAGCCGAAGCGCTCGCAAAGAAAATGGCGATTGAAAAAGCGGAAAAAGAGAAAGCATTGACGGATATCTACCATCAGCGCGAACACGCTTGGCAGCAAGCGCAAGAACAAGCGGATCGCACCTGCGCCAGTGGCTACGATGCGGCATCACGCTATGTGCATCAGTTATGCGAAGCCTATCAGTGCAAAGGCGATAGCCCTGCGTTTGCCCAGCGCTTTAAGCGATTTGTGGTGGCGAATAACAGCCGTAAAACGCTGTTAACCCGGCTGAAAGATCTCCTGTAGGAGGGGACCCGGTTACACAGCATGAACCTGAGCTGTTGAGTTATGTCCCTGCCGCCATGGTGTGGGCCTTGACATGACCCCTGGCGGCGGGCTGGGCGCCATCATTGTCGAACCAAACAAGCAGGCGCGGCATGTCGGTTGTCACCGACATCTCCCCATCTATGTGGCCGGGAAAATGAAAAAAGCCCAGTATCTACCCTAATGCCAGTCAGTTAAGCCTGACTGGCATTGTTTTTATTGGCTTTTTTCACACTATACCTCTGTGGCCTTGGCTTCACGCAGCGGGGGTAACTTCGCTCCCTTCGTTCCGGCAGCACAAACTGCCCCGCCTGTTTCTCCAGGTCAGCTACCCGCTTCGGGATATTTCCCGGGGACATGTACGGCATGCAGCTCAGTTCATGGATAAGATACACCGACGCCATGTGAAAACTCAGCTGACTCGCTGTGTACCCCTTCAGGCTCGCCGCCATCTTCACCATCTGGCTGCGCAGCAGGTTGTACGCCAACAACACGCCCCACAGCTCTTGCCGTATCCCCGCAGCCTTCTTGCTACGCAGGGTCAGTCGGTGTTGTTGCAGGCTGTGCTTCATCTCCCGATAGCCCAACTCGATTTCCCAGCGATGGCTGTAGAGCTCGACGATGTCAGCCCCCGGGAAACGCATCGGGTCGACCATCGAGGTCAACACTTGGCGCTCTTTGCCGTTGAGGCTGCGGGTCAGCAAGCGGGCTTCTATCGTCTCTGGCAGTTGCGGCCACTTCTTCCTCGCCTGTGGACTGGTCTTGAGCTGCACCAGCACATCCTGACGCCCCAGTTTGCGTACCACCTCGTATTGCGTGCCCTTTTTGAGCGGCAGCAGCCAGTGCCGCTCGCTGCCAGCAGTTTGCCAGGCGTGTAGCAGACCGAGGGAGTAAAACCCCTTGTCGAACAGGGTCAGCGAGTGGTCCGGTGTGCGTGCAATGAGCTGTTCGGCCAGCGCCATCTCGTTGACGGCGCAGCTTTCCATGACGGCTTGCGTGAGCAGATGGCTGGTGAGCTCCATCTGACAGAGCATACGTACCTGTGGATAAACGGTCTCGCCATGCTGGGTGCCGGGCTTGGCAAAGGCAGCGGCATTGTCCGGAGTATCGGGAGTTCGCCACATCACGCCATCGACGGCGAGCAGTTGCAGCCCGGCCCAGCCAGGGTGATTGGCCTGTTGGTGCCAGCGCGAGGCGGTCTCGTGAAACAACCGCTCGATGCTCTTGTCCCCGAGCTTTTGGCGGGCTTGCAGGAAGGCGCTGGGGGCAACAAAGGGACGGTCACCGGGCAGTAGGATATCGAGCTGATTGACCAGCTGGGTCATGGGGACGTGGCGGAAGATGGCCATGCCGATGATGGCCCAGAC
>NZ_CDBR01000003.1 GCF_000819685.1 Aeromonas allosaccharophila | reverse complement strand
TCAGGCTAGGAGGAAGATTGCTAAAGAATGAGAGCATCTGATCCCGCTTCAACTGTCGCTTGAGGACCGTCTTGCCATGTTGATCAACGCCATGTAATTGGAAGAGATGTTTTGCCAGATCAATGCCGATAGTCGTAGCCTTCATGGTGGTCGCCTCTCTCATCAGTGGGAACTTACATTCGCCACTTTGGCACTCAGATGCCGTTTTGGGGAGGGGCGACCATCCCATTAGCTATAGTCCGGTGAGCACGACGGCACATTTATCAACTCGAACAGGGAGTCGAGTAGTTCCTGAGTAGCCCGCAGAGTGAGGTTGAAAATTCCCTTGAGCATCAGGGAGGTACTGATGGTCTGGTCAGTGTAAAGCGGGCTGCGGTCCCGCCGTACATGAAGGTCGTAGCGAAACCAATTGCTCATGGCTTCGGCATCAATCCAGAAGGTGAGTTAGCTACTATTAATCAAAGATTTGTTGTATTTAGGTCAGTTGGCGATGGTGTGAGGCGACGTACCCATAATGCAGACTTGAAGAGGATGGTGGTGATCAGAACGCCAAATCCTCAGGTAGTTACATTCAAGCTGTATAGATTTGGGCAACAACGCCTCTGTAAGTAAGAAAGGCATGATAACGAGTTTTGATTGGGTTTTTGTTGGCGAAGTTTTATACAGAGCTGTTGAAAACAAGGCTACTCCATTGCAAGTTCAGCTATGTTCAGTACACCAACATAAGGATGGTTATTTATAATCACTTATAAAATAGCTCTAATTATTTATAAGACATAATAATTGTATGTCATTTCTATGTGGTTATTTATAAAGTCTAATAGAGTCAATGGCTTATTTCGTTTTCTCTCTAAGTTTTTCTTGTGTATTTTTTTATATGTGATTTAATTCTTCTCAAACTAGAATGTGAGGGGTATATGGTATACGAACAAGATATTCGTTTGATCAAGATGACTGAAGTAGTAAAAAAAACAGGCATGTCCAGGTCTACAGTTTATAGCTTAATAAGTCACGGATTGTTTCCACAACAGGTAAGTTTGGGGCCTCGCTCCGTTGCATTTGTAGAGGCAGAAATTGACTCTTGGATTAGAAATAAAATTGCAATTAGAAATCGTTGTAATGCTAATAGGTATACAGATTAACTCCAGAAATAATGTTTATCTATACCTTGATAGAGTGAAAAAATAAACCACACGTCAAATGGCTTGTGGTTTTCTTTGAGATGCAACCGTTTACCTTTATCACGATACTGATAGTCCATTCACTGTGGGTACTTAGGCGCAGATCACCCCGTTGTCAGCCGACAATCGCTGTTTACCAGTGTCAAAATTCCATTTCACGATACCTGTAGTTGTTTAGGTCAGCGGGTACTCAGGTGCAGATCACTCCGTTGTCAGCTGACAATCGATGTTTGCCAGGGGC
>NZ_CDBR01000002.1 GCF_000819685.1 Aeromonas allosaccharophila | reverse complement strand
TTGCGGATAAAAGACCCGGCCTATCAGGAGAAAATGGCGGATATCGACGCGGCGCTGGCCCGCTGTGATGCCGATAATCCGGTGTTTTATGAGGATGAAGTCGATATAGACCTCAATCCCAAATTGTTCAGAGCGCAACAAAAGCGGGTTGTCACACCGGGACAGAACGCGAAACATTACCTGGCAGGCGTTCTCCATGCAGGCAACGGCAGAGTGCTTTACGTCAGTGGGATAAAGAAAAACTCATCCCTGTTTATCGCCATGCTGGAAAAGCTGCGTCGCCACTACCGACGAGCCAAAACCATCACGCTGATCCTCGATAACTACATCATTCACAAAAGCAAACAGACCGAGCGATGGTTGAAGAATAACCCCAAGTTCTGCCTGGTATTCCAGCCAGTTTACAGCCCTTGGGTTAATCACATAGAACGGCTGTGGCACAAGTTACATGAAACCATCACGCGAAATCATCAATGTAGAGGAATGGCCAGCCTGCTGGCCCGAGTGAAACACTTCATGGATACCGTGTCTCCTTTCCCGGGGAATGGCTATGGCACAGCGAAGGTGTAGCACTATTGGGATCAGTTATTTAGATGGCCGTTTTGAAGCTTGATGCATGCCAACACATCACATATCACTGCGCTACTTCGGAGCCATAATTTTTGAAAAACTCAAACAAGCTGTAGCCTTTCTGGAATCTTGGCCATGCTCTCGCACCTCAATGACTGTACGTAAGATCTGGATAGTTCGTGGTGACTGCTAATCATGGATAATCAGAAACACTTTAAGGAAGACGCATTTTACTTAAAAATCTTGCGCATTCCCGCGTTGAGCTGGCGATCACCGTCCTCAGCATCACGGTCTTGCATCAATTTGATCGAGACCTCGTTGGTACCGATGGTATAGGTTGCGCTGTAATCACCACACATGCTGTCGGTTACACATTCAAAAAACGGCACCGACTTATCTTTTATTGTGCGGACGATCACCGGTTTGACTTTCAAGATCTTGGTCGCCTGACTGACTAACTCTTCGAAGTCTGCCTTGGCCTGTTTGACAGAAGCAACGGAGTCGTCTTGGTACAATGCCATGGTACCGCCGAAGGAGAGCACTTTATGTTGGTAGACCGCATAGTAATACTCACCCGTAGTTGGTCGTCCTAGGAATCCCTCGCCCGCCTTCGGTTTGCCGCGAAAGTCTTCATCAATGTCACTGCGCCAGTCATAGCGTATCAGACCATCGTTGACCACTTGGAGCGTGGTGATGGGCAGGTCGACTGTCAGGGTTTTGAAGCCCGTATTTGCGGCAATGGCCGGTGAGGCAATGAGACTGACCGCATAGCAGAGTGCAGAGAGCTGCAGGGTTTTATTGGTCAAGGTGACACCTCATGTAGATAATTGGTTTATGTGGAGTGTTGATACTCATCCGCCCACTGGATAGGTTTACTCTGGCTATTGAATATATCTCGTTCAGCCTCGTCCTGTGTAGTTCCCCAACTGGGAGGCGATAATGCCTCATTCGTAATTACACCAGTTAGGCGAACCTTAAAATTGATTTTTGCCACCTGATTAGATGATACTATCAGTTTATATACTAACAAGTTGCATGATTAGGCAAAAAATCTAATCGTTTAATTTAGACTAATTTGTTATGGGTAATAAAAACTACTGGCCCAACATGTTTTTCATCAAGTTAGTAGCCATTTTTTGCTGGGCTGCGATTGCATTTTTACATTCATCTGAATTGGCGTCTTTACCTTGTGCAATTTTCAAGGTGCACTCTTGCAGGGCTTCATTCAGTAATTTCGGATCTTTCATAAAATCCTCAACTGAGGTAGGTCCACAAGCAGTAAGTAACATAGTGAATGGAATAGCTAACAGTAACTTATTCATTTCTATTTTCTCCAAATAAAAAATGCAGATACAAATACTAGGACCTAAAAGATACAGATGGTTTTACAAGAAGTTATAAAATATGTGGTAATGACATTTCAGATTTCTTGATCAGAACTTGAGCATCTTCAATATCGTCAGGGTCTGTTACAAGCTCAAAATCAGACTGACTAAAGAGAAGCCCCATACGAATATAGTGGTAGATATAATATGTTTTGCCTGACTCGGTATTTAGGGACATACTATTGTTTGAAAATTCACTTTCAGTTTCAAAGGTGTAGTTTTTACCTGCATCAAGTTTCAGAAGATAGAAGTGTTTATTTTCTGATTCACCTAGAAATTTTTTATCGATAAAAAGATCCATATTGCTATTGCGAGCAAGCCATCCGTGACGGTAGATATAAACATGAGCCTTGCCCTCGGCGGGAGGTGAGAAGCTTTTGGCCTCATTGACGACAGCCTCATCGGTGACGGTTGGCACTGAAGAACAGCCACCAAGCATCATGGCGCAGAGCGCCAAGAAGATCATTACAAACGTATTACGCATTTTTTTACCCATCGTGCTGAAAGTTTATTGATGCTTGTGATTATTATTTTTTGAACATCTGATACGGATGTTTATTTTGCTACAGGATTGTCTGTGAGTGCGATGACGTTTTCAATAGAGTCTTTGAAAAATTTTTTGTAACTATTCGCCGGTTAATTATTTTGCACCAATTAATGAAAAAATACCAAGCTATATCAATTGCTTATGTATCCGTGTTTTATCGTGGAGGTAATGTGACTTTTGTCACATTACCTGTTTGTCAAGATATGTGGTTAGCGAAAGATGGAGAGAGCTTGATGCTCTCATGCTTTGTCCGATGGGCTTTAAAGCCAGAACTATCAGGCGTAATGCCCCCACAAAATGCGTGAAACCAGGCATTTCATGTAAACTTGAAGCCCTTATAAATCAATCATATAAATTTTCCGTCAACTCACTCTTGGCTTTTAAAATCCCTCTACGTTCGCGTCGTGCCGGTTCGATTCCGGCCTCGGCGCAATTAAACTCAAAGAGTTACGAAAGGCCACTAGCAATAGTGGCCTTTTTTTGTTTTTCCGAAATGTGGTGATTTCAAACGACAACCTTTTTCGCCAGCGTACTGGGCGCTTTGTCGGAAATAGATGCTGTTAAATAGATGTCAGAAAGAGAAAGCCCCGCGAGCGGGGCCTGGTCAGTGACGGGGGGCCCTCACTTCTTGAGGTGTTTTCTGATCGCCTTGCCAGAGGTGCCGACTGCCTTGACCGCTCGTTTCAGCTGGACTTCGGTGCACTCGAACATTTTGATCCACTGCTTCATCTCATAGGGATCGTTGACATTGATCTTCTTGGCATCGAACGGGTGAGCGACCGCATTGCTGTCAGGCATACAAACCTCAACTTGTTGAAATAGCTGGCGAGAAAGACGTTTCTGCCTGAGCGCCATCATCCTCTCAATTGGCAAGGGGCGAGGTGACGGGGTTCACACAACCTTGTGTCCTGATGCCGGCCAGCAGGTTTGCTTTGCTGATCTGTGAGCGACCACCACTTATTCGTTCGCGCCTGATGCGGTGTGAACCGGGTGGCGCGAACGACGGGGGCATGATGATGGGAGGCAGATCGCTTGGTGATACAAGCGAACTGGCGGGCTATCAAGCCTCTGCCAGCGCCCGCATTTCCAGCCGCTGCTCGCCGGGGCGGCAGATCAGCACCGAGCCTTGCTCGAACCAGTCCCCCAGCACGATGCGGCGGGCGGGGTGGCCGTCGAGGGTGAAGTCGTGGATGGCGGGTCTGTGGGTGTGGCCGTGGATCATCATCCGGCAGTCGTGGGCGCGTAGGGTCTCGTCCACCGCCGCAGGCGTCACATCCATGATGATCTGGCTCTTGTGGGCGTTCTCCATCTGGCTTTGGCCGCGCATCTTGCAGGCGATGGCCTGACGGCGGGCCAGTGGCAGCCGCAAAAAGAGCCAGCGCAACCATTTCAGCTGGGTGATGCGGCGAAACTTCTGATACCCCTCATCCAGGGTGCAGAGCAGATCGCCGTGGCTGAGCAGCACCCGCTCCCCATAGAGTTCGATGACGCAGGGGTCCCCCAGCAGGGTCATCCCCGCGCGCTTGGCAAACTGCTGGCCCAGCAGAAAGTCGCGGTTGCCGTGAATAAAGTAGATGGGCACGTTCTGCTGGCTCAGGGCCAAAAAGGCATCGGCCATCTGTTGATGGAGCGGATTGGGGTCATCATCGCCAATCCAGAATTCGAAGAGATCCCCCAGCACATAGAGGGCATCGGCGCCGGGGGCGTCGTGCTCGAGAAAGCGCACCAGTGCCGCGGTCATATCGGGCCGCTGGGCAGAGAGGTGAATGTCACTGATAAAGAGGGTGCTCATGATGTGGGGGTCGGGCTCTCGGTCGAAACAGGGCAAACAGGGGTGGCAGAGGTAGTAGAAACAACAGGAGACGAACAGTGCGCTGCGGGCGCCATCGCCATCGCCGTTGCGTCAGTGGGTGTATGCATACCGTCACGGGATGGCGGCTGCCATGACAGCTCGGCCAGATTGCGCCCCTCCAGCGTCAGCAGGGCGGCGTAAGGATCGCCCGCCAGACCCAGCAACTGGCACATGGCCGCTTCCCCTTTCAATCCCTCTTCAAGGCGCAGGCGCAGCACTTCGCGGTAGAAGGCATCACCAAACCGCTCGAGCAACGCGGCCATCAGGGTGAGGTGGCGCCAGCCGTTGAGCGTCTCGATGGGGGTGGGGGTCACGTACAGCTCCAGCGGCCAGCTGGCGCCAGCGCCATCGCGCTGATCGCAACAGACATCGCTACAGGAAAAGGTGCGCTCCAGCAGCCAGACGTTTTCGCCCTTGGCGCTTGCCTGCCAACCTCTGGTGGACAGGCTTGCAGCAAACGCCGCCGGATCAGGATGTTGGCAGAGGATATCGAGATCGCTGCCTGGCCGATCGAGGCCGATGGCAAGCGTGCTCACCAGCGCCATATCGGCGCACTGCGCTACCAGCTCATCCCACACACCGGCTGTGAGCAGGGCATGGGCCGAACGCTGGCGCGGGTTGCCGTAGGCCAGATAGTCGAGGCGGCGCCAGTTCGCTCTGGCGCTGGCGGACGCAGATGGAAAAACTGCGGCCGGAGCCGCAGTTTCATCCGTGCCGAGTTGGCAAAGATCAGTCAGCAAGGGTCACCTTGGTGATCACCACATCTTCGGTCGGCACGTCTTGATGCATGCGGCCGTAGTTACCGGTTTTGACACCCTTGATCTTGTTGACCACGTCCATCCCGGCAGTCACTTCACCGAATACGCAGTAGCCGAAGCCCTGGGTGGTGGCGGATTTGAAGTCGAGGAAGTCGTTGTTGTTCACGTTGATGAAGAACTGGGCGCTGGCAGAGTGCGGCTCGCTGGTGCGGGCCATGGCGATGGTGCCGACCTTGTTGGACAGACCGTTGGCCGCTTCGTTCTTGATGGGAGCGCGGGTATCTTTCTCTTCAAAGCCCGGAGCATAGCCGCCGCCCTGAATCATGAAGCCGTCGATAACACGGTGGAAAATGGTGTTGTCGTAGTGACCGTCACGGCAGTATTGCAGGAAGTTGGCCACGGTTTCCGGGGCTTTTTCAGCGTTCAGGGTGAGGGTGATGTCGCCGTGATTGGTGTGCAGAGTGACCATGATATGTCCTTTCATACTTTTGAACGAAAAGTGAGCAAGCGACAGGGTGCTTGCGGGGTGTAGCATAAAGTGGTGGCAATTCTAGCCCATCAAGGGGCTGCGGCATAGTGTTGCAGAAAGTGCTGCAAAGGGCGCATCCAGTGCCAGAACATAGGCGGCAGGCGGGATTGGCCACATTTTCCGCCTCGTTTTCTGCCCTTGAACGGGGTATTATGACCAACCATTTTACTCACAGGCAGTGGTTATAAGATGCTGAAGATATACAACACACTCACTCGTCAAAAAGAAGAATTCAAACCTATCCACCCGGGCAAGGTGGGCATGTATGTGTGTGGTGTCACCATCTACGATCACTGTCATATCGGCCACGGCCGCACCTTCGTCGCCTTTGATGTGGTGGCTCGCTACCTGCGTTACGCCGGTTACGACCTGACCTACGTGCGCAACATCACCGACGTGGATGACAAGATCATCAAGCGCGCCGCTGAAACCCGCGTCACCTGTGACGACTTGACCGAGCGTCTGATTGGCGACATGCACGCCGACTTCGACGCCCTCGGCATGGTGCGCCCGGATATCGAACCGCGCGCTACCCAGCACATCAGCGAAATCATCGAGCTGGTGCAATCCCTGCTCGCCAAGGATCACGCCTACGTGGCCGATAACGGCGACGTGATGTTTATCGTCGAATCCTACGCTGACTACGGCAAGCTCTCCGGGCAGGATCTGGAGCAGCTGCAAGCCGGTGCCCGCGTTGACGTGGTCGATGCCAAGCGCAACCCGCTCGACTTCGTGCTGTGGAAGATGTCCAAGCCGGGCGAACCGACCTGGGAAAGCCCCTGGGGCCCGGGCCGTCCTGGCTGGCACATCGAGTGCTCCGCCATGAACTCCAAGCACCTTGGCAACCACTTCGACATCCACGGCGGCGGCTCCGATCTGCAGTTCCCGCACCACGAGAACGAGATCGCCCAGTCCTGCTGCGCCCACGGTGGCGACTACGTCAACACCTGGATGCACAGCGGCATGGTGATGGTGGACAAAGAGAAGATGTCCAAGTCCCTTGGCAACTTCTTCACCATCCGTGACGTGCTGGCCCACTACGACGCCGAAACCGTCCGTTACTTCCTGATGTCTGGCCACTACCGCAGCCAGCTCAACTACTCGGAAGATAACCTGAAGCAAGCCCGCGCCGCGCTGGAGCGCATGTACACCGCCCTGCGCGATCTGCCGGTGGCTGCTGCTGCCGGTGGCGACGAGCAGGTGGCTCGCTTCAAAGAGGCGATGGACGACGACTTCAACACCCCGGAAGCCTACTCCGCCCTGTTCGATCTGGTGCGCGAGATCAATCGCCAGAAAGCGGAAGACATCAATGTTGCCGCTGGCCTCGGTGCCCGTCTGCGCGAACTGGGCGCGGTGCTCGGCATCCTGCAGCAAGACCCCGAGGCTTTCTTGAAGGGTGATGAAGCGGATGAAGAGGTTGCCGAAATCGAACGCCTGATCGCCGAGCGTAATCAGGCCCGTGCCGACAAGAACTGGGCCGCGGCGGATGCCGCCCGCAACCGTCTCACCGAGATGGGTATCGTGCTGGAAGACAGCGCCGGCAAAACCAGCTGGCGCCGTGCCTAAGGCCGGTGGGCCTGTTGCTGCCAACAGGTTGAGCCAATAAAAAACCGCAGCCCTAGGGCTGCGGTTTTTTTGTGGTCTGCCGGAGGGCAGACACCTTCCCTCTCTCCTGATTGGCATGGCTTCGCCATGCAGGGCGCGAGGGCCTTGCCCTCGAAGGTGTTTCGCCCGCCCTTCGGGCTGGGGCGAGTGACTTTTGAAAGACCAAAAGTCACCAAAAGTCTTTTCCCCCGGCAAACCACCCGCTTCGCGGGTTCCCTCGTCTCGTTCAACGGGTCGGACGGAGCGCCGCAGACGGCACATCCATGTGCCGACTGCGGCTGCGCCATCATCCCTGATGGCGCTCCTGACCCGTTGAACTCGACTCGGCGGTTTGCAGGGGGAACCAATACCGTGCCCGTCTGTGGCTGCGGTAGTTGCTATGGATGCCTTGCCTGAGTTGGTTTTATTGGTTAGCTAAATGAAAAACCGCTGCTCAAGAGTTGTGTTTTTTTATTTATGTAGATAAGTATAAATAAACTTCAATATTACAATGGTGACTCTATTTAACTTTGTATTTTGCTAGTTTTTTTTCAGCAATAAAATACAAATTACCTTTGGCCCTAGTGCAAGCAACATAAAGTTTATTTTTTGTCGTAGGGCTAAGATTTTCTAATGTGTTTTCTTCGTAGGATTTTAAGGTTGTTGGGTTTAACACTACACAAACATCCTGGAAGTGATCTAATCCCTTTGTGTTACCCCAATTTGCAGTGTTTCCATGATATGTATTGCTGCCTTTAAAAAATAGTTTAACAATAGATTTATCTTTGAATATATCATCTATTTCATTATCGTCTTCAATGAATTTTACTGCCGTTAAATCTTCCCTGTGGGATTCAATAGCAACCCCTAAATGTTTATGCACGAATAAACACACGCTGGGGCTACAGCGATAACTATTAGATAAAGATGTTAAGTCTATGATGAAACCAGATTTTTCCAACTTATTACAATATTGGGGAAAAGAGTCGTGTAGAGAGTTTTGGGTATTCCCATCTCGGCTTGTATCGAAAGTATGTTGATAGAAATCACCGACTAGACGGATGTTTACGTTAGCTTCTACCAAGGCACATAACAAGTTGAAGTCGTTGGCTGCGAAATCTTGTATCTCATCAATACAAACTAGGTCAAAAAACTTCTCTATTCTTTGAAGGATTTCAGGTATGGCATTAAACTCAATCAGTAACTTTGCAATGCGATTGGAGAATAATCTTTTATTTCTGTCTACGTAATGCGCTAATAGTTTTTTACTTGTGCGCTGTGCATACTGTGGTAATGGGTAATCAAAATTAATTCCTTTGGTTTTTATTTCGTGGCCACAAATCGGTCTAAAGCAAAAGGAATATAAAAAATTGAAATAACTATATATTTTAATGCCATCTGGAATACACCCAAACTTCCGAATAACGCTATGTTTAAGATGATGAGTGTTATTTTCTGTATATGTAATAAGTAAACATCGACTGTCAGCTGCAAGGAGATCAATGATACTTGATGTTTTACCAGAACCAGCGACAGCGAAGACTACTCGTTTATCCATGTTATGGCCCTCTTTATATAATCTGGTACTGTCAATAATTCTGAGTAATTATCTAAAAGTTGGAATGCACTTTCTGCTTTGTGGCTTAACATGAACTCTAAGGGTGTTTTACTTATTCTTCCGCCAGAAAACATTGCATCACAAATAGCTTTGTTATCCTGATATAAGCATACTTCAAATGTATAACGCTCAGTATCTTCATCAGAGAAAACTTTAATTTTATCTGAAACATGCTCGATGTAGTTTTCTACACAATTAACTTGATAGTCTTTATCATTATCACGAATAACAGCTGTTCTAATACCAAGTTCTCTTGCCAGTTCCATATATCTTTTAAAGCTAGTGCCACCAACAGAAATGACATGAACATTTTCATTCTCTAAACTACTCCCTGTTTCTTTTGAGTACATTGCATCGATTAACATATACTCTGCGTCGCCCTCAACCAGTATTACTTTACTTGATAATACAAGCTCAAGAATGTTGTTGTCAGGAGCCTTCATAAAAAACTTTGCTGTGGAATTAGAGAGATTCTTTAGCGTGACAGGTTTTTTGCTGGAACTATTTATGAGTATTGACTTTCGCAAATCCAAGCGAGCACTTATCAGACTGCTGTGTGTTGCAATTATTATTTGATTTTGATGTGTATTTGAAATTTTTGAAACTAGCAGCTTCATATTACTATGGCTCAGATGATTTTCTGGCTCTTCAAGTAGTAGCACATCTATGGTTCTTTTTTCAGAATTTCTAGATAATGCAAATTCTGTTTTTATAAAGCACTGCCTTCCTTTACCTCTCTCATCGATTGGAATGTTATCTTGGGTCAGTGTGATATCGGTTTCTAAATTAAATTTAGAACCTGTTCTGACAGTAAACTCATATTCACCCAATTCATCGTTAATGGTTTTAAAATTTTTTTCCTTGAATTGAAGCTTCTGTTGTCTATATTCATTTTGCAAACCAATTCTGGTCACGAGGTCAACAGTTGAATCATAGATGGTTCTTATATACTCCTTGTTCGCATTCTCACTATTGATTTTTGTACTGTCAATTGTTAGGCACTTTAGAAAACGACGGTATCCTGTGTATGCCTCTCCATTGAAAGTGATGAACTTGACGGTATAAAATTCGAAGGGGAAATTTTCGCTTCCATCAGCCAGTAGTTGGTTTATTTCATTAATAAGATCCTCATTGGGTTGATAAATCATATGCAAGCCACTCGAATTGGTTTTATCAGTATTATGCTTGCCGAAAAGATCTGGATTAGTCTCATCACTAAAATAAGCTTCAATATGTACTTCTGGTAATTTTTCAAAACTCCTATCTGTTTTAAAGAAATCAGATATTGCAGTTTTATTTAGAAGTGACTCCAATCCAACGGATTCGACTTTATGCCTGCTTCCGCTAGAAAGTAATTCTATCGCTTGTAATATTGAGCTTTTCCCTGCTTCATTATCCCCAATAATAATATTCATTTTTGGATCGAATTCAATTTCAAATTCGATGAACCGTTTAAAATTAAGAAGTTTTATTTTCTTTATGCAATTCATAATTATCCCTCTGTTTGATTGATTTGTTGCAGGTATTTGGCTTTGCAAAGAAGAAATTAATTGTGAAAATTAAAGCCAATCCTCATATGACTATCCATGCGGTATACTGAAAAATAGATTTCGGGACAATTACTGCCGCGGATGATGTTTTTTTAATTACCAGCTTTCCGAGCAATATCATATGACAGTTTCAAGGCTGCGGATTGGGTTTTACCCCCTGTTGTTCGCCGAGGTGAGACCGTTTGTCCAGGCCGCGAGGCAGGACGCCGAGCGAGCGGCGCTGGGCCATGGATGGCCCATCGGCGCGTGCCGTCGGACAAACGGGTGAACCGAGGGCACCCGACGAAGGAGGGCGAACAAGCGGGGGTGGCCTTTCTTTTGGTGACTTTTCTTTGGCCACGCAAAGAAAAGTCACTCGCCAAGCCGCGCAGCGGCGGCGAAACCCCGTCGAGGACGGAGTCCTCGTGTCCTGCATGGCGAAGCCATGCCAATACCTTGTTGCAGGGCAAAGACGTTACCGAACCCCTCACCCTAACCCTCTCCCGCAAGGGGAGAGGGGACGGTTACCGTGGACGATTACGCTCCGCTAATCGACCCTACTGGCGAAGCCGTGCCAATACCTTGTTGAAGAGCAAAGACGTTACCTAACCCCTCACCCTAACCCTCTCCCGCAAGGGGAGAGGGGATGGTTACCGTGGACGATTACGCTGCGCTACTCGACCCTACCAATTGATCCCAACGCCTCACTCGCCCGCAAGGGGAGAGGGGATGGTTACCGCGGACGATTACGCTTCGCTAATCGACCCTACTCGACCCGATTCGACTTTACCCATTGCCCCAAGCGTCCACCGTACAAGGGGGCATGGGCACAGCCACAAGGGCTGACGGGCAAGCCGTCGAGGGTGCAACCCTCGGGCCACGGCGCAGGGGCGAGAGCGCGGCTGGATGCCGCCAAAGTCGCTACCGCCCCTGATTGTCGCTACCAGATTGCGCCGTTGACCATTGATCACGAGCAGGGGCCAACAGCCGCCGCTGGATATCTTACGGATTCATTGAGCGCTTAACTATGGCGGCCATCACGCAACTATCAGAAACCAGAAGTTTTTTTTGCGCTGGCGCACACTTTTCGAAATGGGGGTTCAATCAATGGCTGTCGGGGCTGGGTACTGGCAGGGCGATGGGGTAACGCCGCAAGGGGAGGGGCTATCACCTTGATTTAAAACGAGGCTCACAGATTTTTTGCCATCGCCGGGTAGACTGGGGCCACTGCGGCGCTGCGCCGCCTCTGGATCAGCAGACAGGGTATAACTGAGCTGGCTCACCCCTATGTATGACTGATGGAGGCGCCGGTCATGTCCGCTACCCGTATCTGGATTAAAAACCCCCTTGCCACCTTTACCCCCGAGGCCGTCGATGGTCGCGGTGGGCTGGTGATTGAAAATAATCTCATCAGCGAGGTGCTGGCGGCGGGCCAGCAGCCAGCCCGGCCGTGCGATCAGCTGTTCGATGCCCGCGACCATGTGGTGCTGCCGGGCCTTATCAATACCCACCACCACTTCTACCAGACCCTGACCCGCGCCTGGGGGCCGGTGGTCAATCAGCCGCTCTTCCCCTGGCTCAAGACCCTCTATCCGGTGTGGGCCAGATTGACACCGGACGCGTTGGCGCTGGCGAGCAAGGTGGCGATGGCGGAGCTGCTGCTCTCCGGTTGCACCACGGCGGCGGATCACCACTACCTCTTCCCGCGCGGGATGGAGGAGTCCATCGATATTCAGGTCGAGACGGTGCGTGAGTTAGGGATGCGCGCCATGCTGACCCGTGGCTCCATGAGTTTGGGCGAAGATGAGGGGGGCTTGCCGCCGCGCCACACGGTGCAGGGGCAGCAGCAGATCCTCGATGACAGCCTGCGGCTGGTGCGTCAGTACCACCAGCGCGGCGCCGGGGCGCAGATCCAGATTGCGCTGGCCCCTTGCTCCCCCTTCTCGGTGACCGAGGAGATCATGGTCGAGAGCGCCAAGCTCGCGGCCGAGCTCGATGTGCGGCTGCACACCCATCTGGCGGAGACGCTGGATGAGGAGGCGTTCTGCCTTGAACGCTTTGGCCTACGCACCGTCGATTATCTGGAGAAGGTAGGCTGGCTTGGGGATCGCACCTGGCTGGCCCACGGCATCCACTTCAATCCGGACGAGATTGCGCGGCTGGGAGCGGCGGGCACCGGGGTGTGCCACTGTCCGGTCTCCAATATGCGGCTCGCCTCCGGCATCTGCCCAACGCTGGATCTCGAAGCGGCCGGTGCACCGGTGGGGCTCGGGGTGGACGGCTCGGCCTCCAACGATGCCTCGAACCTGATGCAAGAAGCCCGTCAGGCGCTCTATCTGCAGCGGCTGCGCTACGGCGCCGAGCGCATCACCCCGCGCAAGGTGCTGGAGTGGGCGACCCGTGGCTCGGCCAGGCTGCTGGGGCGCGGCGATCTCGGCGAGCTGCTGCCCGGCAAGCAGGCGGATCTGGCGCTGTTCAAGCTCGATGATCTGCGCTTTAGCGGCAGTCACGATCCCGTTGCTGCGCTGATCTTGTGCGGTGCCGAGCGCGCCGATCGGGTGATGGTGGGCGGCAAGTGGCGGGTGGTGGATGGCGTTATCGAGGGGTTGGATATCGAGCAGCTTATCGCCCGCCACAAGGTAGCCGCCGCGGCGCTGGTGCGTGGTTGAATGTAAGGGACTGTGTGAGTCACCAGAAGTGGTCAACCCAAGGTGAATAGCCAAAGGAGAGTGCTCGACAACAACGCACAGGCCGTGCGCGATTGAGTGTGGCGAGCCACAAAACCGGAGGGGCCCATATCGGGCCCCTCTGTATTGGCGGTGTGCGAGCTAGTTGGTTGTCCCGGTTTTGGCCTGTTCAGTGTTGGCGGGTGCCGGTGCCGGGAAATATTTGCTGTGCAGCAGCGGGTATTCACTGCTCGCCAGCACCTGGGTCAAGCCGGTCTGGAACTCTCTGACCAGCGCATCGCTCACCGGATGGCTGAAGGCGAAGCAGAACTGTTCCGAGCTCAGCACCCACTGCTCCTTGAAACGGGCGGGGTCGAGTTTTTGCTCGACGATCAGCTGCTCCATGGTGGTCTTGTTGGTGGAGACCAAATCGACCCGGCCAGAGGTGAGCATCTTCAGCGCCTGTGCCAGCCGGTTGGCGGCCATCAGTTTGGTCTCGTCAAAGCCGTTGTTGAGCAGCAGCTGCTCCCCCACATCGGCCCGCACCGCCCCGATATTGAACGCTTTGGCATCGTCGAGCTTGGTGATGGTGATATTGCGCTCGGCCAGCCCCACCAGCACGATCTCGGCATACCCGATGGGGCAGGCCCACTTGAACAGGGGATCCCGCGCCTGGGTGCGAGCGGTGGAGAAGAGTACCGCATTGGGCTTTTGGGTCAGCAGATAGTAACCGCGCGCCCAGGGCATGATGGTGATGGGCTGCGGCGGGGTGTTGGTCTTTTGCCACACCAGTTGCAGCAGCTCGACCGCGAGGCCGGCAGGGGCGCCGCTGGCGTCGGCGTAGTTGTAGGGTTTGTACTCTTCGGTGAGGTAGTGCAGTTTGCCGAGCTCAGGACTCGCCTGTGCGAGGGTGGCCAGCAGCGCTCCGGCCAATCCAATCCATGCTTTCATTTTTGCCATCCTGATCAAGGGAATATCATGCTCAAGTGTGACCAAGCTGGCCGATTTCGCCAAGGCGACGGGGCATGTTTGGTAATAAAAGTGCCGGCGCTCGCTGCCATCCCGCGCCATCTGTCGGCAGCGATCAGGGCGTTAGCGCAGCGACAGGTATTTGGTTTGCAAGGCCGAGAAATCCGCTGACGCGACGACCCGGGTCAGCGCCTGCTGGAAGAGGGCGACCTCGCTGTCGGGCACCTGACGGCTGAAGGCGTAGCAGAGCGGTGTGGTATCCAGCACGAAGGCAACATGAACGTCATCCGGCTTGAAGCCGAGCTGCTGCAGGGTTTGATAGCCCACCAGTTTGTTGGTCGCAAACAGATCGGCACGGCCGGAGGTGAGCATTTTGGCCGCCTGGGTGAGCCGGTTGGCCTGCATCAGCTGGTGCTCATCGATACCGCGATCGAGCAGCAGTTGCTTGGAGACGGTGGCGCGCACCACCCCGATCTTGTAGTGGTCAAGCTGCGCTGCCGAGTCGAGGGTGATGTTGTCACCCTTGCGCCCCAGCAGCACAAACTCCGAATGGTCGATGGGGCAGGCCCACTTGAATAGGGGCTCCCGCTGCGGGGTGCGGGCGGTGGCAAACAGCACCACATTGGGTTTTTGTTGCAGCAGGTTGTAGCCACGGGCCCAGGGCAGAATGCGGATTGGCTGGGGCGCCATGCCGCGCGCCTGCCAGATCAGTTGCAGCAGCTCGACAGACAGACCGGTGGGCTGGCCCCGTTCGTCACTGAAGTTATAAGGGGAGGAGATTTCGCTGAGGTATTCGAGTTTGGCCGGATCCGCCTGGGCGAAGGTCGTCCACAGGAGCAGCAGGTGAATGAAGTGCCATGTTCGCACGGGAAAATCCTTGCCAATCAAAGATGTTGGTCAGTTTGACTGCTCGCGGCGGGAATAGCTAGCCACCTCTATTGCATCTTTCATCCATAAAATGGGCAGCGCCTTGCTGCCCATCGGGTGAGTGAGTGCTCAGCGCACCGGCAGGTATTTGGCCTGCAATTTGCGAAACTCTTCCGAGGCGAGGGCGCGGGTCAGGGCCTGCTGAAAGAGGGTGATCTCGCTGTCAGGCACCTGACGGCTGAAGGCGTAGCAGAGCTGCTCTGCGCTCAGCACCATGGCCACGTTGAAGTCGTCGCTATTGAGCTTCAGTTCGCGGATGGCGTCATATCCCGCCAGCTTGCTGGTGGCGAGCAGATCGGCGCGACCGGAGAGCAGCATCTTCAACCCCTGCGACAGGCGGTTGGCCGAGATGATGTTGTTGTCATCCATGCCGTTGTTGAGCAGCAGTTGCTCGGCGGCGTCCGAGCGCACCGCGCTGATCTTGTACTGACTCATCTGATCCACCGAGTCGAGCGTGATGTTTTGCACCTTGCGGCCCAGCAGGATGTACTCCGAGTAGCCGATGGGGCACACCCACTTGAAGAGATCCTCCCGCGCCTGGGTGCGGGCGGTGGAGAAGAGCACCACGTTGGGCTTCTGGGTTAGCAAGTAATAACCTCGCGCCCAGGGCAGGATGCGCACCGGCTGGGGCGCCACGCCGCTGTGTTGCCAGATCATCTGCAGCAGATCGACCGCAAGGCCGGTGGGCTGGCCTTGCGGATCGCTGAAGTTGTAGGGGGGATACTCTTCGGTGAGGTACTCGAGCTTGCCCAGATCAGCCCGGGCCGCCGAGGCCCAGCAGAGCAGCAACAGATGACAGATCAGCCATATCCTCATTGGGAACATCCTTAGCGATCAACCTTGTATTGAGTGTGACCATGAACAGCGTAAATAGCCACTCACTGCCATTACCAGCGGGCGCGGGTCTGCCCGATGGGCTGGTAAGCCTCGTCCCGCAGCCCCACCAGCAGGGTCTTGCCATCCGCTTGCAGCCGGAATTCGCCGTAGCGGGCCGCTTGATACTGATCCCCCGTGCCCTCTTCAAAGAAGTAGGCGTCGGGGCCAATCTGCCACTGCCGCTCGCTCTGATGCACCTGCAATAGCCGCTCATCGCTGGCGAGCCGATCCGGCTTGCCAGCGGCCACCAGACTTGCCACCTGATGGGCATCGAGGCGGATCACCAGGGTATCGCGGCCCTTTTCACGGGCATCGCTGCTGGCCAGCTCGCGGGCAATCTCATAGTTCAGCCGCATGTAATCCCCCTGCATCAGGGAGCGGGGATCGACCGGGGCGAGCCGCAGCAGCACCACTTCGCCGCTGCTCATGGCGCGCTCATAGCGCCAGACGGTGGCATTGATGCCCGCCAGGATGGCCAGGCCGCTCAGCAACAGGGCGAGCTGTCGGGTAACGGGTTTCATGAGTCGCTCCTTGCCGCGAAGGTGATGAGCAGCTGGCGGGCACCCAGCAGCAGGAGGCCTGAGCCCAGCAGCAGCCAGGATTTGGTCATCAGGGTGAGCCCCAGATCGTAGTAGTAGAGGGAGCCATAACCGAGCAGCAGCAGGGCTGAAAGGGTCATCAGCCCCAGACTACCGGCATAAAACCCGAGGATCAGCACCAGTGCGCCCGCTCCCATGCCGGGGATGATGGCGCTGATCAGCACCAGCGGCAGGCCAAACAGCAGGGGGAGCCTCAGTTTCACCATCACCGCCAGCAACAGGGCGGCGCAGAGCAGCGGATTGAGCCAGAGCGGCAGGCGCGACAGCCCCAGCTCGTCCAGCATGCTGCCGCCGCTATCCCACAGCGGTTGGTGCAGACGCCCCAGCACCAGCAGCGAGAGGGCCAGCCCCAGGGTGATGGAGTGGTAGAGCTGGTGGCGCTCTGGATCCCTATCTGCCCGCAGCCAGCAGAAGGTAATGGCCGCCATCACCAGCGGCAGTGCCAGCAGTTGCAGCCCGAGGCAGGCGAGGCCAAGGGTGAGCAGCAGGGCTGCCGCCACGCTGTGAAACAGCCGTACCAGCCAGTGATCGAACAGCACGGCGATGGCGAGCGACAGCAGGCACAGACCGAACCAGAGCAGGGCGTGATGGAGATCCAGCTGATCGAGCAGGCCATAGAGCAGCCAGGCATCGGCCGCCAGGGTGAGTGCCAGCACGAACTGATCCCAGAGATCGCCGCGCTGGCTGCGGTTGAGGGCATACGCCCCCCCCAGCAGCACGGCCCCCAGCAGCAGGGCGCTGTTGGCCTCGCGGGTCAGCTGCTCGAAGGTGAGAAACAGGAAAAAGAGCAGGAACAGGGCGGCAATCCAGCCCACCAGCCCCAGCATAAAACGGCTCGACCAGTGGGGCTGGGTGTCACGGGGCATCTCCCCTTCCACCAGATTGGCCTGTTGCAGCGCTTGCCAAAGGGTCAGATCACTCATGAGACCTCCGTTGTTGTTGCAGCCAGCGGGCGGCGGTGACAGAAAGGCCGATGGCAATCAGGCTCAGCAGCAAGAAGCCGTTGATATCGGGTTCCATCCATTTACCAAGGGTGGCGAGGATGACGGCAATCAGACTGAGGCACCCCATGGCGAGTCCGGCGATAAATCTGTGGTGCCACAGGGCATAGGCCGCGGCGAGCCAGCCAAACCAGAGCGGCCACACCAGCGGGGAGGCGGCATCAAACAGCGCCAGCAGGGTGAGCAGGGTAGCCCCCAGACCCGCAGCCAGACCCGCCAGCCAGCTTGGCATCAGGCGCCAGCGGGCCGGTGCCAGCAGAAGCAGACCCCAGAGGGCGGCGTTGAGCAGGGTGAGGCACCAGCCCAGACCCTCTTCATCGAAGGTAAAGAAGAGTGCGAACAGGCCGAGCCGCCAGTAGAGCACCAGCGCCAGCTGGCCGAGCAGCCAGCTTAAGGTCCAGAGCAGAGGGCTTTGGCCAAATAGCGCCAGTGGCACCAGCATCAGCGCCCAGGTAGCGAACAGCTGCCAGGGATCGGCGCCGGTCTGGTAGGTCTGGCCCACCAACGCCAGCAGGGCGCCGATATTGAGGGCGATGGCGAGCAGCAGCGCCTGACGGGAGGTATCCCCCAGCGGTTTGCGCCACAGCAGAAGCAGCATGGCGAGCAGCGGTGCCTCCAGCAGCGCAAGGCGGGAGACCCGGCCCAGCTCTTGCCAGTTGAAGGCGACGAAGAAGATGAGGCCAGCCCCGATACAGAGGGCGCCGAGCCAGAGCAGCAGCCGGTCAAACAGCCACTGCCAGCGCGCCGGATGGGGGGGAAGATCGGCGAGGGTCAGGGCGTCCGCCAGCTTCTCTGGCGCCAGCCGTCCCTGTTTGACCCATTCGAGAAGCGTCTCTCTTGATACGTTGTGCATGGGGGGACTCCGCGAGGTTTGCCCCATTATGGCATGAGGCACCCGCAACCGTGCACTGCCCCTTGGCTCTGCGGCTGGTGGTTGCGACAGCGGATTACGCAATAGACACAGCAGTAAACAAAAAGCCCTCCACAGGGGAGGGCTTGGTCATCGGATACGGGCCATCAGGCAAAGATCAGAGTGCTCACCCCAAGGCCGACGAAGAGGATGGCGCAGGCGATGCGGATCCCCTTGAGCGGCAGCTTGTCTGCCCCCAGCTTGCCGATCAGCACCACCGGCACGTTGGCCAGCATCATGCCGAGGGTGGTACCGGTAATGACCTGCACCAGCGAGTCATACTTGGCGGCCAGCAGCACGGTGGCGATCTGGGTCTTGTCACCAATCTCGGCGATGAAGAAGAGCACGAAGGTGGCCATAAAGGGGCCGTATTTATCCAGCGGGCTCTCCTCGTCATCCATCTTGTCCGGCACCAAAATCCAGATAGCCATGGCAATAAAGGCGATGGCGACCAGCCAGGTCATTATCTTGGGATCGAGCCAGCGGCTGATGAACTCGCCAATCCAGGCGGCGCCCGCATGGTTGAGCAGGGTAGCCGCCAGCATGCCGGCGATGATGGGCCAGGGCTTGCGAAAACGGCAGATGAGCAGCAACGCCAACAGCTGGGTTTTATCGCCGATTTCGGCAATGGCGACGCTGAGGGTTGAGGTTAACAAGGCTTCCATAAAAATGACCGGGGGACGGAATTGTTATAAACCAAAGACAAGCCTGCGCCATCCGTCCCCGGTATTGGCACTGGCCCGTCAAAGGTCTTGTCAAATCCATGACTTGCATGGATCACCCTGACCATGGTGATTTGGCACCAAGTATGTTGATCAGGGTCGCAAACCGGTATTCATGCAATGGATGGCACCGGCGTGCGAGACTACTCCCCCTCGATGGGAGCGGGCATTCTAGGGAAAAACCGCATGAGTGACAAGGGGATCAGCCACCCACCAGCTTGACGCTGAAACCGGCTTTCTCCAGCTCGGTTTTGATCAGGTCCCGTTTATCCCCCTGGATCTCGATCACTCCCTCCTTGATACCGCCTCCGGTGCCGCACTTTTTCTTGAGCAGGGTGGCCAGGGATTTTTGCTGATCGGCGGGTACGCCATGAATGGTGATCACCCCGGCGCCCTTGCGCCCCTTGGTCTCGCGGCGAATGCGCACGGTGCCGTCGGTGGGGAAGGGGGAGGCGGATTGGGGAGCGCTCTGCTCCTTGATCATGTCGCCATCTGTGCTGTAAACGAGGCGGCTGTTGTTGTCGTGACTCATGGCATTACTTTATGGGTTAGCTAAGCGGAGTTTGATTTTACTCAAATAAAAGTTGAAGACACAGCTTATAATGCCCCAAGTAAAAGCGAATTATTATTGTTTAACTTCAGGAGTCAGTCATGGTACTCACGCAGTTGTCACCGGGACAGAGTGCTCGCATCAAGAATATGAATCAGCTCGCCCGGCCGCTGCGCCGCAAACTGATGGTGATGGGCCTGTTGCCCCAGACTGAAGTCATCTATCTGCGCTCCGCCCCCCTGGGGGACCCGCTCCAGATCCAGTGCCAGGGGATCTGTCTCTCCATGCAAAAGAGTCTGGCCCAGCAAATAGAAGTCGAGCCGGTATAACCCCCTGCTCGGCTACCGCTCCGGTCAAGAAAGTCACCGGGAGCGGTTCAGAGACAAGAAGTCGAACCTGCAAAGCGGCTTGCCACACACGCGGCGGGTTCAGAAGAAAATAGAGGTAGAGCTGGTATGAATTATTCCCTGGTAACGGTAGGTAACCCCAATAGCGGCAAGACCTCCCTGTTCAACGCCCTGACCGGCGCCCGCCAGCAGGTAGGCAACTGGAGTGGTGTCACCGTCGACAAGAAGATGGGTGAGTTCAGCGCGGGTGAGCATCACTTCAAGCTGATGGATCTGCCCGGCATCTATAGCCTGGCCAGTCAGGATGGCAGTCTGGACGAGCAGATCGCCAGCCGCTTTGCCCAGGGCCAACAACCCGACCTGCTGCTCAACGTCATCGACGCCGCCAATCTGGAGCGCTCCCTCTACCTCACGCTGCAACTGCGCGAACTGGGCCTGCCCATGGTGGTGGTGCTCAACAAGCTGGATATCCTGCAAAAGCGCCGCATCGTCATCGACGAGAGCAAGCTCGGCAAATCCCTCGGTTGCCCGGTGGTGGCCCTCTCTGCCCACAACAGCAAGCAGGTTGCCGCCTTCAAGCAGCAGATCCGCCAGTTTATCGGTCAGCCGCAAGCCGCCTTGCAGCTCGATTACGGCCACGCGCTTGAAACCGATCTGGCGGAGTTGGAGACCCTGCTCGCCCCGCATCATCTCACTACCCGTGGCCGCGCCCTGCGTCTGCTGGAAGAGGATGCGGTGATGCAGGAGACCCTGCTGCCCGGTCAGCAGGCGGCCGCCGCCAATGTAGTGGCTCGCGCCCATCAGGGACAGGATATCGACCTGCAACTGGCGGATATTCGCTACGGCCATATCCACCAGTGGGTACAACAGGCTCGTCAGCAGAAGGGCAAGCTCACCGAGGCCCAGAGCGAGTGGCTGGATCGGGTGCTGCTCAATCGCTGGATTGGCATCCCCTTCTTCCTGTTTGTCATGTACCTGATGTTCCTGTTTGCCATCAACGTTGGCAGCGCCTTTATCGACTTCTTCGACATCATGGGCGGCGCCCTGTTTGTCGATGGGGTGCACCACCTGCTGGGGCTGGTCAATGCCCCCGAATGGCTGGGCGCCATTCTGGCTGATGGCTTTGGTGTCGGCTTGCAGACCGTGGCCACCTTTATTCCGGTGATTGGCTGTCTCTATCTGTTCCTCGCGGTGCTGGAGAGCTCCGGCTATCTGGCCCGTGCCGCCTTCGTGGTGGATGCCCTGATGCGCCGCCTCGGCCTGCCGGGCAAGGCGTTCGTGCCGATGCTGATGGGCTTTGGCTGTACCGTCCCCTCGGTGATGGCGACCCGTACCCTCAACTCCGAGCGGGAGCGGCTGATGACCTCCGCCATGGCCCCCTTCATGTCGTGCGGTGCCCGTCTGCCGGTTTACGCCCTGTTTGCGGTGGCTTTCTTCCCTGAATCAGGCCAGAACCTGGTGTTCGGTCTCTACCTCATCGGCATTCTGGTGGCGGTCCTCACCGGCCTGTTGCTGCGCAGCACCCTGCTGCCGGGCAAGAGCGACTCCATGCTGATGGAGATGCCGGATTACGAGTGGCCGCGTCCGGTCAACGTTGCCATCAAGACCTGGCAGAAGCTCAAATCCTTCGTCTTTGGCGCCGGTAAAACCATCGTGCTGGTGGTTGCCGTGCTAAGCGTGCTCAACTCGCTTGGCACCGATGGCAGCTTTGGCCATCAGGAGCAGGAGAGCTCGGTCCTGAGCAAGATAAGCCAGGCGGTGACCCCGGTGCTGCACCCCATCGGTGTACGCGATGACAACTGGCAGGCCACGGTCGGTATCGTCACCGGTATCTTCGCCAAAGAGGCGGTGGTCGGGACCCTCAACAGCCTCTACGCCGGTGGTGGTGGTGAAGAGGAGGAGAGCGAGTTCTCGCTGGTGGCCAGTTTCCACGAGGCGATCGATGCCGTGGCGGCCAATCTGGCGGAGATCAACCCGAGCGACCCTATGGGATTGTCTGTCGGTGAGCTGGATGATCAGCAGGCAGCTGCCGAAGCGCAGGAGGTCGATGTCTCCACCTACGGCAACATGCAGACCCACTTCGACGGGGCGGCCGGTGCCTTTGCCTACCTCTTGTTCGTGCTGCTCTACATGCCTTGCGCCGCCGCCATGGGCGCGCTGGTGCGGGAAACCGGTCGTCAGTGGGCGCTGATGACGGCGGTATGGTGCAACTATATGGCCTTTATGTGCGCGACCCTCTTCTATCAGGTCGCGACCTTCGCCGCTCATCCGGAGCAGAGCCTGTTCTGGATCGTCAGCTACGGCCTCTCTCTGGTACTGCTCTGGTGGGCCGGTCGCCGTCACGGTGACATCGTCGCCCGCAAGGTGGTGACCTTATGATCCTGCGCGAGCTGGGGGATTACCTCGCCGCGCAGCAGAAGGTGAGCCGGCGTGATCTGGCTCGCCACTTCCACACCTCGGAAGATGCGGTGGAGGCCATGCTCGGCGTCTGGATGCGCAAGGGGCGGGTCATCAAGCGCGAGAGTCGGGTCTGTGGTGGCAGTTGCTGCGGCAAGAGCGAGGAGGTGATGTTCGAGTGGTGTGACGCGGGCCAGATTGGCATCAAGATCCGCTAAACGACTACCCAACCTCATCACCAAACATCGAACAATAAAAAACGGCAGATCCTGCGCAAGGGTCTGCCGTTTTTATTGTTGAAAACAGGCGGGATCAGGCGCTCTGGCGAGCCTCGCTCAGCAGTGCCAGCGCCGGTTGGGCGTTGTCTGGCATCAGCCGGTAGGCTTTGTGGTGTTTGACCAGGGTGGTTTTCTTGTTGCCCTGGCTCAGCAGCAGGCCGTGCTTGAAGGCCGCCTCGGCCAGCACCTTCTCGTCACCGCGCACATAGAGGGTGAGGGGTTTGACAAGCTCACCTTCCTCGATATGGCCTGCATATTCGCTATGGCTTACCACCAGACTCGCCTGACCGCCCGATTGCAGGCGCAGCTTGGTGTTCACCTCGCTCTCGGTCAGCACCAGCCAGCCTGCCGTTGCCAGCTCCTCCAGCAGGGCCGCCAGCTTGGCCCCCAGTTGTTGCGGGTTGGTCATGGCGCACTGGTATTGGAAGGCGATGCGCTCCAGTAGCCCCTTGAGATCGGCACCCGCGCCGAGGGTGCGGCCAAGCTGCACCCAAGCTTTCAAATCTTCCATCACCAGACGGGAGAAGCGCTTCTCCTTGAGGGAGTCGGCCATCCAGGTGCAGAGAAAGTGGCTCTCTTGCGCCGGAGTGCGCTTGCCCGCCTTTTGCTCGGCGGTGCGGGCCAGTTCGGCCAGGCTTTGAGTGGCCATCTCGAGCAGGGCCTGATTGTAGGTCGGAGAGGTCATAAGCAATCCTTGAGTTGACCACCAGGGGTCAACACCGATGACAGAGATGGCAAAGGCGCCAGTGGCGCCTTTGCGGTTCAATAGAGCAACTGCCCGCCTTATTTCGGCTGACGGGGCTTCTTGGCTGCAGCCAGACGCTTGAGGCGCTGACCCTGCAGCTTGGCTTCGGCCATCACCTGGGCCACGGCGTTATCTTCACGCTGCGGACGCTTGCCGAAGCGGCGACGCTCCTGCAGCTGTTTGATCAGCTCGTCACGGCTGCTCACCTCATAGCCCGGCACCATGATGCGACGGATCTTCTGGCCGATCAGGGCCTCGATCTCCAGCAGGGTGCGCTCCTCTTCACGGCTGACGAAGGAGATGGCCATGCCGCGCTTGCCGGCACGACCGGTACGACCGATGCGGTGCACGTAATCTTCCGCCAGGAACGGCAGATCATAGTTGACCACGTATTCCAGGTCCGGGATGTCCAGACCACGGGCGGCCACTTCGGTGGCGACCAGTACCCGTACCTTGCCTTCCATGAATTCGCGCAGGGCGCGGCGACGGTTGCCCTGAGCCTTCTCGCCATGGACCACGGCGGACTTGATGCCGTCGAGGTTCAGCTCCTCGACCAGCACATCACAGCTCTCGCGGGTACTGGCGAACACCAGCACCTGCTGCCAGTTCTGCTTGCCAATCAGCTCTGAGAGCAGCTCGCGCTTGCGCTTCTGCTCGACCGGATAGACGGTGTGGCTGACGGTGTCGGCGGTGGAGTTCTGCTTGTTGACGCTGACGATCTGCGGGCGATCCAGCATCAGGTTGGCCAGCTTCTTCACCGCATCGGAGAAGGTGGCGGAGAAGAGCAGGTTCTGACGGGTCTTGTTGACCGCTTGCAGGATCTTCTGCACATCGGCGCTGAAGCCCATGTCGAGGATGCGATCCGCTTCATCCATCACCAGACACTCGACGCCGGAGAGGCTGAGGTTGCAGGCTGTGAGGTGCTCCAGCAGACGGCCCGGGGTGGCCACAATGATGTGAGCGCCCGCTTTGAGCTTCTTGGCCTGCACGTCCTGCTTGCCACCGCCGACGATGGTGATGGTGGTGATATCGAGATACTTGGCGAAGTCATTGATGTTGCTCGCCACCTGAGCCGCCAGCTCGCGGGTCGGGGTCAGGATCAGCACACGGGCGTTGGAAGGCTGGACCGGCGCCGGATTGTCTACCAGACGTTGCAAAATGGGCAGGGCGAAGGCGGCGGTCTTGCCGGTACCGGTCTGGGCGCTGGCCAGCACATCGCGGCCACGGCGAATGGCCGGGATCGCCTGTTGCTGCACAGGGGTCATCTCCTGATAACCGCAATCTGAGACAGCACGCAAAATCTCGGGGGCAAAATCGAACGATTCAAATCTCATAATGGGTTCCTGTGTTCCAGCTGGGCTGTGTTTGGCTTGGTTAGCTCGGCATGAGCGAGACGGAGGTTGTAACCACCGACGGCTGCGCCTGACATCAAGTCAGAGAGTGAGCCGGAAAATGGCGGGCGCGAAGTGTAACAGATAGACGTCACAAATTCTGCCTCAAATGGTTGGAGTTTTTCCCGTGGCAGTTGCCCAGTGCAGGAGCCATCGCAAGACACTGCATCTAGTTATCTTCACGGCTGCCAGGAGCGTATGAGCGGTTGGTGAGCGCGCATAGAAAATCAGCCCCGCATTGGCGGGGCTGACTGTTAGGGAACATCAGAGCTGTGGCCGGTCAGATCAGACTGCCAGATAGTCCATGATCCCTTCGGCGGCTTTGCGCCCTTCGTAGATGGCGGTCACCACCAGGTCGGAGCCCCGCACGGCATCGCCACCGGCAAACACCTTGGGATTGCTGGTCTGGAAGGCGTATTCGGCCTGCTCGCGGGCCTTGATGCGATCCCGGTTGTCGAGCTCGATGCCAAACTCCGCCATCCAGGGTTGGGGGTTGGGCTGGAAGCCAAACGCCATCACCACCGCATCGGCAGCCAGCACTTGCTCGGAGCCCTCGATGACCACCGGGTTGCGGCGGCCATTGGCGTCGGGTTCACCCAGCTCGGTGCTCACCACCTTGATGCCGACGGTGAGACCGCGGGCATCCAGCTCGACCGCTACCGGTTGCAGGTTGAACATGAACTCAACCCCCTCCTCGCGGGCATTTTTCACCTCCCGCTTGGAGCCCGGCATGTTCTCCTCGTCGCGGCGATAGGCGCAGATCACCTTGTCAGCCCCCTGACGGATGGCGGTCCGCACGCAGTCCATGGCGGTATCGCCACCGCCCAGCACCACCACCTGTTTGCCAGCGAAGTCGATGTAGTCGGCTTGCGCCTTCTCGAAGCCCAGCAAGCGGTTGGCGTTAGCGATGAGGTAGGGCAGGGCGTCATAGACTCCCGGCGCCTCTTCGTTGGCAAAGCCACCCTTCATGTACTTGTAGGTACCGACCCCGAGGAAGACCGCATCGAACTCGCCGAGCAGATCGGCGAAGGTGATGTCCTTGCCCACTTCGGTCTCGAGACGAAACTCCACGCCCATCCCTTGGAAGATCTCGCGGCGACGCTGCATCACCTCTTTTTCCAGCTTGAAGGAGGGGATACCGAAGGTGAGCAGGCCACCGATCTCCGGATACTTGTCAAACACCACCGGGGTGACACCGTTGCGCGCCAGCACGTCGGCACAGGCGAGACCAGCAGGGCCGGCACCGATGACGGCGACCCGCTTGCCGGTCTTGACCACGTTCGAGAGGTCGGGCTTCCAGCCCATCTCGAACGCCTTGTCGGTGATGTACTTTTCGATATTGCCGATGGTCACCGCACCGAAGCGATCGTTGAGGGTGCAGGAGCCCTCGCACAGGCGATCCTGCGGGCAGACCCGACCGCACACTTCCGGCAGGCTGTTGGTCTGGTGGGAGAGCTCCACCGCCTCCAGAATGCGCCCCTCTTTGGCCAGTTTCAGCCAGTTGGGGATGTAGTTGTGGACCGGACACTTCCACTCGCAATAGGGGTTGCCGCACTCGAGGCAGCGATCCGCCTGCATCTGTACCTGCGGCTGATTGAAGGACTCGTAGATCTCCACAAACTGGATTTTGCGGATCTTGAGCGGCTTCTTGGGCGGGTCGACCCGCTGGACATCGATAAACTGAAATACGTTCTGGCTCATAGGGTTCCCTCCTTATTGCGCCTGGATTCTGAGTTCTGCACTGGAACGGCTGGTGTGACCCAGCAGCGATTTCACGTCGCTGGACTTGGGTTTGATCAGCCTGAACTTGGGCACATAGGAGTCGAAGTTGGCCAGGATCTCCTCGGCACGCGAGCTGCCGGTCTCATTGAGGTGCGCCGTGATGATGCCGCGCAGGTGCTCCTGATGGATGGCGAGATCCGCCACGTCCAGCAGTTCCACCAGCTCGGGGTTAGTGCGCTTGGCGAAGTTGCCGCACTCGTCGAGCACGTAGGCAAAGCCGCCGGTCATGCCCGCCGCGAAGTTGACGCCGGTCTGACCCAGCACGGTGACGATGCCGCCGGTCATATATTCACAACCGTTGTCGCCAATCCCCTCGACTACCGCCAGGGCACCGGAGTTGCGCACCGCGAAACGCTCGCCGGCAGTGCCTGCGGCGTAGAGTTTGCCGCCGGTGGCGCCGTAGAGGCAGGTGTTGCCGATGATGGCTGCTTCGTGGGATTTGAACGCCACGCCGACATGGGGCTTGATCACCAGCTTGCCGCCGGTCATCCCCTTGCCCACATAGTCGTTGGCGTCACCGGTGAGGATCATCTCAAGGCCACCCGCGTTCCAGACGCCGAAGCTCTGGCCTGCGGTGCCGTTGAAGTGCACCTTGACCGGATCGGCCGCCATCCCCTGGTTGCCGTGCCGTTTGACGATTTCGCCCGAGAGGCGCGCACCCACCGAACGGTCGGTATTGCGAATGTCGTAGCGGAACTCGCCGCCGCTTGAGGTTTCCACCGCCTCCAGCAGATCTTCCACCATTTTCAGGTTGAGCGGCCCCTTGTCGAAAGTGGGGTTGTGCTGCTGGCTGAACAGGCTGGAGCCTGCCGGTGCCACAGGACGGGTCAGAATGCCGGAGAGATCCAGCTTGGCCTGACGGGCTGTGAGGCCGGGCAGGGCCTCCAGCAGATCGGTACGGCCAATCAGGTCGGTCAGCTGGGTGACCCCCAGTTGGGCCATCAGCTCGCGGGTCTCCTCGGCGATGAACTTGAAGTAGTTCATCACCATCTCCGGCAGGCCGGTGAAGTGCTCGCGCCGCAGCTTCTCATCCTGAGTGGCAACGCCGGTGGCGCAGTTGTTCAGGTGGCAAATACGCAGGTATTTGCAGCCGAGCGCCACCATGGGGCCGGTGCCAAAACCGAAGCTCTCGGCGCCGAGGATGGCCGCCTTGATGATGTCGAGACCTGTCTTGAGGCCGCCATCCACCTGCAGCCGCACCTTGTGGCGCAGGCCGTTGGCGACCAGCGCCTGTTGGGTTTCGGCCAGACCCAGCTCCCATGGGGAACCGGCGTATTTGACCGAGGTGAGCGGGCTGGCGCCGGTGCCGCCGTCATAACCGGAGATGGTGATGAAGTCGGCATAGGCCTTGGCCACGCCGCAGGCGATGGTGCCCACGCCTGGCTCGGAGACCAGCTTCACCGATACCAGACAGCTTGGGTTGATCTGCTTGATGTCGAAGATGAGCTGGGCCAGATCCTCGATGGAGTAGATGTCGTGGTGCGGCGGCGGTGAGATCAGGGTCACGCCGGGCACGGAATAGCGCAGCTTGGCGATCTGGGCGGTGACCTTGTCACCGGGCAGCTGGCCACCTTCGCCGGGCTTGGCGCCCTGAGCCACCTTAATCTGCACCACATCGGCGTTCATCAGGTAGTGGGGGGTGACACCAAAGCGACCGGAAGCCACCTGCTTGATGCGGGAGTTCTTCTCGGTACCGAAACGCTTGGGATCTTCGCCACCTTCGCCGGAGTTGCTCTGACCGCCGAGGCGGTTCATGGCGACAGCCAGTGCCTCGTGGGCTTCAGGGCCGAGGGCGCCGATGGACATGGCGGCGGAGTCGAAGCGGGGGAACAGCTTGTCGGCTGGCTCAACCTGATCCAGCGCGACCGGATTGTCGACCTTCTTCAGTGCCAGCAGATCGCGCAAGGTGGCGACCGGGCGCTCGTTCACCAGACGCGCGTACTCTTTGTAGTCGGCATAGTTGCCGGAGCGCACCGCTGTTTGCAGGGTCTGCACCACATCCGGGTTGTAGGTGTGGTACTCGCCGCCGTGGACGAACTTGAGCAGGCCGCCGTGGGCGAGGGGCTTGCGCACCAGCCAGGCCTGACGGGCCAGATTGTGCTGATCCTGCTGGATGTCGGCAAAGTCGGCGCCTTGAATACGGCTCGACACACCGCGGAAGCAGGTATCGACCACCGACTTGGCCAGGCCCACCGCTTCAAACAGCTGGGAGCAGCGATAGCTGGCGACCGTGCTGATGCCCATCTTGGACATCACTTTGTAGAGCCCTTTGTTGATGCCGTTGCGGTAGTTGACCATGGCCTGGCGCAGGGACATGGTGAGCACGCCCTCTTCAACCTGTTTGGCCAGGGTTTCGTAGGCCAGATAGGGGTAGATGGCGGTCGCGCCAAAGCCCAGCAGCACCGAGAAGTGATGTGGATCGCGGCAGCTTGCGGTCTCCACCAGAATGTTGGCGTCGCAGCGCAGGTTGTTGTCCACCAGAGTGCGCTGCACCGCGCCCACCGCCATGGCGGCCGGGATCGGCAGGGTGTCGGCGCTGATATCGCGATCCGACAGCACCAGCAGCACGGTGCCACTCTTGGCAGCAGTTTTGGCCTCGTCGCAGATGCGCACGATGGCCGCTTCCAGTCCCTCTTCGGGCTTGAAGTTAAGGCTGATCACCTGATGACGGTAGTACTCCCCTTCCAGTGCCAGCAGCTGGTGGAAGTCGGAGTAGAGCAGGATCGGCGACTGGAACAGCACCCGATGGGCGTGGCCGAAGGTCTCGTTGAAGACGTTCTGCTCGCGACCGATACAGGTGGCCAGCGACATCACGTGGTTCTCACGCAGCGGGTCGATGGGCGGGTTGGTCACCTGGGCAAACATCTGGCGGAAGTAGTCATAGAGGGTACGCGGGCCGGAGGAGAGCACCGCCATCGGGGTATCATCCCCCATGGAGCCCACCGCTTCCTGACCGTTTTCCCCCAGTACCCGGATGATCTGATCCAGCTCCTCGAAGGAGTAGCCAAACAGCTTCTGATAGGTTTTCAGCTGGTCGTCGGCAAATTCGCGGCAGCCGGTCTGGCTGTCGTCCATCTGCTCGAAGGGCACCAGTCGGGTGCAGTGCTTGTCCATCCACTGCTTGTAGGTGTGGCGGTTCTTGAGATCGTCATCGATCTCGAAGCTGGTCCACACCTTGCCGTTGCTGGTATCGACCACGAACAGCTCGCCCGGGCCGACCCGGCCCTTCTCCAGCACTTCGTCCGGGGTGTAGTCCCAGGTGCCCACTTCGGAGGCGAGGGTGATGAACTTGTCCTTGGTGATGACGTAGCGGGCCGGACGCAGGCCGTTTCTGTCAAGGGCACAGGTGGCGTAGCGACCGTCGGTCATGACGATACCGGCGGGGCCATCCCACGGCTCCATGTGCATGGAGTTGAAGTCATAGAAGGCGCGCAGGTCGTCATCCATGTTCGGGTGCTTTTGCCATGCAGGCGGGATCAACAGGCGCATGGCGCGGAACAGGTCCATACCACCGGCGAGGAAGAGATCCAGCATGTTGTCGAGGCTGGAGGAGTCAGAGCCGGTGGTATTGACGAAGGGGGCTGCTTCCTGCAAATCGGGAATGAGCGGGGTGGCAAACTTGTAGCTGCGCGCCTTGGCCCACTGACGGTTGCCGGCGATGGTGTTGATCTCGCCGTTATGGGCCAGATAGCGGAACGGCTGGGCCAGCGGCCAGCGCGGGCTGGTGTTGGTGGAGAAGCGCTGGTGGAACACGCAGATGGCCGCTTGCATGCGGATGTCGGCGAGATCCAGATAAAAGCGCGGCAAGTCCACCGGCATGCACAGCCCTTTATAGACGGTGACCAAGTTGGAGAGGCTGACGATATAGAAGTAGTCGTCGTTGATGCGCTTCTCGATACGGCGGCGCACGATATAGAGGCGACGCTCCAGATCCTGTTCAACCCAGCCGGGAGGCGCGTTGACAAAGACCTGTTCAATACTGGGCAGGGAGGCTTTGGCGATGGGGCCGAGCACATTGGTATCGACCGGCACTTTGCGCCAGCCGACCAGACTCAGGGTCTCTTTTTCCAGCTCTTCGTCGATGATGTCGCGAGTCTGCTGGGCCAATACGGGGTCGGGGTTGAGAAACAGCATGCCGACCGCGTACTTGCGGCCAAGGTGCCATCCCTTCTCTTCGGCGACCGCGCGATAGAAGCTGTCGGGTTTTTGCAGCAGCAGGCCGCAGCCATCGCCTGTCTTGCCATCGGCGGAGATCCCGCCGCGGTGCTGCATGCGAGCCAATGCTGACATCGCGAGACGAACAAGCTTGTGGCTGGCTTCCCCTTCCATGTGGGCCAACAGGCCGAAGCCACAGTTATCCCTCTCCAGCTTTGGATCATATAGTGACATTGCATTTCTCCCTTGCTCGGCCTTGCATCGCACAGTCATCACCTGACTGCATAAATTGCGATTGGCTCTTGTGGTTCCGTCTGCCTGACGTGGCGAATCTCCAAACTAATGGGATTTTCTGGCGAGGTCAATCGCAGGTCAGGTTTGTCTTTGTGGTTACATTCGCATAACAAAATGTCGGATTGGAGGGATTAATTGGCTTAGATGCTGTGGTTGTTCTGTATAAGTTGATTTTGTTGGTTAAATATATCGCCATTGAAAGGTTCAATGGTGCGCTCAGCGACTGTGGGTGAATGTAGTAATTTTACCAACCCGACGTTGCTGACAGCGGAAGGGATCACATTTTCAATATCCCATGCTTGCAATTGTGTGCTGTCGGGTCTCTTTGAAATTTTCATTGTTCAACAGTGAGTTATCGGGTCTCATTTTCATATGAACGTTTACTGTTGGAATGGTCAACGATCTGCCCGACTCCATTTTTTGCGCTTTTTCTCTATATTTATTCAAATTTGACCGGATATTTATATGTTTTGCCCCCTTCGCTAGCTTGATCCAGCTCAGCCCCTGTTTTGCGCAAGCTCGTACAATGACGCTCCTTTAGCGGAGGTGTCATGCAGTTACACGAACTCGTCAATACATTCGGTCAGGATCTCAAGCAGCGTCACGGTCAGAAGATCCACAAACTCTCCATCCACGGTGCCTTCACCTGCCCGAACCGGGACGGCACCCTGGGCCGCGGTGGCTGCACCTTCTGCAATGTCTCCTCTTTTGCGGACGAGTCGGCCCAGCAGCTCTCCGTGGTGCAACAACTGCTGGCACGCCGCGACGAAGTGACCCGTGCCAAGCGTTATCTCGCCTACTTTCAGGCCTATACCAGCACCTATGCCGAGGTCGAGTATCTGCAGCGCATGTATGAAGAGGCGCTATCGGTGAGCGATATGGTGGGACTCTGTGTGGGCACTCGCCCCGATTGCGTGCCGGATGCGGTGCTGGATCTGCTGGCGGGCTATCAGGCTCGGGGCTATGAGGTGTGGCTGGAGCTCGGGCTGCAAAGCGCCAACGACAAGACCCTGCAACGGATCAATCGCGGCCACGGCTATGCTGCCTATGAGGATGCGGTAAGACGTGCCCATCAGCGTGGTATCAAGGTATGTGCTCATCTGATCGTCGGCCTGCCGGGCGAAGTGCCGATGGACAGCCTCGATACCCTGCATCGCATCGTGGCGACCGGCGTTGAGGGGATCAAGCTGCACCCGCTTCATGTGGTAGAGGGCAGTATTCTTGGCAAGGCTTGGCAAGCGGGGCGGCTTGAGGTATTGACGCTGGAGCAGTATGTGGAAGCAGCTGTCGCCATGATCCAGCACACGCCGCCCGAGGTGGTGTATCACCGGATCTCGGCATCGGCGCGCCGTCCGACCCTGCTGGCGCCGGTCTGGTGTGAAAATCGCTGGACGGCCATGGCGGACATTGCCAAAGCCCTCTCATTGAGCGGCCCGCAAGGTCACTCGCTGGGAAGACCCTTCATACTTCCTGACCTATAATTGAGTGCGTAGTTATTATTTTTACAAAAAACATAGGGTTATATAAAAAAGTTCATACCGTAAACTATAGTTTTGGTACGTTTCGGTTGATATAGTGATGCGCCATAAAAAATGTCGTTATCAATTAACATCGGCATTCACTCTGGTTAGCGTGTTAGCATGACATCGATGAAATCATGCTTTACCAATAATGAATCATGCTGCAATTGTTTCCTGACTGGTAAATATGGGGAAGGTTGCGCTTTATCCAGACCGGTTTATCTACTGAACAGGCACCTCAGTGGGAGTGTGACTCGGTGTTGAGAGTCGCTATTGCAGGATAATATGAGTGGTTATTCCTCGTGTCGGCCTCATTTATGCAGTGACAGGATGCTATGCAAGCAGAAACAAGTCGTATTGATGAGTTATTGGAGTGTCTGGTCTTCTTGACCCGTTTTTATGGTGTGCCCAACAGTCAGGATGCCCTGACGACAGGGTTGCCACTGGTCTCCGGACGCCTGACTACCGCACTATTTTGCCGCGCTGCCGAACGGGGCGGGTTATCCGCCCGTGAAGTGATCCAGCCATTGGCCGATATCTCTCCCTTGCTGCTGCCTTGCGTATTGCAGATGCGCAGTGGTGGCGCCTGTATTTTGCTGGAATGGAACGAAGATCGCAGCCAGGGGAAGGTGATTTTCCCGCAAGCTGGAGATGCCGCGCAATGGCTGACGGCGGCCCAATTGGGTGATGAGTATCTGGGTCGCCTCTTCTATGTGAAGAAGCAGTTCAAGTTTGACGAACGCTCGCCCAAGGTGCTGGAAACCCGTGATGGTCACTGGTTCTGGAGCACCTTGTTCGAATCCCGCGGCATCTATCGTGATGTGTTGATCGCCTCCATTCTGATCAACCTGTTTGCCATCGCCAGCCCGCTGTTCACCATGAACGTCTATGACAAGATTGTGCCCAATCTGGCGTTTGATTCGCTCTGGGTACTGGCGGTCGGGGCCATGGTGGTTTTTACCTTCGATTTTGTGATGCGACAGTTGCGCAGCTACTTTATCGATATCGCCGGTAAAAAGTCAGATGTGCTGTTGTCGGCCAAGATTTTCGCCAAGGTAATGGGCATGCGGATGGAGTCTCGTCCCGCCTCTACCGGTGCTTTCGCCAAACATCTGCAGGAGTTTGAATCGGTGCGGGAGTTTTTTACCTCCGCGACCGTCTCGACGCTTATCGATCTTCCCTTTGCCGTCTTCTTCCTCTTTATCATCTGGATGTTTGCCGGCGTGATGGTGGTGGTGCCCATCGTGGCCATGCTGATCCTGGTCGCCTACAGCTTCTATATACAAGAGCCGCTCAAGCAGTCCATCGAAGAGGGCTCGCGTCTGGCCTCCCAGAAAAACGCCAACCTGATTGAAAGTATTTCCGGGCTGGAAACCGTCAAGATCTTCGGTGCCGAGAGTATGTTCCAGCATCGCTGGGAACAGGCCGTCTCTCATATTTCCACCTGGGGCGTGCAGACCCGCCGCATTACCAACTCCATGTCATCGCTGGCCAGTTACATCCAGCAAGTGGTGACCGTCGGACTGGTGATCGTCGGTGTTTACCAGATATCCGAAGGCTTGGTCACCATGGGGGGGATGATTGCTGCCGTGATGCTCTCCAGCCGTGCCATTGCGCCTATGGTGCAGCTCTCCGTGTTATCGACCCGCTATAACCAGGCAAAGTCTGCGCTGGATATTCTGGAAAAAATCATGCAAACCCCGGGGGAGCAGGAGGAGGGCAAGCAATATATTCATCATCCGGTGATTGCCGGTCGCATTGAATTTGAAAATGTCTCCTTCAAATATCCGGGAATGGAAACCAGTACCCTGCACAATATCAATTTGCGTATTCAGCCGGGTGAAAAGGTGGCGATTATCGGCCGGATTGGTGCAGGCAAAACGACCCTTGAGAAATTGCTGATGGGTCTGTATCGGCCGACCGATGGCTCGGTGCGCATCGATGGATTTGAACTGGATCAACTGCCCTCGGCAGTGATCCGTCGCAATATCGGCTGTGTCCCGCAGGATGTCATCCTGTTCTTTGGTTCGGTGCGAGACAACATCATGCTGGGCAATCCCCTGGTGGATGATGTGCGGGTTTTGCGTGCCGCCAAGCGGGCGGGCGTCACCAACTTTACCAACCGGGATCCCAACGGGCTTGACCGCCAGATCGGCGAGGGGGGCCGCCAGCTCTCCGGTGGCCAGCGTCAGGCAATCTTGCTGGCGCGCGCCCTGCTCAATGATCCCCCCATTCTGGTGATGGATGAGCCGACCTCCAACATGGATAACCAGTCAGAGATGCAGGTGAAACAGGAGCTGGCTCGACTCGGCCCGGAAACCACCTTGATCCTCATCACTCACAAGACCTCGATGCTGGATGTGGCGTCACGGGTGATCGTCATCGAACAGGGGCAAATTGTTGCTGATGGCCCCAAAGAGGCGGTGTTGCAGCAGTTGAAGGAAGGCAAGGTGCGTGTGCAGGAGGTGTCTCATGGTTAAGGGGATCATGAGCTGGTTCAAGCGCAGCAAAAAGGCGCCTTCCGGCGATGTATTGCCGGCACCCGAGCATCTGGAGTTTGTCGATGATGGTGCTGCGGCTGTACTGCTGACAACACCGACCGGTGCTCGCATCCTGCTATGGTGCTGTTTCCTCTTTTTCATGAGCGCCATCGTCTGGGCGGCTTGGGCTGAGCTTGATGAAGTCACCGTGGGTCAGGGCAAGGTGATCCCATCCCGCCAACTGCAGGTGATCCAAAACCTGGAAGGGGGGATCGTCAAAGAGATCTTCGTCAAGGAGGGCGACATCGTCGAAAAGGGGCAGCCACTGCTGCGCATCGATGACACCCGTTTCCGCTCCGATTTTCGCGAGCGTGAGCAGGAGGTGGTCACCCTGAAAGGGGATGTGGCTCGTCTGCGCGCCGAGATGGCCAGTGTCGAGGTGAAAAATGAGCCTGCGCTGGGATGGCGTGAACAAGTAGTAGTGGGAGAGGCACCTATCCAGTTCCCCGATGGTTATGAAACCGTATTTGCCGAATATGCCAACCGTGAGCGTTCTGTACAGCGGGATCGTCTGAATAACCTGAAGAACCAGCTCTATATTCTTGGTCAGCAGATCGAGCAGAAAGAGCAGGAATTGATCGAGCTGAATGCCAAAATCCGCACCGTGAACCGCAGTGTGGATTTGGCCAAACAAGAGTTGAATATCAGCCGTCCGCTGGCGAAAGAAGGTATAGTGCCTCAAGTGGAGCTAATCAAGCTGGAGCGTCAGGTTAACGAGATGCAGGGGGAGCTGGAGAGCAACCGCCTGCTTATTCCAAAACTCAATTCGGTGTTGCGTGAGACCATCTCCAAGCGCAACGATATTGCGCTGAAGTTCAGGGCAGACTCTCAGACCGAACTGAATGAGAAGCAGGGGCGGCTTGGCCAGTTGTCAGAGGGGCAGGTCGGCTTGCGAGACAGGGTGGATCGCACCAGTGTGATCGCACCGCTTAAAGGCACCATCAAAAAGCTCAAGATCAACACCTTGGGCGGCGTGGTTCAGCCCGGCATGGATTTGATGGAGATCGTGCCGCTGGAGGATACCTTGCTGGTGGAGGCCAAAGTATCACCGAAAGATATTGCCTTCCTGCGTCCAGGGCTGGAGGCCATCGTCAAAATTACTGCCTATGACTTTACAATCTATGGAGGATTGCATGGCAAGGTTGAACAGATAAGTGCGGACTCGATCCAGGATGAGGAGGGGAACTCCTTTTATCTGGTTCGGGTGCGTACCGAGAAGAGTTACTTGGGCGATGAGCTTAACGCACTTCCCATCATCCCCGGTATGTTAGCCAGTGCTGATATCATTACTGGTAAAAAAAGTGTCCTAGACTATTTGCTGAAACCCATATTAAGGGCAAGGCAGTCGGCACTGAGAGAACGATAAGCCAACAATCTAAAAAACAAAACATGACTGGAGATAACATGAAAAAAACGATTGTTGCCATGCTGGTCAGTGGCATCACCCTGATCCCCGGCCTGGGTCAGGCTCAGACTCTGGAAGAGTCGGTGGCACAGACACTCGCAACGCATCCCAAGATCAAGGAAGCGTTTGATCTTTATCAGGCACGCCTCTATCAGCATGATGGAGCAAAGGGTGGCTATTATCCTACGATCGATCTGCGTGGTGGCGTAGGCTATGAAAAAACGGACAGCCCTACAACTCGTTCTCCTGTGTTCAGTGGCGATGATTCACTGACGCGTAAAGAGGCAGGACTGAGTTTACGGCAAATGTTGTTTGATGGCTTTGATGTCAGCAACAACGTGTCCCGAACAGAAGCTGAAGCCAATGCCCAGCGTCTGGCGATGATCTCCGAGGCAGAGAACACTGCGCTGAGGGTGGCGGAGGTGTATCTCAATATGCTGCGCCAGCAGGAGATCCTGGAGCTCTCCAAACAGAACCTGGAAACCCACGAACAGATCCGCAGCGACATCAGCAAGAGGACTGATTCGGGGCTGGGTTCTACCGCAGACCAGACCCAGATCGATGGTCGTGTTGCCCGAGCCTATTCAAATCAGGCCGCTGCCGAGAACAACTATCGCGACGCAGAGAGTGAATTTATTCGTGTCGTCAACGAGGTTCCCAAAGATCTGGTACAGCCGGTTCCCAATACCGAGCGTATTCCGACCAGCCTCGATACTGCCCTGAAAACGGCGACCGAAGTCCACCCGACCCTGCTCTCCTCACTGCAGGATATCGAAGCGGCCAAGTATCAGCATGAAGGCGCCAAGTCCGGTTTCTACCCCAATGTGACATTTGAGGTCGATCAGAACTGGAATGAGGATATCGATGCGGTCAAAGGCCGTAACGATGACCTGACCGCCATGGTGCGGATGCGTTACAACCTGTTCCGTGGCGGTTCTGATGTGGCAGAGAGCAATGCAACATCGGCTCTCTACTCTCAGGCGAAAGACATTCATCTGAATGCGTTCCGCCAGGTGGAGGAAGGTACTCGTCTGGCCTGGAACGCGAAAGAGTCGCTGGCCAAGCAAAAAACCTTCCTGAAAGAGCATGTTGACGCCAGCTACGATACCGTACAGGCATACAAGAAGCAGTTTGGCTTGGGTCAACGGACTTTGCTGGACGTATTGAACACCGAGAACGAATTGTTCGAGGCGCGTCGCAGCTACATCACTGCCGAGTATGATGCACTGCTGGCGGACTATCGCATTCTTAACGCGACAGGCAGCCTGCTCAATGCATTTAGCGTCAAACAACCCGCTGAATGGCAGGCCAAGCAATAACCGTTTGCCCATGATCCCGCCGGGATGATGGACGCCATCATGGTGACTGCTGCTGGCAGTCACCATGTTTGGCTAAAGCAGGTGGTTGCACGGGGTTTGAGGAGTGCAGCAGCAATAATGCAGCAGGAATATGATGTGACACTCCAGCGCGGGATCGGTGGCAGATGGTGTTATCTCCTCAATGAATGGAGATACCTAGCCCTACGTGCTCTGCGCCACTCCCTATGGATCCTGCTGTTACCCTTCTCACTGTTGCTCTGTGCCAGTCAGCCTTTGCCACAAGAAGATCTCAACTTGATCAAGCGGGCGGAGCAGACTTACGGCGCCAGAGCCGGCAAGCGTGTCACCAGTTGGCGTATGCTGGTCATGGAGACGAAGGGCAGAGCACTGAGCGAAGAAAAAAAGCTCGAACGGGTAAATAATTTTTTCAATCGGATGCGTTTTATTGACGATATCAAGTTGTGGCGCAAGAAAGATTATTGGGCAACCCCGTTGGAGTTTTTGGGGGCCGCCGGGGGAGACTGTGAAGACTTCAGTATTGCCAAATATTCAACTTTGCTTGAATTGGGTATCCCGGACGAAAAAATGAGGATGGTCTACGTCAAGGCGCTCGATTATAACCAGTTTCATATGGTTGTTGCCTATTACGAGACGCCATCATCGGTCCCGGTGATCTTGGACAATCTTATCGGTTCTATCCGTCCTGCAAGTCAACGTCGGGATCTGGTACCTATTTATAGTTTTAACGGTAGTCACTTGTGGTTGATGAAGGCGCGTGGCCAAGGGGAACTGGCTGGTCAATCATCTCGCTTGGGATTATGGAATGATTTACGCAATCGCATGACATCGGGGCGATTGGCTCGGCCTGTGGTGAATTTGGATGATTAACCTATGACGCTCTATCGACAGTTATTAGCCACCATGCTGCTGCTGTTTGGATTGTTATTTGCGGCCACATACTGGGTGCAATTCAATTCAACCCGCACTTATCTGGCGCAGCAACAGGAAACAACGGTCATCAATACGGCAACCTCACTGGGGCTTGCGCTCACCCCCTATCTGGAGAATGGTGACAAGGTCGGTGCCGAGTCGGTGATCCAGGCCATCTTTGATGGCGGCTATTATCGACTGGTTCGCCTCGATCTGCTGGCATCAAAGGATGTTATCGAGCAGGAAAATACCAACACCATTCAGGGTGTGCCGCAGTGGTTTATCAATTTGGGGCTGTTTCCCGAGGTATCCAACGAGTCAATTCTGACGTCTGGCTGGCTGCAGCTTGGAAAATTAAAAGTGGTTGGCCATCCGGGCCAGGCTTATTACGAGTTGTGGCGCGGAATGAGCGAACTGGCGAGCTGGTTTCTGGTCGGTTTCTTGATCACCACGATTTTGTTGATGAGAGCACTTAATTACTTGCTCAAGCCACTCAAACAGATCTGTGAACAGGCAGTCGAGATTGAGCTGCACCATTTTGGTCATACGATACCGGAGCCTAACACCCATGAATTGAAACAGGTTGTTCAGGCGATCAATACCCTCTCAGGCAAGTTGGCGTTGCAGTTCAAAGAGCAAGCCGATGAGGCCGAGAAATTGCGTGAGCGGGTTTATGTCGACGCTGTGTCTGGCCTTGGCAACCGTGCCTATTTTGTAGGGCAGGTTAACGCATGGATAGCGGAGGCTGGTCAAGGTGGTGTCATGCTGGTTGCGGTCGATATGCTGGACGATATCTATCGTGATGAAGGCTTTGCGGCCAGAGACAACATGGTCAAATCGATCGCACAGGCCTTGAAAGAGCAATTAAAAGGGTGGGATGGCGCAGCCTTGGCTCGGATCTCCGCGACGGAATATGCGCTGCTCTGTCCAACTGATGATCTCAATCAACTAAAAGAATTGGCTGAAGTGATTAATAGCCGCATCGCCGATCTGGTGGTGAATCCAATGGGCGAAGGCGATGCGCTCTCCGTCATCGGTATTGCCGGTCGTGATGGTAATGATGATCTCTCTGCCTTGTTGACCAAGGCCGATAATGCGCTTGGCAAGGCGCGCAATGAACGCCGTGGTGCTGTCGTGATGGAAGGGGGCACCGAACAAGGTTTGATGGGGCGTTTGGCTTGGCGAGATTTGGTCCAAGATGCCATCTCACGGCAACTCTGGCGTTTCAAAGCCCAACCAGCTTGCCGATTCGATAATGGCGCCAGGTTGCATGCCGAGCTGTTTGCCTCTATCTCCCGTGATGGCACAGACTATTTTGCTGGCCAGTTCTTGCCCGCAATTGAACAGTTCAAACTGGGTGGCGAGTTTGACCAGGCGGTTCTCGATGCCTGCGTTCCTTTATTGCAAAAGCAGTCTGATCTGGTGCTTGCGATCAACATCACTGCTGGCTCGCTCTGCTCGGATGAGTTTTTAACCTGGTTGACGCGCTATCTTACCGATCATGTCGAGTTGAAAGAGCGGCTGCTATTCGAAATACCTGAAGTCGCCATCATGAAGCATAAAGATAACGTCGCTGCGTTGGTGGGTACTTTGCAGGCACATGGCTTCCAGTGGGGGGTTGACCACTATGGTCGTCACTTCCAGTCTCTGGGTTATCTGGAGGAGTTGTCGCCAGCTTATGTCAAGGTCGACCATGGTTATACCAGCCAGGTTATGGAGCCAGGAGCTGACACCTCATTCTTGGCCGCAGTGTGCCGGGCTGCACACAATGCGGGTGTGACCACCATTGCGACCCGTGTCGAAGATCAACATCAAGTCGAGTTGCTCTCCAAGTTGCATATCGATGGTTATCAGGGATTTGTTCACCCCGCCTTCCCATTGTCTTGAATAAGACTCCATAAAATGGCCCCGAATGGGGTCATTTTTATATCTATCTATTCTCTTTTCTCCATCTTTATATAATCAAAGTACACGTAGTGCTGAATGGGGCTGCCTATAGAGCTCTGATTTATATTGAAAAAACTGAACTCTTCGATTTTTTTCCGTGTACCTGTTCGATGCAGATCGAAATGCATACATTTTTGCAACGGAACAGAACGCTATCTCCTTCTACGGTATAGACATCAAGATCTGTCACGTTGGAGCAATGGATATGCGTACCCAAATTATCGACAAGTCCGTGGTTGTCTCAGCCATCGAAGGGAATGTGGAGATTGTGTTGGCTGATGGAAGCAGCCGCCCTCTGCAAAAAGGTGAAATCCTCCAACCCGGAGCCAAGTTGACCATAGCGGATGATGCCAAGCTGGCACTTTCCCCTTATGACGACACACCTGCACAGAATTCACCTACGGGTTCCGAGTCGGTTGAGCCAGGTCAACCGCAAGGAGCTTCGCCCACCGAAGGCGCCCCTTCCGATATTGCCGCATTGCAGCAATCGATTCTGCAAGGTGTGGACCCTACTCAGAATTTTGAGGCTTCTGCAGCTGGTGGTGCTCCTGCTGCCGGTGGTGGTGGCGGTATTGGAGGCGTCGCCGGAGCGAGTGGTAATGGTGGCTTTGTCACTATCGATCGAACTGGTGATGCGACCATTGCCGAGGCCGGTTTTGATACTACTTACGATACAGGTGTCGTTATCAATGAAAATCAGGCAGAAGATTTAATTCTTGAGAATCAACTTGATGATTTGAGTGAAGCCGTCGTGACCCTCGAAGACTCTCAGGTCAGCGGTAATCTGCTCGAAAATAGCACCAATCCTGATGGACCAGCTGATGCCTCTATCGTTTCATATGACTGGGGTATCAACATCGGTGTGCCTGCTGGAGTTGATGCCACTATTACTGGTGTGGGCACGCTGAGCATCAATCCGGATGGGAGTTATACCTTCACGCCAGCGCCTAACTATGATGGCGCCGTTCCCCCAATAAATTATCAGGTGACTGATGGCCAGGACACAGTGACATCAACACTCGTTATCTCCATCACTCCGGTTGATGAAGAAGTAGATCTGGCTGGGCTGGATCGGGAAGGGGGTGAGGTACAAGTCAGCGATACCAATTTAGCGGATGGCTCGGCTCCCAACGCTGCAGCCTTGACTCAAAGTGGGGTGTTTACCTTCAATGCTCCTGACGGCGTCCAGAGCTTGACTCTGGGGGGCGTTACATTGATCACCGATGGCCAGTTAGGCGCGTCGTTTCCACAGTCCATTATCAGCCCATTAGGAAATGTACTGACCATCACAGCGGTGACCTACAACCCCGCGACCGGTGAAGGGCAAGTCAGTTACAGCTATACCCTTGGCGATAATGAAAACCATACAAGACCCGTCAATGACAACTCCCTGAGCGAAAGCTTCAGCGTTGTACTGATCGATAGTGATGGTGATACGGCCAGCGATACCCTTGATGTCACCATTTTGGATGACATACCAACTCTGGCTGATGGGGAAGAACAATCTGTGCGCAGTTTGGTCCATGAAGATGTGCTGACCAGCGGCAACAGCGAAGGGTCTGGCCAGAGTGTGAGCGCAACAGGGCTGGCTGGTACCCTCAATGCGCTGGTCAACTTTGGTGCCGATGGGGCAGGTAGCTTTGGCCTTGGCAGTGATGTCAGTAGCCTGGAAGGGCAGGCCTTGACCAGTGGCGGGGTGGCGCTGAACTACAGTGTGGCGGGCAATGTGCTGACAGCCAGTGCGGGTGGCGTGCCGGTCTTTACCCTGACCGTGGGGGCAGATGGCAGCTACGGCTTTACACTGAGTGGTCCACTGGACCATCCGGTTGCAGATGGTAACGACAGTGAGCAGCTGTCAACCATGGGCATCGACTTCTCTGGCGTACTGACAGCCACTGATGGTGACGGAGACACGCTGACAGGTGGCTTCCCTGCGGGGAGTTTTGCCATCAACGTGGAAGATGATGTGCCGGTACTGGCTGGTGGTGAAGAGGCGCCGGTTCGGGTTGCCGGTCAGGTGCACGAAGATGCGCTGACCAGCGGCAACAGCGAAGGGTCTGACCAGAGTGTGAGCACAACCGGTCTGGCTGGCACCCTCAATGGGCTGGTCAACTTTGGTGCCGATGGGGCCGGTAGCTTTGGTCTTGGTAGTGATGTCAGCAGCCTGGAAGGGCAGGCCCTGACCAGTGGCGGGGTGGCGCTGAGCTACAGTGTGACGGGCAATGTGCTGACAGCCAGTGCGGGTGGTGTGCCGGTCTTTACCCTGACCGTGGGGGCAGATGGCAGCTACGGCTTTACCTTGAGTGGCCCACTGGACCATCCGGTTGCAGATGGTAACGACAGTGAGCAGCTGTCGGCCATGGGCATCGACTTTTCTGGCGTACTGACGGCCACCGATGGTGATGGCGACCCGGTCGGCACCTTCAATGGCGGCAGCTTTGTCATCGATGTGGAAGACGATGTGCCGGAGCTGGTTGAGCGCGATGAAGCGTTCGAGCCAGTAGGCGGACTGGTTAATGAAGATGCCCTGACCGGCGGCAATGCCGACAGTGGCCAGACTCTGGTGGCCACTGGTCTGGAGGGCAGCCTGTTCGCGCTGGTCAGCTTCGGTGCCGATGGCGCGGGCGGCGTTATCCTCGGCACTGACTTCAGCACCCTGCTGAGCCAGAACCTCATGTCAAATGGCAAGGGGCTGGTCTACAGCTTGGTCAACGGTGTCCTGACCGCCACCGCAGGGGACGGAGGTCTAACCGTGTTCACCCTGACGGTGGGGACGGATGGCAGTTATAGCTTCGCGCTCAAGGCCCCGCTCGACCATCCGCTAGCGGATGGCGATGATAGCGAAACCCTGCCGGGGCTGGGCATTGACTTCTCCGGGGTGCTCAATGCCACCGACGGTGACGGTGACCCGCTGACAGGCGGCTTCCCGGCGGGCAGCTTTGTGATCGACGTGCAGGACGACGTGCCGACGGCGCGTGC
>NZ_CDBR01000001.1 GCF_000819685.1 Aeromonas allosaccharophila | reverse complement strand
CCGTTCCCCCGGGGCCAGCAACTACCCTCCCTCCCTGGCGTCAAGAAAAAAGCACCCCGCCAAGTGGGCGGGGTGCTTCGCTCGTGCCGGCAGTAACCGGCATTCAGATAGGGGCTGGATTCGCCTTAGTTGTTCACAGACCGTAATCACCGACTTCCTGTTTCCACTGCACTTCGTCCTTACTGGGGTGGGTTACTCTGTAAGCATGCCAACCCATGACCAACACCATAACCAGCAGTACGAGCCATTGCAGCTTTGCCCAACCCTGCCCGTATCCCCGAAGTCTGGCGTCCTTTTTTCCTAGCTGTAGGAGCCACAGCGCCACAATACCGGTTCCCAAGGTTGTCCATACCGCACCCAACACAGCCAAAATCAATTTTGCAGTTTCCATCATTGTTCCTCGTTTCAATTCGCTGATATGACTATGCTGCCCTTGCCCGACTTCAGCAGGCGCTGATCTCCCACTTGGTTAACTGTCCAGGCTTCGCGTCGCGGCTGCCCAGGATAACCAACCAGTACCTCCACCACCTTAGTATCGGGGGTGATCACGATACAATCGTGCCGGCTGGTATCGGCCAAGCACTGGCTGGTGCCGGCGATGGCCACCTTCTGGCCATCGATCTGCACCTGTTTGCCCGCGCTGATCTCGATATGCTTGGGTTGCTGGGCGCTGGCCATGTCCTCAAAGGTATCGCAGCCCGCCAACAGGTTCACCGCTACCATGGCCCATATCAGGTTCTTCATTCGTTTCGTCTCCGGTTTCTTCATATCGTCGGTTGCTCTGGATTGGGGTAGCCCAAACCACGGCGCAGAGCGATCAGGGCCCACTCTTTGCACGGACGAGCGCTCGGCTTTCCTGGATCGGTCAGCCATGCTTTGACCGCCCGCACCGAACAGGATTTGTCTGCATGGGTGCAGATCAGCTCCGCTACCTTGGCATGGTGCAGCCCGTGGCGAGCGATCAGGGCTGCCAGTTCACGCCGCAGTTGCTCACTCATGCCTGATGCACCCGAGGCTCGTCCCCTTGAGGGTCTACACCCCAATACAGCACAGACACCACACCATGGGCCGGTGCTTCCAGCTCCTGACGCAGCTGATAATGCACCGCCTCCTTGAACACATCCCGATAGCCATAGAGGCGACCGTGACTCATAAAATACGACACGCCGACCAGAAACGCCGCCAGGAACAGCGATGCCTGCAACACCCCCTGAACAAACAGGCCAACCTTCTCAGCCGACTCCTGCTGCAGGATGGCCAGCAGCTCCTTCACGATGGTTCCCGCCTCGACCGGCTCGACCAGCAGGCACAACGTGAGCGCCGCCAGCCACACCACCGGCACGAATACGAACAGGGCCAGCAGCATGCGGCCCCCGAGCAGCACCGTATTGATCGCCTGAGACAGGTACAGACGGAAATCTCGGCGGGCCCGCGCCAGCATTGCCTTGTGCTGGGCAACCGGCAGGCTGCCGATCTCGATACCGTTCAAATAGACCCTGGCCACTTGGGGCCCCTGCAGCCGTTCCTGGGCACGTTCAAGCCGCCGATCAATCAGCTCGCGCACGACCACGATGCCTGCGCACAGAGCGCCGGCGAGACACAGCAACTGCCAACCTTCCAATCCTTCCAACATGTTCAACTCCTGGATCTGAGGCCACCCGATGCGGCCTTGTGCCCATTTGTGCCCTTTTGTGCCCTTTTTGTCAAGGCCCGCCGCCCATTGGGGGAGGGGGGCAGGTGATCGTCGCCTCACAGGCCGGTTTTCCCTGGCACTTTGGCCGTTGGCCTAGAAAGCCAAATGCCCCTTGGCTACCCCCGCACCCCAATATATTGTGTCGCTGCAGCTGCGACCGGCCACTATATCTAGTGGATCCCGCAAGGATCTCCCCCGCCCGCCGCCCGTCCTGGGCCGCCCCTGGATTTTGACCTTTCGCGCAAAGCGCCAAAACTCCCAAACCCGCGCCGCACCGGCGCGGATTTATTGGCCCTGACAGCCGCCCCCGGGATCTGGCATCCTGCCGATCACCGATTGACCCCACGACGAGGATCCCGATGCAGATCACCCCGCTTGGCCATGGCCACCCCCTGGCCACCCTGCACCAGGGCGGCGGCCCCCTGGTGCGCCCCGCTGGCCACCCCGAGCAATGGCGCGTGGCCACGGCACTGCGTAACTTGGCCATCGCCCACACCGACGCGCCCCGTTACCTGTTGGCCCACGAAGTCGGCGCGGTGCTGGCCATGCTGCCGGATCTGCAGCGCCGCTTTTTGGTGGCCACCCTCTGGAACACCGGTGCCCGTATCAATGAAGCCCTGGCGTTAACCCCTGGGGATTTCGAGCTCGATGGCCAGCGCCCGTTCGTGGTGCTGCGCACCCTCAAACAGCGCCGGCGCGGCAAGGGCCGGCCCCGAGCGGGGGAAACCGTCAAACGCTTGGTGCCGCTGCTGGATCCGGCCTATGCCCAGCTGGCCCGCGAGTACCTGAGCACGTTTCGGCTGGCCAAGTCGGCCCCGATCTGGACAGTGACGGATCAGACGGTGAGGAACTGGTTGAAAGAGGCCGAGCTGGCACTGAGGGGGAGGGGGATCACGTTGGTGGTGGCGCTGACGCCGCATGTTTTCAGGCACTCGTATGCCATGCACCATTTACTGGCCGGCAACACGCATATCAAGCGCCTGCAAGCCTACCTGGGCCACCGGTCGATCCGAAGTACCGAAGTCTATACCCAGGTGCTGGCGCTCGATGCGGCGGCGAGTGAAATAGGGTTGAGCTTTTCGGTAGCGAACGAGGGCAATCCGCTGCTAACCGGATAAATACGCCAGCAACCAGACCATCCAGATCACGGCTTGTCTTGGTACCGTGGCCATCGGCACAGCCGGGGCCCTGCGCGAGCTCACAGGTACCCCATGGCCATCGAACGCCATGGAAACCAGGTGCACCAGATCCACACTGCCGGCGACCAGCTGGCCAGCGCCCGCCATCGAGGCAGCGATCACCTGCAGCTGCGCGACAGCTCCCCCGGGCCAGCAGCAACCCTCCTTCCCTGGCGTCCAGATCACGAATCGCGGATCGGCCCCCCTCCTTGGCGTTCCAACTTGCAGTATCTCAGAATCAGATGAACTTATTGGTGGTCAGTGTTGTTTCGTTTTCAATGGACTGCTAGCGCAGCGTAAGCGCACTACCCTATCTTTTGGGGTGAGGTCGCGTAGCGGCCGAGGGGCATAGCCCCTGGGGGGATGGGAGGCCGCGAAGCGGCCGGGTGGGCTTGAGAAGGGGGCCCTCCCCCTTCGGGGGCCGCTTTCTCGATAATTTTTTCTATTCGCTTTGATCGCTGTTTTATCCTCAGTTTTTTGGTTCCAATATAGGTAATTCCTACAGGCAAAAAGTACAGGTAAAACTAAAGGAAAACCTTATAGGTTTAGGGGGGGGCCGATTATGCGTGGATAACTCGTTGTTTTAACAGTGTTTTCAACAAGTCTTTTTGGAGGGGGCCGATTATGCGTAAAGGCGCAAACAAAAAACCCCGAGCTTGTCGGGGTTTGAATTGTCACCTTTTATATGGGATAGGTGGAGGGCTAGGCATCATGAGAACCCCCCCCTTAACTTGGCTTACCTTAGCTTGCGGATAAACGGCTAGGACATTTTTGAGGCCAATTAGAAACTTTTTTTTAAAATCCTTTTCAGCATTTTTCCCAATATATTCTTGTCCAAACTGATCTCTCAAATTACGCCAGTGCAGCACGATAGGCCGACCATTTATACGGTGTAGTCTATCCGCCAACATCGTATAGATATCCATGGCCAGAGCACTACCAGTCAGCGAGTTTAGAGCCCGTAAATCAAGAGGTACGGCGTGCTCAGCCAGAGTCTGATAATACTCGGGTGAAAAGGTAATAACCCCAGGCCACAAAGCAGGTTGCCCTTCATTGTTTGACAGCCAAGCTTCAAACTGTTGGATCGGCTTTCCATCATAAGTGATTGCCCGCCCGCCCGCCGTATAGCCCAGAGTCATGGTGCAGGCCGAAAGAGCAGATATCTGTTTTCTGAAATTGGTATAACTACCTGTCTTTCCGCCTGATGACTCTTTCCCAAGCTTGCGGAGAAAGTCACTGGCACTACTACCAACATCAATCACAGGACTTTTGTTCCGTAAAGCTGCTGTATTTAGCCAAGCCATAACCAGCCTAGGCATTGGGCCATATGGGACTGGCTGCTGAACGAACTGCTTCCCATCCCATAGTTTCCCAGCCCTCACGTACAACCCAGCACTACCACAAGTACGTTCAAATTCAAGACCCGCGACTTTAGCCCGAGGTAATCCGACTTGGCAGAGGAGCGAGTGCATGAAAGTTAAGTCATCCCCAGATGGGGGCGTACTTCTAATTGCCCCCCCAGTTTCAAGTAATTCACGCTGCCGGTCGCTTAGGGGTTTGGGGGGAGGAGCTTCTTGTGCAACTGCAGGTGGTGGCGTTAACATAAAGTCGGAAACTTCATCAACCGTTTCCACGTCAACGGTACACTGCTCTTGTTGATGCAACATTTTTGAAATAATGTCGTCCGCATCAGCTTCAGAAAGACCACGAGCAACTAATTGGCTACGATAGTCTTGCATATTACGATTATCCGGCATGATGCCTCCGAGTCACTGAAAAGGCCTACTGTGATGCAGCAGGCTTTTTGGTATTAAGGTACTCTATCTTTTCAGCTATGAAATCGATGCCGTATTCGGGTTTTGTATCAGCATCTTTTTGATACTTCGTTTGCTCAATGCGGCCCTCGATAAACACCTCAGAGCCTTTACCAAGATATTTCGCGGCGTTCTCAGCCAACGCATTGAAACACTTAATGCGAAAGTAATCGACGGCTGGAGTGTCCCCAGGGCGTTTTGGTCGGTTGACGGCGAGATTGATAGTTGCTCGGCAGTTGGTGGCGTTTTCGATTTGTCGCAAGTCGGCATCCCGAGTAAGATTACCGATAAATTGAAATCTGTTATGGCTCACAATCAATCTCCTTTGATTAAAGGCCTCTAGTTTAGCTAAACAAAAAGCCAGTTTCAACAACTTTAGCGGCTAAATTTTCCTGCGTTTTTCTGGAGGCAAGCGTCTTTGTATAAACACATCTTTTTCACTAATGTGCTCCGCATCTTAGATGAGCAACATATGACAAAGCATCAATTGTCTGAACTCTCTGGTGTATCCATTTCATTTTTATCTGACCTTACAACCGGTAAAGCCAACCCCTCATTAAAGGTTATGGAAGCCATTTCGAAGGCTTTAGATACACCACTCCCTCTGTTACTCGAATCGACAGATCTTAATCAGGAATCACTTGACGTACTGGCTGGGGGGAAAGCCCCTAGTAGCTTGCCGGCAGGGTTTGAACGTGTTTCGGTTATTCTTCCCTCACACAAAGCTTTCATTGTGAAAAAGTGGGGGGACGACACCAAGAAAAAACTATCACATGAGTTGAAAGCCAAAAGACAAGTTGATACGCCAAGGTAGAGCTGGAGCACGTGTCGAAAACCGCATTTTAGCCGCTAAAATCCCCTAGACCTCCCCTTTATTCATGCTGAATGCTGCGCTCTCTCGCAGCCATTGGCGTTTTAGCCATAAAGATGAATATCACTAGCACATTACGATATCGTCGGTGGTTGTGCAAAATTGCGTTTCGGTATATCGTATGCCACGTAACGAGCTGTAGCATGGGAATCTCAAGGGCTAACCCGACATGACCGAATCAAAAGAGTTTGACAGCATCAAAGAGCGAGCGAAGAAAAAGCTCGAACGAGACATGGGGCCAGTGCTGATTGCAGCCCTCAATGATCCTAAAACGGTGGAGATCATGCTCAACTCGGACGGGCGACTTTGGCAAGAACGCCTGGGAGAAGGGATGACGTGTATAGGCTCTTTAAGGGCCGGTCAGGCTCAGGCCATCATTGAAACAATAGCGGGGTATCACAACAAAGAAGTAACTCGCCAAAAGCCGATTTTGGAGGGTGAGCTGCCTTTGGATGGGTCGCGCTTTGCTGGCCAACTTCCTCCGGTTGTACCTGCGCCAACATTCGCAATCCGAAAAAAAGCAGTATCCATTTTTACCCTCGATCAATATGTTGCTGATGGGGTTATGTCAGAAGCCCAGAAAACTGCTTTGGAAAAAGCAGTGCTTGCACACAGAAACATCCTGGTCATTGGCGGAACTGGTTCCGGTAAGACAACCCTAGTAAATGCAATCATCCATCAGATGGTTGTTGCAGACCACTCCGAAAGAATTTTCATTATTGAAGACACTGGTGAGATCCAGTGTGCTGCAGAGAATTTTGTCCAGTATCACACCAGCCTCGATGTCACCATGACAATGCTGCTAAAAACCACTCTCCGCATGCGTCCAGATAGAATCCTGGTCGGTGAAGTGCGGGGGCCTGAAGCTCTTGACCTGTTAATGGCATGGAATACAGGCCATGAGGGTGGCGCAGCAACTTTGCATGCTAACAACGCAAAGGCAGGCCTTGATAGACTGGCCATGCTGATCAGCATGCACCCTGACTCACCAAAACCCATTGAACCGCTAATTGGCGAGGCTGTTCATGTTGTTGTTCATATCGCCAGAACCCCAGAAGGCCGGCGCGTCCAAGAAATTCTCGAAGTTTCTGGTTACAGCAATGGCCATTACATAACCAAAGCTCTCTGAAATAAACGGAGTAATACGACTATGCAACTTTCACTTCCATTCCAACTTAATAACAAGGCCGTAATTTATTCTGGCTTGCTGGTCATTCTGGCCTTGTTCCTGTTGGCCCCGTTGCCTGCATTTGCATCTGAGGGCACTGGTGGCTCCCTTCCTTATGAAGGGTGGCTGACGAATCTCCGTAACTCTGTGACAGGGCCGGTAGCATTCGCCTTATCCATCATCGGAATTGTGGTGGCGGGTGGTGTGCTGATTTTTGGCGGCGATTTGAATGGCTTTTTCCGTACTCTGATTTTCCTGGTGCTGGTAATGGCCTTGCTGGTAGGTGCCCAAAACGTCATGTCGAGCTTCTTCGGTCGTGGGGCAGAAATAACCACGCAAGATACTGTTACCTATATTTCAACAAGCGATAAGGCTGAGTAAAAAATGGCACTGCGCACGATCTCCATTCGTAGGGCTGGCAATCGAGAAAACCTGTTCATGGGCGGAGATCGTGAGCTGGTGATGTTCTCTGGCCTTATTGCTGGCGCACTGATTTTTAGTGCTCAAGAAGTAAGGGCGACGGTGTTCGGCCTAGGCCTTTGGTTCGGAGCTCTATTTGTTCTCCGATTGATGGCTAAGGCTGACACTAAAATGCGAAGTGTTTACCTTCGGCACCGTCGCTATAAATCATATTACCCAGCTCGGTCAACGCCATTCCGAGAAAATACACCGAACCAAGGGAAGCAGTACAAATGATCCAGGGAATTACTATCAGCATTGCTGTCCTAGGGGCAGTTTTGCTACTTATCTTGTTCGCTCGTATCCGCGCAGTTGATGCCGAGTTGCAACTTAAAAAACATCGCTCAAAAGATGCCGGGTTGGCCGACTTGCTAATTCATGCTGCTGTTGTCGATGATGGTGTAATTGTAGGTAAGAACGGTAGTTTTATGGCCTCATGGCTATACAAGGGAAATGACAACGCAAGCAGCACAGATGAACAGCGAGAAATGGTTTCATTTCGAATTAACCAAGCCTTGGCAGGCTTGGGTAACGGCTGGATGGTACATATAGATGCAGTTCGTAGGCCTGCACCAAACTATTCCGAAAAAGGCGCTTCAAATTTTCCTGACCCAGTTTCTGAGGCTCTTGATGAAGAACGTCGCAGACTCTTTGAAAGCCTGGGGACAATGTATGAAGGCTATTTCGTATTTACAGTTACCTGGTTTCCACCTGTTCTGGCTCAACGAAAATTTGTAGAGTTGATGTTTGATGATGATGCGGTAACTCCAGATCATAAAGCTCGAACAAAAGGACTGATTACTCAGTTTAAGCGTGAAATTTCCAGCATTGAAAACCGCTTATCATCAGCGGTGGAAATGATAAGGCTGAAGGGCCAAAAAATTGTGTGCGAGGATGACACTGTAGTCACTCACGATGATTTTTTAAGCTGGTTACAATTTTGTATTACTGGAAATCACCATCCAGTAATACTCCCTAGCAACCCGATGTATTTGGATGCCATCATTGGTGGTCAAGAAATGTGGGGCGGGGTAGTACCCAAAATTGGTCGCAAATTTATCCAAGTTGTAGCAATTGAAGGATTCCCTTTGGAGTCAACCCCGGGAATATTAGCAGCGCTTGCTGAATTGCCTATCGAGTATCGTTGGTCAAGCCGATTCATATTCATGGATCAACATGAATCTATCGCTCATTTGGATAAATTCCGAAAGAAATGGCGCCAGAAAGTACGAGGTTTTTTCGACCAAGTGTTCAACACAAATACCGGCGCAATAGACCAAGATGCGCTATCAATGGTGCAAGATGCTGAGTCTGCCATCGCTGAAATAAATAGCGGCCTAATAGCTATGGGCTACTACACAAGCTTAGTGGTTCTGATGGATGAAGACCGAGACGCTTTAGAGTCGTCAGCTCGCTCTGTAGAAAAGGCTATAAACCGACTAGGGTTTGCAGCACGAATTGAAACAATCAACACCCTGGATGCCTATCTCGGCAGCATTCCTGGCCATGGTGTTGAAAATGTCAGGCGACCACTTATCAACACCATGAATTTAGCTGATTTACTCCCCACATCCAGCATATGGACTGGGAGCGCGTCTGCACCTTGCCCGCTGTATCCGCCACAGTCGCCAGCATTGATGCACTGTGTCACTCATGGAGCGACGCCGTTCCGCCTGAACCTGCATGTTCGTGACCTTGGCCACACCTTCATGTTTGGCCCCACTGGTGCAGGTAAATCCACTCACCTGGGGATCATTGCAGCCCAATTGCGCCGCTACAAAGGAATGTCGATCTATGCCTTCGATAAAGGTATGTCGATGTATGCTTTGACCAAAGCAACTGGTGGCCGGCATTTTACTGTTGCTGCCGATGATGGGAAATTGGCATTTTGTCCTTTGCAATTTTTGGAAACGAAAAGTGATCGTGCATGGGCGATGGAATGGATCGATACCATTTTGGCGTTAAATGGTGTTGAGACAACCCCAGGCCAGAGAAATGATATTGGCCATGCCATAATAAGCATGCGTGATAGTGGAGCTAGAACTCTTTCTGAGTTCTACACCACAATTCAAGACGAGCAGATTCGGGAAGCTATAAAGCAATATACGATTGATGGGGCTATGGGTCATCTTTTGGATGCAGAGGAAGATGGTTTACAACTATCTGACTTCACAACATTCGAAATAGAGGAGTTGATGAACCTTGGTGAAAAGTATGCTTTGCCTGTTCTTCTTTATCTATTCAGAAGAATAGAGCGCAGCTTAAAGGGTCAGCCGGCTGTAATCATCTTAGATGAAGCATGGCTAATGCTTGGCCACCCTGCATTCCGAGCCAAAATACGCGAATGGCTAAAGGTAATGCGTAAAGCAAACTGCTTGGTTTTGATGGCAACGCAAAGCCTTTCCGATGCTGCCAACTCAGGTATTCTTGACGTTATTGTTGAGTCCACAGCTACCAAAATATTCTTGCCGAATATTTACGCCAGGGATGAAGATACTTCCGCTTTGTACCGCCGTATGGGGCTCAACGCTAGGCAGATTGAAATTATTGCTACGGCAGTTCCGAAGCGCCAATACTATTACGTTTCAGAAAATGGACGCCGTTTATACGATTTAGCTCTGGGGCCATTGGCTTTAGCCTTTGTGGGTGCCTCCGATAAGGAATCAGTGGCCACAATACAGCAATTAGAAGCCAAGTTTGGGGATGACTGGATTCACGAATGGCTATCCGAAAAAGGTTTGAATATTAATGATTATTTGGAGGCAGCATGAGCTTTTCGGAAAAATTAAAGGGTTTGGTTTTCAAAAAACCGGTGTCTCAACACAACCAAGAACACAGCACCAGGCTTGGTGGCAATGAAGATAATCAAAGCCCTTATCTTACCGCCCGTCGCACCTGGGATGATCATGTTGGCTCAGTTATCTCCCAACGGCAAACATGGCAAGTAATTGGCATTCTGGCCATGTTAATCAGCTTGGGCGCTGTGGGTGGACTTATTCACATCGGCAGCCAGTCTAAATTTGTACCCTATGTGGTTGAAGTAGATAAGTTGGGCCAAACAGTTGCAGCCGGCCCGATAGAAGCCACTGGTAAAGCAGATCCACGAGTGGTACATGCAGCAGTCTCAGACTGGATTGCTTCGGCAAGAATGGTTACGCCTGATGTTGCATTACAACGTAAAGCCGTTTTCAAAGTTTACGCGATGTTGTCTCCAAACGACCCGGCCACCGCAAAAATGAATGAATGGCTTAACGGTTCTGATGATGCAAGCCCATTTAAAAGAGCGGCAAAAGAAATGGTGAGCACAGAGATAAAAACCGTTATGCCGCAAACCCCGGATACATGGCAAGTAGAGTGGATCGAAACCGTGCGTGATCGTCAAGGGTCTCTCAAAGGCAAGCCGATTACGTGGCGAGCTCTTGTAACCACATATACAGCTGAGATCACACCACAAACAACAGATGAACAATTGCGGAATAATCCAATGAGCGTCTACGTGCGCGATTATTCGTGGTCACGAGTTCAATGATTTCGAGAGTATCCATTATGAAAAAAAACATTATTTCTGCATTCATTAGCGTGGCTATGTTCTCCTCAGTTGCATATGCCGATGATATGGCTGATCAGTTTTTCTCTGGCACAAATCCTACTTTGACCGTCCAGGAAAAAGCCGCAATTGACATAGCCAAAAAATGGAATGCCAGCACAGCTACCGGCCTGCGTCCAGTGGCCGGACAGAATGGCGCGATCAACTTTTTGTTCGGCGCTCAACAACCAAGCATTGTTTGTGCCGTGCTGCAGGTCTGCGATGTGTCTCTTCAGGCAGGGGAGCAAGTGAATGGGATCCACTTAGGTGATACTGCTCGATGGACTGTTGAACCAGCGATTACTGGCAGCGGCCCAGGGGAAACATTACACCTGATAATCAAACCGCTGGATGTGGGCCTTGAAACCTCCCTGGTTGTAACCACCAATCGACGCACTTATCACATGCGCTTACGTTCCCACCGCACGGAATACATGCCGCAAGTTGCCTTTAGTTACCCAGAGGACTCGATGGCCAAGTGGGATGCCTTACAGCGAAAAGAGACAAAGCAGCAAGAACAAGGAACTATCCCCGCTACAGGGGAATACTTGGGCAACCTCTCGTTTGATTATGACGTATCTGGCTCTACCTCTTGGAAGCCGGCGCGGGTATATAACGACGGGAGCAAGACAATTATAGAAATGCCTCGTTCGATGGAACAAACTGAAGCTCCAACACTGCTGGTTGTTCGTAAAGAAGGTGGGTTGTTCTCTGATGATGAAACAGTAATGGTCAATTACCGTGTTCAGGGAGCCAGATATATCGTTGATACGGTTTTTGATAAGGCAATCTTGATTGCTGGTGTAGGTAATAGCCAAGACCGTGTAACTATTACCAGGAACAAATAAATATGAAAAAGCTCAACATTTCAATTTTACTTTGTTTTGCATTGGCCGGATGTGCTACCGGCCCTTATGGGAACTACCTGGACAAGGCAGCTGGCGTGAATCAATACCAGCTGGCCACCGACACTATAAATAAGCTGGTGACATTGTACCCGCCAGCAAAAGTCAGCCTAGAACTAAAACAGGAAACACCGGATGAATTTGGCATGGCGCTTGTCAAGGGCTTACGTGAAAGTGGATATTCCGTCCTGGAGTTCAACCCTAGTAGTAAAAAAATCATTGGCTCTACAACAGCCTTGCCCCTGAGTTATGTAGTGGATCAAGCTGGTGACTCTGGCTTTTATCGTTTGACCATTAAAATAGGCTCTCAGTCGCTTACACGCCCATATATGAATCAGGGTGGAAATCTAGCAGCTGCCGGTTATTGGGCTCGAAAGGAGTAAATCATGAGCGCAGAATTAATGAGCCCAGAAGCCTCCCCTGGGGAGATGAATAAAAAAGCAGGTGTTCGGCGTGTAAATAATATGCCGATGATGCTGCTTGGTGGGTTACTTGTTTCGTTTGTCATCATTATGATGTTGGTTGCCGCAGATCGCGCCGAACAACAAAATGCTCCTGTTGCCAAGCCAAAGGAAGTTGCTGGCACAACATCGATGTTTGCTAACGAGCTTATTGAGGGACAAAAGGATGGCATTATTGCGCCAGCACAACCTCTAGTGCCACCAGAAGATGCAGCGCCGGCAGCAGACCCGATCCTCATAGCCAAGCCAGAGAACCCAGATGCGCCACCAAAACCAAGGCGGCCAAACAACAACCAGAATCTATCTCAACCAATGAACTCTGACGAGGCCGCCCGAATTAGAATGGCCAAGCTGCAGATGTTTGAAGAGGCCGTTAAGGCAAAAACCGGTGTGCAAGTTATTGCCCCGCGCAGTTCTGGTTCAGCCCCCGGGGGCGTAGCCGGCAATACGTCACTGACAAAGGGCGATATGCTGGCCCAGCTTGCTGCGGTAAGACAACAAATAGACCAGGCTCAAGGGAGTGACCCCACAGCAGCATATCAGGCCAGACTTGCCCAAATCAGAGGGGGCGGCATGGGAGGTGCAGCAGGGGCCACCACCGGGGGATCACAACTGTTACAGACAAGCTCTAACCCCAAGAACAGCGTTGCACAGTTTCAAGGCGGTGAAGGAGACCGATGGCGCTTGGATTCTCAGCCAGAGGCTCCCAGGACGCCTTATGAGCTTCGCGCTGGCTATGTTGTGCCTGCCACTCTTATATCTGGTATCAACTCAGATCTGCCAGGTCAGATCATGTCCCAGGTAGCGCAAAACGTATATGACACAGCTACTGGCCGACACTTACTTATTCCCCAAGGTTCTCGCTTGGTAGGATCTTATTCGAGTGATGTGGCCTACGGCCAAGCCAGGGTGTTGGTTGCATGGCAGAGGATCATTTTTCCAGACGGGAAGGCGATGGATATTGGCGCAATGCCAGGCGCGGATAGTGCGGGCTATGCAGGGTTTAATGACAAAGTGAATAACCATTACTTCCGTCTATTTGGCTCGGCATTTCTCATGTCTGGTGTGACTGCCGGTATAACCCTAAGCCAAGACAGTGGGAGTGCTGGTACTGGTACTGGTAGTGATCGCCAGCGAGCTGGTGATGCCATGAGTGAAGCATTAGGGCAGCAGTTGGGGCAAGTTATGGCACAGCTTATTGCAAAAAACATGAACGTTGCACCGACTCTTGAGATTAGACCGGGTTATCGGTTCAATGTCATTGTCACTAAAGATATGACGTTTTCAAAACCGTATAAGTCCTTTGACTATTAATGTCTCCATCAGAGGTTCATATGAAGAAAAACAATTTAGCCGCTAAAATAATTTTGATCATGGCCATCAGTTCGGGGGTGGCCTCTTTGAGTGTTCAGGCGGGCATTCCTGTAGTTGATGGAACGAACTTAACTCAGAATGTAATGAGCGCAATGGAGGCTGTCGCGCAAACACTGAAACAAATTGAGCAATATCAGACTCAACTACAGCAATATGAAAACCAGATCCAGAATACAATAGCCCCCTCGGCATACGTTTGGGATAGAGCACAAGCAACTATGAATAGTTTGCGAAACTCTATCGACACTCTGAATTATTACAAAAATCAATTGGGTAGTATTGATGGGTATCTTGGTAAATTCCAAGACGTGGCATATTACCGTAGTTCTCCTTGCTTTAATGGTACCGGTGGCTGCACTGAAGCAGAACAAGCGGCAATGAGAGAAAATCGTCGGCTGGCTTCAGAGTCTCAAAAGAAAGCCAATGATGCTCTATTTCGCGGGCTAGATAAGCAGCAGGACGCCTTAGAGACAGATGCAAGAACATTAGAGCAGCTACAGTCCAGCGCCCAGGGAGCCACAGGCCAAATGCAAGCCATCGGCTATGCGAACCAATTGGCCAGTCAGCAAGCAAATCAGCTACTTCAAATTCGGGGTTTACTGGTGGCACAACAAAATGCAATAACCACTCGCATGCAAGCTGAGGCAGATAAAGAAGCGGTACAGCAAGCAGCATCTGAAAATCTGCGGCGGGGCGAATTTAAAGCTAGTGCCGCGAAAAATTGGTAAGGGGGGAGGGGATGAAAAAAACTCACGTATTTATTGCCATTGGCATCAGTGCAATTATTTCAGGCTGTGAAAAACCACAAGCATCTATACCTGAAATAAATGAAGAAAACTGTAAACCAGCTAACATAGCAGCGCTGGATCCGTCAATTAGAGAACATGTATCAAGCAAGTGCATTCGAATTGGTTCATTCGAAAAAAGCACACCCAAAAAGTGGTGACGCCATGAGAAAAGATCTTTCACTTACAACAGCCATTCTTTTTCTCTCACTATCTTTTAATGCCTATGCAGAAGTTAACAGCGCGGGCTTATTTGATGATGTGCTAGAGAGATATGGAGCTGCGGCCAGCTCATGGGGTGGAGTAATTACCGATGCTGCGACATGGCTTTTTTGGTTGCTCGTAACCATATCAATGGTCTGGACATTTGGCATGATGGCTTTGCGAAAAGCGGATATTGGTGAATTTTTTGCAGAGTTTGTTCGCTTCACGATTTTTACGGGTTTTTTTTGGTGGTTACTTTCAAATGGCCCGAACTTCGCATCATCGATATATGACAGTATGCGTCAGATTGCGGGTGACGCTACCGGACTAGGAGGGTCACTATCTCCGTCAGGCATAGTCGATGTAGGATTTGAAATATTCTATACAGTCATGGATCAATCCTCACTTTGGTCTCCTGTAGATAGCGTGGCGGGAATGCTGATGGCTGTGGCAATACTAATTGTCCTGGCGTTGGTTGGTGTAAACATGCTCCTGATGCTTGCATCAGGTTGGGTTCTGGCATACGGCGGTGTTTTTTTCTTGGGATTCGGCGGATCACGCTGGACTTCAGAAATGGCAATCAACTATTACAAAACCGTTTTGGGTGTCGGTGCACAACTGATGGCAATGGTATTGCTAGCAGGCATTGGAAAAACATTCCTTGATGACTATTACAGCCGCATGAGCAGCAGCGTAAACCTCAAAGAAATGGGCGTTCTCTTAATAGTCTGCGTGATCCTGCTTGCCCTGGTAAATAAAGTCCCCGCCTTAATCGCAGGCATCAGCTCAGGAGCCACTGGTGCGGCTGGTATAGGTCAAATGGGGGCGGGAGCGGCGCTAGGGGCAGCCGGTATGGCAGCTGCAGCTGCAGCAACCGGCGGGGCTTTGATGGCTGCCGGTGCCGCGAATGCGACTGGTGGAGCTCAGGCGGTTATGGCCGCATTCTCCAAGGCGAATGAAAATGTTTCTGGCGGTACAGACACACTATCAAGCATGTTCAGTGGTGGTGGTGGTGGTGGTGGTGATAGTGGGAATTCAGGGTCTGGCGGCACAGATGGGGCTGAAGCAAGCACCGGAAGCACCCCCTTCTCACAAGCAGCAGGATTCTCACAAGGCTCAGGGAGCCCCCCTGCAGATGGTGATACAAGCACAGGGGGAGGCGGAGAGGAAGCGAGCCAAAGCCAAGGAGAATCCCAAAGCGGCCAGCAGGCTCAAGAGGAAAAGAGTGGTTCGCCAGGCTCAATGTCTGCCGCCACTCGGGCAGCTCGCGTGGCAGTAGATGCTGGCGCTAACTTGGCCAAAGCAGCTGGCCAACTGGCCAAAGACAAAGCATCAGGAATGAAGGACTCAGCCATGGAAAGAGTATCCAATACGCTCGGTGGGCGGATAGCTGAAAGCATAAAAGGTGGAAGTGAAAAAGATCCCTCATTCACTGGAAATAGCCTTGGTGGAGACGATTCAGAATCAGAGATCGCCGCTTTTGCAAATAAAGACTCTGAAGTTTCCGAGTTTGCCAATAAAAAAGCCTAAACAGGATAATTTGACAATGAAAAAAATTTTAATATCCTCCCTTTTTATCGCCAGCGCATTTACCCAAGTGAAAGCCCAAGATGAATTAACTGGGGACACTAAGTTGGCCTGTGAAGCAGTTCTTTGCCTTTCATCAGGTACCCGGCCAAGTGAATGCGCTCCGTCTCTCTCTCACTACTTCAGCATTCATAAGAAAAAGTTTTCTGACACGATAAGGGCTCGCTTTGACTTTTTAAATCTATGCCCTGTCTCAAACCAAACACCCGAAATGAATTCTCTCATTTCAGCAATTTCCAATGGTGCTGGTCGGTGTGATGCGGCCTCATTGAATACGACCCTGAGAACCTGGTGGGGTAACTGGAACAGTGGCTATGTCTATATCAGCAATCAGCTTCCAGATTACTGCTCGGCATATAACGGACATGCCTACACGGATTTTAATAGCAGCGGAACAGCGCCGATATACGTTGGAGAACCCCTCCAGGGAGGATACTGGGTCGAAGCAAGAGACTATGAGCAAGCACTTGCTAATTACAATGAGCAACAGAGAAGAATGAAAGAAAACAGCCAGGCCTCCTGGTGGAAAAATTAAGGGGGTTATATGCTGCCATTTCTTGCTGATATTCCACCACAAGAACAAGAGAGAGTCGTGTGCTCTATATCTGCGGCTGTCAAATATGACACGCCAGCAAATATTGTCCTAGCTATTGCTGAGAAAGAGGGGGGTAAGCCTGGGCAAAGAGTCAGAAATACCAATGGGACTGATGATGTTGGCGCGATGCAGTTCAATACTGACTATCTAAAAGACTTGGCTAAATATGGCATCACAGCTAACGATGTAGCAGCTCATGGCTGCTATCCATTTGAGTTGGCGGCGTGGCGCATCAGAATGCACATTAAGAATGACTCGGGGGATATATGGACTAAGGCAGCTAACTATCATTCAAAGACACCAGATAAAAATCGTATATATAGAGCTGACCTCATTAAAAAAGCGGCAAAGTGGGCCGAGTGGCTAGAAGCTCGTTTTGTGACCATTGATGTGATGCAAAAAGAGGTAAAGCCTAAGCCCATCCTAAATATGGGGCAGCCAGGCAATATGCGAGTGGCAACATCATCGCATCGACAGGATGTTGCTAGTAGCAGCAAAGAAATAAATTCAATAAAACAAGAAGAAAATAATCCTTCAGGCTATATACCACGAATGATAACTTTCACCCCCTCAGACAGCCGCGCCGAATAGGCGTGGCTTTTTAGCCGCTAAAGTGAACGTCATGAATGAATTTCAGTTGAGCAATGAAAAAGTAGAATGGTTAAAGTGGCTCGCTTTATTATCAATGACTATTGACCATATAAACAAATATTTATTTAACGGCACAAATTCAATTTCGTTTGATGTTGGGCGATTGAGCATGCCCATATTCACCATCATCTTGGCGTATAATCTTTCTCGTCCAGGCAAGGTTATAAATGATGTTTGTTGTCGAGCAATGACGAAACTTTTAATATTTGGCATGGTGTCATCAATTCCATTCACTTTATTGAACAATACAATTCAGCCTCTTAATATTTTATTTTCGCTATTGGCTATAGTTGCCATCGTCTATCTCTTAGAAATAAGGAGCGTCCTATCTATTGTTATTTCTCTAGGTGTTTTTGTCGCGGGTGGTGCACTCGTTGAATATGGCTGGATAGGTTTGTCCTTGGGGCTGAGCTCATACTGGTTTTTTAAACGCAACTCCAGAAATGCCGCCGTTGCCGTTCTTATAGCATGCGGGGCCCTTTGGTTTATTAATGGTAACTATTGGGCTGTACTTGCGATCCCAATAGTTATGCTCGCATCTAAAGCCCCCCTTCCGGCCCTTCCAGGGCCCCGGTTTACTTGGTTTTTCTACTCTTATTACCCCATCCATCTTTTTGCTCTCTGGCTTATAAGGATACCCATGAGCAAGGCAGGATATCTGTTCTTTTGAGGTTTAAAAAAAAGGAAAGCACTATATATAGAAAAAAAGATCACAACAGACACCACATATAGACACCCAGCCTTGAATTTTAGCGGCTAAAAAATCAAAAGCCTCATTTTCATCCAGCGATGGCCGAACAGCTTTTAAATCGTATGGTTGAATTACAACCTAGTTCGGTATATCGTATGCCAATCGAATTTTTGCCTAGTTGGAGTAACTCCATGTCCATGTTGAACAGAATGGCATTGCCCATCCTCCTGGCGTTTGTGCCTGCTTTAGCGGGAGCCAGTGAATCCCCGATGACTACTGGGGTTTCAGTATTATTTTCTAGTGGTAGCTATCAATTTACCCCGAACAATGATGTTCGGATGATTTTGGGCAACCTACGCTCTGCAGCGATGATCACAGTGAACGGGAGAACCAGCGGGGCAAGTAGTGCCGAAAAAAATGAAAAGCTTGCACTTGCAAGAGCCATTGCGGCAAGAAATTGGCTTGTAACTCAGGGTGTGTCGCCTGAAAAAGTAATGATCAACTTTGCCAGTGGCGTTGACTTCATTGCACCGAATAGCACACCCGAGGGCCAACTTCTTAACCAGCGAGTGGATATCGAGGCCACCTATGTCTCATACTCCTCGTCTGCAGTATTGGCTAAGTCACCTGCCAGCCGTACCCAATATCGTTGCCCTGTCCCCCCCTCGAATGGTTCAACCTCTCCCTTCGCATATAGCGGGACGGGAGGTACAGCCAAACCATTTTCGTTTGTAGCCTCAGCCCCTACAACAAATGCCCGGACAGCCACACCCAGCCCCCTCGCAGATGAAGTGGCCAAGAAAATTAATGCTGTTACAGCAACACCATCAGTACAAGTCGGTAGTCCCATAGAAAAGACTACGCCATTCTTGATTGACCAAAAGACCACATCCACCGCTTCGCACCAGCAAGCTCCAAATAAAGGAAAAGTGGTGGAGGTCAGCAGCAAATTCTCCCTCGTTGTGAGAGCCGGTGAGACCTGGGAACAATCTCTTACTCGCTGGATCCGTGATAATGGATATGATTCAGTTCTTTTATATTTCCCTGAAGGGCAGCCAGAGGGTTTCTCACTCCATCCTAAAAATACGTACTTCCCTGGCATAGATTTCGATAGTTCGATCAATGAAGCTAGATCTGCTTTTGAAAAAGAAAGTGGGGTCAATTATTCAGTCACTTTCGACAAGTCAAATAAAACCGCAGTCATACACCCCGTAGGGGTAGTTACTCAAACCTTCAACATCAAACCTGGTAGCCTGAAACAGAATGCCGCAAGAATGACTACCGCATACGGTTGGAATACGTCTGAACCAGACTGGCGAATCAAGGGGGACTACTACATTTCAGCTGGCTGGCCCATTGTGACTCAAAAAGGTGATATCGCCACGGCATTGAATATGCTGGTAGCATCGTTCCCAGTACAGCCTCAGCTTCTTAAATCAACACAGCATGTATTTTTCGTTACAAAGGATGGCCAGTGATGACCCCGAAAAAATTAATTGCAATCAGCGTTATTTTTGCTCTGAGTGGATGCGGGGCAACTGATTACCTCGAACAGAGAGACGCTGCGAAAGAAACTCAAAACAAGATCAACGCTCAAGGTGTAATGCCAGATGCCTCCAAGAGCATCTTTATTGAACGGCCTCCCGTTGACCTTAACCCTATTACAGAAGGGTCTCCTTGGTGGGTTAGAAAACCGGCATCACTTAAAGGGCAAAATGTTCCTTTCAACTTTGCGGTTAGTAACTTGCTCCAATCAGCAGGACAAAAAGTTTCCGTTGAGTTTGGCCCAGATGTAAACCCCAATAAGCCTATTTCTGTCGATTATCAAGGGGACATTAATGGGGCACTCAATGAAATCGCTTCGAAAGCTGATGTGTCGGTCAGCATGAGCGGCAACCAAGTTAAGTTTGATCGCTATGTAACAAAGGTGTTTGAGCTTAATTCTTTGCTGGGTAAAAGCTCCTTTCTTTTTGGACGGAAGGCCAATAGCGGCAATGGTGGTGGAGAGGGGCTGGCGACCAGAACCGTTACCAGCAGCCTGGGCAACTCTGACACATATGCCACATCAGAAAGCACTGGTGTAAACGCCTTCAATGATTATTTATCTGCTATCAAGTCTATTTTGAAAAAAGATGGCGTGAAGCCTGATGATGATGATCCTTTGGAAGGTGACGTTATTGTCACTGAATCGACGGCATCAATTCTTGTCAGAACTACCCCTCACAGAATGAGCTTGGTAGAAAACTATATTTCATCCAGAAAACAGTCTATTGCTCGCCAAGTAATGATTGAGGTGAAGGTACTGCAGTTCAAGGGCAGTAAGGGCAGTGAGTTCGGTATCGATTGGAATGTGGTTAGAACATTCTCTGATGGAAAACTCAATTTTACGGGCCCGACATTGCCCACTATCGGCAACAATGGGAACTATGGCTTTTCTTTTACCTCAACCAGCCCTAATTGGGATGGTACGACGATCTTGATGAAGGCGTTGCAGACACAAGGAGAGGTTGGCGTCGAGTATGAGCCAAGAACAGTGGCCAGGAACAACCGAGTTGCGTCGATTGATAACTCTGAGAAGTTGTCGTACATAGCCCGGGTAACAGTTACTCCCAATCAAAATGCTGATGCCAGCGTTGAGGTTGTTGATGCTGTTGTTAGCGATGGGCTCACCATGTCAGTTATGCCTAATATTTCTGATGATACCGTTAATCTGCAGATCTCCGGTGTGCTATCTAAAGTGGTCGGATGGAATGACACCGAAGTCAGTGGGGTAACAGTCAGGGCCCCCCAAGTACAGGAAATAAAATTTGATCAAGATGTAGGCCTAAAGTATGGCGAAACACTTGTGCTTAATGGATATAAGCAGAAATCAAATAAAGCTGACGAATCTACATTATTTAAAATACCATTTTCAGGTGGCAATGCAGGTGCAAGTAGCACTACTGAAACTATTGTCCTGATTACACCAAAGCGGATTTAAATATGGCTATCGTCAGAACAACGTTACCTCACGGTAACAAGCAAAAAGAGATCCTTAAAACTTGGCGGGGTGAATACCCAGCCAAATATGAGCGCATCTTTGTTAAAGAAGACCTATTGACTCGTGTAGCGTCTGACGAGCAAGACATTGCCTGGGGAGAATGTATTGCATCAGCGTTAGCTGAGGCGGTTATCGTTTTACCGGAAAAGTGGAACTGCATTATATCTTCAGAAGGAGGGTTGCGGTGCGTTCTTTGGGAAGAAGGCTCCATTCGAAGGGATGAAGTCGTTGACCCTCTTGAGTTGACCAACTGGCTTAAAATATATAAGGCCAATGATATTTACTCCTCTCACGATTTAAATATTGATCGTGAAGAAATAAATTTGGATGGTGTTCAAATTCATGTCATTGGCGAACTTGATCTCGACTCTGATAATTTTGAACTTCAAGAGTATTTGGGTTCGCCATTTTTAAGGGTTTTAAAACCCGCTTTGGCCATAACTGCTGTCGTTGCTGTAATCGCTTGGTTTTCATGGCCTGAACCGCCGCCGCCGCCGCCGCCGGAAGTAGCAGATCCATGGTACGGATATAAACAGACTTGGAGCGATATCCAGCAAGCTGGCGACGCTATCGCTCTACTGGGTACTACATGCGCGAAGTTTGTTACATTTCCTGTCGTTGCTGATGTGCCAACAGGGACTATAGCACCAGGCTCGCTGAACATGGCCCTGTCTGAGGTCGCGATTGATCGCAACGTGATGAATGTTTGGGCCAAAAACAACAACATAGAAATATCGTTCACTGGCTCTCAACCCTTTTTGAGAGTCGGACTGCCAATAACGTCATACTGGCGCGAACACAAAGTAAGTTTCTACGCCATGGATGAACGTGTTGCCGATTTTTTTTCAAGGTTATCGCTGATTGCCAACGTAAAGGCTTCTTTTGAGCCAGTGCAACAAAATGGTGTTTGGGCTACGCGAAAAGCAACCATCAATATACAGGCCACTCCTTGGCTTTTGAAAGAAATAGGGGAGGGCATGCGTAACATGCCAATCAAATTAGAAGGGGCTAACTTCAGTTTTTCAAATTCTGGTAGTTGTTCCCTCAGTAATGCCGTAATTGAGTTTGGAGGTAGTGCACAATGAATTTAGATAAAAATTTGCCAAGCAAAAAAAAGCTGTTCGTTTATATTGGTGCCCTTGTCTTAGTTTGCGGGGCAGCCGCTTATATATATAGTTCTAATGCTGAAAAAAAAGCGGCAAAGAACGAACGGCTTCAACAATTAATAGCGCAGTCAAAGGGATCAACAAGCAGCGCCCCTGATTTTTCACTCGGGCCAGCCGGGGGCATAGTTGATAGTGCGCCCGTTCCCACGACTACCGAGCTGCCCGAGCTTTCAAGCGAGATAAGGGAACTGCTGGATTATGGAGCTCGAAGAGCTAAAGCAGAAGCCAAGCTGGCAGCCAGAAAGGCCGAAGAGGATGAAAAGAAACTTGGAAAGACGGGCGTGAGCACGGGTGAAAATCCGATCTCTCCTGGTGAAGGCTTTTTACTGAAAGATGAACAACCACTAGGCATGGGAATTTCTTTTAACACGCCAAAACCCACCAGGGCGGCGAGCAGCCTTGAACAGTTAACATTGCGTTACGCCGCCAGGGTGGATGGCAAGCTGACTGCATATGTATCAGTTGGCGAGTCTGGACGAATGATTCCAGCCCAAGTAGGAAAGGTTATTGAAGGGATGAAAATTACCTCAATCACCGACAGTCAATTATGTGCCAGCCAGGGTAAGTCTACCCGCTGCATCACTATGTCTTATTGAGGTGGTATAGATGAACGCCCCAGCTAAAACAATGTTTGGTCTGATAGATGACGAAAATATTTTAGCTCTATGCAGAGAAGATAAGTGCTGTTTTGTTGATGACAACATGGTTATTCTCACATCAGACCCGGATAGCGATAATTTAAGAAAAATTGTTAACGAGGTGAAAAAACTTAGGCATGGTGCGGATCCAGAAATTCGCCTCGTTGATAAAAACATTGTATTACAGGTGCTCGACTCTGGAATATCAAATACCAGTGACGCTGAAAAAATTAACGGGCGTAATGTCGTTGCAAAATCGACTCACGTTGAAGAACGGTTGATGCACATTCTTACCAGGTGCATCAAACTCGGCGGGTCTGATGTTCATATATTGGTGAAGGGTGGTAAAACCACAATTAAATCAAGGGTTGACGGGAGATTAGTTGAGTTAACTGGAACCCAACCTAAAGAGTATGGTGTCGAACTGACATCATACATATTTAGCGCCTTTAGTGGTTCGGAAGAGTCGTATTCCTCTCTTATTCCAAATGCAGGCGGATTTAACGTACAAATCAATCTTAACAATCAAAAGAGAAGCTGGGATTGGCGAAGTTCCATGATTCCAGTCAGCAGCAGCAATGATGACATAGACTGCACAAAAACTGTTTTAAGACTCTTGACGCCAATCAGAGAGGATATCCCATCATTTTCTGATATGGGGATGGATGAAGATCACATTAAGATTATTGATAAAGCTCTTAAACAGCCCCAGGGAGCCATTCTTTTTTCGGGGCCAACAGGCTCAGGAAAAACAACCGTGGCAATGGCTGGCCTGTCAGAGATTGATGAAGAAAGGAATATCAACACCCTTGAGGATCCACCGGAATGGTCTCTCGATGGTGTTGCCCAGACTCGCATCGACTACGGATTGACGAAGAAAGGTCAAGTACGTGATTTTGCGTACTACGGAAAAGTGATGCTCAGACAAGACCCGGATGTGATCTATTTTGGCGAGCTTCGAGATCAGCGCGGTGCGGCTGAGTTCACACACTTGTCAGAGTCCGGCCACCTCCTGGTGGGCACTACGCATACGTCTAGCGCAACGGGCATTGCAACCAAGCTGGTCGAGCACCTTCGAGTACCGGGAGTCGTTGCCAGTAGCCCTGACGTTTTTTCTGTCTTTAGCCATCAGCGTCTAGCGAGAAAGGTGTGCCCTCACTGCTCAATACCACACGAAAAAGCCACTCAGGAACAAAGGGCCGCCCTGGTTAAACTCCTGGGAGAGAACTTAGGTAAGGCTCGATTCAAAAACACAGAGGGTTGTAAACACTGCGTCCACGGTGAAAAGGGCCGTACACTCGTCATGGAGGTAATTGAATTAACTGATGAAGATAGAGCGTTTATCGCAAAAGGGGATGCTCTTATCTGGCGTCAGCACCTAATTAATAACGGATGGAAAAGCATTCAGTTTTACGCCAAGAAAAAAATTCTTGCTGGTATTTGTGATATCTACTCAGTGGCCGAACAGGTTAAGGAGTTGATATGAATTTTGAGGCCATCAAAAAGCGCTTTTTGAAGCTTACATTCTTCAAATCAGCTCAAATCGAGTTCCTTGATGACTTTCAAGAGCTCGTAGATTCGGGGCTGGAAGAAAAAGCCATATGCTTGAACTTCATAAAATACGGGACGGCTGCAACTAAATGCTTAGCGTCAGAAATGTTGATGGCTATCAGGAACGGCAAAAAAATAACAGTTGGCATGGAGGGATGGTTTTCTCCTCTGGTTATATCTACAATTTCCGCCGGCAAGGAGACTGGTGATATGGTCATGGGCCTAAATATAGGCTCTAGCGTTCTTCGTGACGCATCAGGTCTTACATCTGATATTTTCAAAGCTGTTATTTACCCTTTCTCAATTCTCGCGGTGATTATTGGGATTGCGGGAGGGCCAGCTTACGAATATCTTCTGACGACTCAAGAAACGCTCCCATTGCATAGGTGGGGTACTATTTCACATACAGCCTGGAACATTTCAAACTTTTGTCACAACTGGAAATTTGTTGTTCTTTTTGGATTGTTGTCCGTGATAGCATTATTGGCATGGGTGTTACCAAATGTCCCTGACAGAGGAGACTTAGATAAAGCGATTATATTCAAACAGTATCGAGACCTTAACGCCATAGCAGTATTGGCTAGTGTAGCCAGCCTTATGAAAGCAGGAGTTTCTCTGAAAGATTGTCTGAGCATAATAGGTCACGGTTCTGGGCAATGGTTATCAGCCAAACTCAGAGCCGCAAAGCTCAAGATAACTTCTGGCAAAAAGAACTATGGGGACATTTTCGATGTTGGCCTGGTAAATGAGCCAGAAATACAGAGAATCAAAATTCTCAGTAACAGCGAAGATATTCCGAGTGTTTTAATGAAAAGCTCGGAAAGGCAAAGGAGGAAGTTAAAAAAACAGATCGCACGGTTAGCTTTTTTAGCAAATGCGCTTGCAATGCTCATGGCGGGCATGGGATTAGCAATAATGGCCGGGGGTGCTTATTTAGTGGTGGCACAATCGGCAAGAATAATGTCTTAACAATCAATGTAAATGAGGTAATGTAAATGAAAGATTTCAACGCAAAGAAAAATGTGTTCCGCAAACAAGGTGGTTTCACTCTTATCGAGCTGAGTATTGCCATTGCTGTTATTGGCGTACTTCTTGCGGTGGCACTGTCAATGCGTAGTGATGTCAACTATCAAACCCAGCAAGAAAACCTGACAAAACAGGTACAGCAGATCACCTCTGCATCTGACCGCTGGAAAAAAGGCCGCCCCAATAAAACCGGCGTCAGTATGACAGAGTTGTGCAAAGCCGGTTCCAAGCTCCTGGATGCAGCTATCTGCGGTACCACAGCTGATGGTAAAAAGGCGAATGCCTTTGGTGGTGACTTTACTGTCATTGCGAATACATCAAACCCCAGCCAGGTTGATATTACCGCCGCAGGCCTGCCGACAGACTATATTACAGACCTTGCGGACACTCTGGCCCCACTTTCCGTTGGCCGCTGCCAAACAGCAACAGGGTGCACAACTGTTACGGTAACTGGTACAAGTATCAAAGTGACCATGTAATTAATGAGCATAGTGGCGGCTTAGGTCGCCACTTTTAATTATTTTAGGCAGATTGGTTTATGAAAAATAACAGCGGTTACACATTGATTGAATTAGTCGTCAGCACGGCTGTTATTCTCACTTTACTTGTTGGCGGGGTTAGCACATTAAAAAGTGACAGCGATATAATTAAACAAGCCAAACAAGCATCAAGCATTGCTTTCGATGTAAACAAAGGCATATCTTCTGCTCTCCTTTTGAAAAGAACAGGAGGTTGCCTAAACGGAGTAAGCATATCTCACACTGACTTACTTGGTGTTGGCGTCCCCCGCTCATCCGTTTACCCGATCCCCTGGATCACAAATTTCTCCTTTAGCATGAGGGGAGGGGAGCCTGTGGGAACTGTGGTTTCTGTTGACGTGAGGGATACGATTTTAGCCGCTAAATTATTCTCTGACTCTGGAGCCAGAAGCGTTTCAGGAAGTCTTCTCTCTTTCTACTATCCGATTAGGTCGCCACGTACTTCATCATTTAGTGAAATGTATAGAAATAACTCAAGTTGCTGGGAATACGGTTCTGGAGCCAAATAAACATGAAAAATAGGCAAAGTGGTTATACCCTTATCGAATTGACAATTGTTCTGGGTGTTGTAGCTTTTCTTGGCACAATGGCGTTCAATGAACTGAAACAGGACAAAATAGAAGGGGAGGCAAAAAAACAAGCCGCAAGAATTGTCGAGGTTTTCACTAAGGCCAGTGAACGTTATCAAGTCCAAGCGAAAAATACTGGGATCATTGCTCCCTCTAATTTTCCATCATCCGTTCAAGTCTTGGTTAATGAGGGCTACCTGCAAAACTGCACTCCGACAGAAGCCAGCGTTGGGGACTGCCGCCCAATGACCGAAACCCTATGGGGCGATACAATTTCGGTAAGAGCTTATGGCGTTGGTGGTAATCCCACTATTCCTAGATTTGAATTAACTACCCCATTAGCCAAAGTACCCGCTTCTTATCGCGATAATATTGCTGGCGAGCTATTGTCTATCTTGCCATTTGCAAAAGTATCTGGAACAAGTATTGTTGCCGAAATTGGACGCCCCGGCACTGAAATAGCTCATGATAATTTCTATCTCCTTGACGGTTCCAGGCCTCTAACAGGAACAATGAAAGCAGCAGGCAATGCGATTGAAGATGTGAAAGACATATCGATTGCTGGCCTGACAAATAGAACCGTGTTATCAGGTTTAGGATGGAGTAGCGTTCAACAAAATAGCCAAGCGGTACCATTGGTAAACTGCCCAGCGGGAAGAACAAACAGGAAAGTGAACGTTGTCCCACTCTCTTACAACAAAAACGGCTACCCATTCAACAAAATCGGCGCGGTTGAGGGCCGCTTTGATGGCGGGGTAGCATATGTCAGAGTATGGGAAACGAACACAGATGGAACTCAAGGTTGGTACGTTCCTAGCCCGGCAAATGGAACAGTTCTAGTTCAGCAGCAATGCACAAAATAATCGTTTTTACCTCTCAAAACCCTTCAAAAAAGGAGTCTCAAATGAATTTTAGTATCGATAATGGCCTTTCTCG